>JAUICI010000183.1 GCA_030427935.1 Bacteroidia bacterium | reverse complement strand
CACCCATGGCTGTACAAGCTCTAGTCAAATCTGGAACTCCATATCTGTAGCCCATGGCGTGTGAAGGGTCTAAGATTACGGGTAAATTCGTTTTCTCCTTGAACCAAGCAACTCCACAAAGGTCGAGAGTAAATCTGGTGTTTGGTTCAAACGTTCTCAATCCTCTTTCGCAAAGCATCACATTGGTGTTTCCTCCAGAAAGCACGAATTCCGCTGCTTGTACGCATTCTTGGGTCGTTGTTCCAAAACCTCTTTTGATCAAAACCGCTTTATCTGTTTTCGCGCAAGCTCTTAAGATTCCTTGATCATACATGGCTTTTGCACCAATTTGAACAACATCTGACAATTCAATCACATCTTGAACATGTGTGGCGTCTCTTACTTCTGTTACAACGCTTAAACCATGTTTCTCGCGCATTTTTGCTAGTAACTCAAGTCCTTCTCTTCCCATACCTTGAAAAGAATAAGGAGAAGTTCTTGGTTTGTAGCATCCACCTCGTAAGGAGGTAAGACCATGAGATAAAAGCATGGCAGAAGACTCTTCGATTTGCTCTTCAGACTCTACGGAACAAGGGCCTGCAATTACAATTGTATTTCCAGTGTTTCCTCCAATAGTCACGTTTCCAATTTTCACTTCTCTGGTTTCTGATTGGTAATCTCTAGAAGCCAACTGCATGTCGTTTGGAAATGCCCAGCTATTTGTCGCATATTCTTCAATTCCGGCTGGGACTTCTTTTACTCCAGATGAAGTAATTAAAACACTTTTGTCTCCATCGTAAATATGAAATGCCTTTGCTTTCTCTGCTAATTCTGCAATTTTATCTGCTGAAAGGTTTTCTTTCAATTGTATGATCATAATTCTCCTTTAATTAAATTCATGAATGTGATGATTCCCTTTGCATTTCCTTGGGAATCCTTTATCGGTAGGTACATGAGAGGAATGCTTTGCTGTTTTACATAAGAGATCATCTCCTTTACAGTAAATTCCTCATCAATAACTTTTGGGTTTCTGTTGATATATTTTTGAATGTCTAATAAATCCATCTGTTGAATATTGTCCAATAGGGCTTTTCTAATATCTGCATTGGAAATAATCCCTTCTAGTTTTCCAGAGTCCGAAACCACCATGGTAAAGCCCATTCGTCCTTTTTCAATGGTTTCCAATACGAGTTGTAAATTAATGTGCTTGTCAAGTATAACCGGACATTCATCCAATTTCACCATAAAATCTTTTACTAAGAAATGAGACTCAACTTCTCGAGTTTTGAGATTCAGTAAGGCCGACCCAATACTACTCGAATTGAATAAATAGGATCCGGAAACTGAAGAATAAACCCCCATGTTTCGAAGTATAAAGCTGACTTCACCATTTACTCCACCATCAACAAAAATCTTTTTCCCGGGATATTTATTCTGAAAATCTCGAATCTTTTTGAAGTTTCTTTTGTCAAATTTCCCTCCTGATTCTCCAGGAATCGTGGCCATGATTAAGATATAATCACAAACATCCTTATAATTTTCAAAGACTTCAATCTCTGTATTAGTAGTAATTGCAACCCCAAGTCTTCCCACATTCAAATCGCTTGGCAATTCTTTTGTTGGTAGATCTTCATGCTGAAAACAGAGATTGTGAATGGATCTTTTTCTGATTTCTTCATAGAAGGGTTCTGGAGTACTCGTGATAATGTGCACATCCAAAGGGATGTCAGATTTGGAAGTAATGAAATCAATATCGGCAAAAACCCCTAAATCATCCTTGCAATCGACATGAAACATATCCATATGGTGGTTTTCAAGGTCTTCAATGATCTTTTCCAAATGATCATTTTTGTTTGAATAAATGGATGCGGATATTTTCAAATTCCTTTTATTTTTATGCTTGAATTGGGCTGTAAAGATAAGAAGCTATTTGGTATGATTAGAATAAAGAACGAAATATTTGTGGGAAGTGATAATAGGGAATCCCTTATAGATATTACTATCCCTGAAAATTTTAAAAAGAAGATCGTTTTTTTTGTTCATGGCTATAAAGGTTATAAAGACTGGGGACCATGGAATGCAATAGAAAAGAAATTCGTTTTATCAGGATATGCTTTTGTGAAGTTCAATTTGAGTCATAACGGAGGTACAACAGAAAACCCCATAGATTTCCCAGATCTCGAAGCGTTTTCAAGAAACACATATTCAAAGGAGGTATCAGATATTCTTACAGTTTTAGAGAATTTCAAATTGAACTTTCAGGAATTGTGGAATGACTCCAAAAAGGTTTTAATTGGTCACAGTAGAGGAGGGGGAGATGTGATATTGGCGGCTTCCAGAATACAAAATGAGATTGATGGTTTGATTACTTGGGCGGCTATCGCAGATATTGAAGAACGATTTCCAAAAGGAGAGAATTTAGAGAAATGGAAAAAGGAAGGGGTGATGTATGTTGAAAATGGGCGCACCAAACAGCAAATGCCTCATCTGTATGCTTTTTATCAGGATTTCATAGAAAATAGAAAGGAATTGCATATTGAAAGTGCAGCTAAATCCATTCAGATTCCTTGGTTAATCATACATGGAGAAAAGGATCAAGCAGTTACGATGGATAATGCGGATAGATTACAAAATTGGTCTAAGGCCAAGCTACACATGATTCCAAATGGCACACATACCTTCAACACCGCACATCCATTTGTAACAAAAGAATTGCCCCCTGAAGCACAAGAACTAGTCAAGACTAGCCTGTCTTTCCTGGATCAACTTTAGGTCTTTTTAAATCAGTCGCAACTTGATCAATCAAGTCTGAGTTGTAGGTCAAAAACTTTTGTGCATCGATCAATAAATTCTCGATGTTTTCGGGACTTGTATCACTCATGTCGGGTTTAGCGAATTTCAGTTTTGGTTGGATTCTGTAGTATTTCAACATCGGGTTTTGTTCACTGATTTCTTTGAGTCTTTGATCAACTTCTTCCACAGACTTCTCGATGTCATCGTCATAAAAAGTGCTTACATCCCCGGTTCCCATGGATAATAAGATCAATTCATCATTCGGAAAAATAGCCTTATAATGCTCGTAGGCAATCAAACTTGGATTTTTCATCACAGTTACTCCATCCGAAAGCGATCTGCCATTGATAGCCACTGGGTCGAAATAGCCCTTTATAGCTGAACAAGCCAACAATAAATCACTTAAACGAACTTCATTATAATCGGAGTCAAAATTTGAAATGGTGTGCAAAGACTCATAATTATTGTCTTCTGCTGTAAAAAGAAAATCATGCTTCTGATCCTGAACAGTCAAACCCTGGAAAGTTTTGTCCATGATTATTCGAAGTGGGTTTTTTCCCGAGTTTTCCGAAACCTTGAATATTGCACTAGACCTGAAAGTATATAAGTTCAGAATATCCGTGATATTGTATACATAGCCAAGCTCCGTTTTCAGCATCAATGCACCTCCAATTAAGGCCCCAGTTGATGTTCCAGCATATAAATCTATGCTTTCCTGTAGTTTGTATTTTGATAGGTCATTAAGTCGTTTTAAGATGGCAATTGGAATCAAGCCTCGTATTCCACCTCCATCGATCGATAGTATAATCCTTCTCCTCATAAGCTCTCTGATTTTTGATTGATTCCCTAGAAGATAAGGAAAAAAATGGATTTTTCCAAGAAAAGGGGTCGGTTAGGTAATAGGTAATAGGTAATAGGAATAGTTAATAGGTGTAGGAATTGGTGGGGGTGTAGTCAATTTAAACGGATATAAGTGTTTTTTAGAATTATAGATTGATGAGTTAGAGATAGTTTTGAAGAAAAAACAACATGGTACAAGACAAAACAATTGAATTTGCAGCATTAATATTTGAGTTAACTAGAAGACTGCAGAAAGAGGAAAATGAATATATAATTTCCAATCAAATCATGCGATCCGCTTCTTCTATTGGAGCTAACATTGCTGAGGCAAAATACGCGGAAAGCGATTCAGACTACATTCACAAATATAAAATATCACTCAAAGAAGCTTCAGAAACTGAATTTTGGTTAAGGTTAATGTCGAGAGTTCAACTTATTAATGTTCAACAAGAGAATAAACTTATCAGCTTGGTTCATGAATTACTAAAAATCATGACTTCAATCGTAAATAAAGTCAGAAACAAAAAAAGATAGAAGATAATCAACCAATTGGATAAAAATCAAAGGAGGTAAGACTTGAAAGAAAATTCTCCAAAACCTTACCTCCTAAAACCTATTAACTATTCCTATTACCTATATCCTAAAAAAGGCTAAGCCTTTTCAATAATCGTCGCATATCCTTGTCCAACTCCAATACACATGGTTACCAATGCATATCTTTTATTGGTTTTCTGTAATTCTATAGCAGCAGTTTGAAGGATTCTTGCCCCTGTAACTCCAAGTGGGTGACCAATCGCAATGGCTCCTCCATTCGGGTTGATTCTTGGATCATCGTCTGCCAATCCCATAGCTCGTGTGCATGCAAGTGATTGAGCAGCAAAGGCTTCATTCAATTCAATGATGTCCATGTCATCCAAAGTTAATCCAGCTCGTTTTAAGGCTTTTTCTGATGCTTGAACGGGACCAATCCCCATAATTCTAGGTTCAACGCCGGCAACAGCTGCAGAAACAATTCTGGCCATTGGTTTTAAACCATGATCTTTCATTCCTTGCTCAGAAGCTAATAAAATTGCCGCCGCACCATCATTCAATCCTGATGCATTTCCAGCTGTAACTGTCCCACCTTCTTTTCTAAAAGCTGTTCTAAGTTTCCCTAAAACTTCTAATGATGTAGTTGGTTTGATGAATTCATCTTTTTCAAATATGATCGGATCCTTTTTTCTTTGAGGAATTTCAACGGCTACAATTTCTTCAGCCAATCTGCCTGATTCTTGTGCCTTTGTGGCCTTCATTTGCGACCAATAAGCAAATTGATCCTGGTCCTCTCTTGAAATTTTATAAAGGTCTACTAGGTTTTCAGCGGTTTGACCCATACCATCAACTCCATAAAGCTCTTTCATTTTTGGATTGATGAATCTCCATCCAAAGGAAGAGTCATGCATTTGAGCGTCTCTACCAAAGGGTTTAGAAACTTTTGAGATTACCCATGGACCTCTAGTCATGTTCTCAACACCTCCGGATAAGTAAATTTCTCCAGCGCCATCTTTGATTGCTCTAGCCGCATTTATCGTTGAAGCCATTCCTGAAGAACACAAACGATTGACTGTTTCGCCTCCAATGGAATAGGGTAGTCCTGCCAATAATAAAGACATTCTTGCAACATTTCTGTTGTCTTCACCTGCTTGGTTGGCACATCCAAAAATGACATCTTCGATTGCTGCCGGATCCAAGCTGGAATTTCGAGCAACAACTTCTTTTAACACTACGGCTCCTAAATCATCTGTTCTCACTGAAGAAAGGCTTCCGCAAAAATTACCAATTGCTGTACGAACAGCATCAACTATATAGACTTCTTTAGACATTTTTCAAAAATTTTAGATAAAGTTAAAGTTTTCCCCGAAGAAGAGAAATCTCTTTAAAAATTTAAATCGGTGTGGCGTAGATCATCTTCTGTATCAACGTCAATTCTGGTTTCCAATAAAGAATAGGACATTCCTTTTTCTGACAATTCATCAATCATGAAATGAAGAATATTGGGTGAGTTAATTGGAATGCTTTCAAATAGATAGTCCATTTCATTTTTCAATCCTATCAAATATAAACCTCCATCTGTAGCCGGACCAAAAACAACATCTTTCTGATCTAGAACTTCAAAAGCTTTTTCCAAATCTTCCGCTGTGAGATCAAAACAATCAGAGGGAATGAGAACTACTTTTTCATGATCCTTTAAGTGCTTATCGGCTGCGTTTTTAATATGATCTCTCAATGAATCGCCTTCCTGAACATGAAAATTATCTAAATCAAAAACATTTTCATTCTCATCACAATAATAATAGACATCATGTTCTTTCTTTAAACTTCTAGTGATTTTTAAAGTTCTAAGTAACAGTTGATTGTAGATCCCCAGAGCCTTGTCTTCTCCGATTTGCTTACTGAGTCTACCCTTTACATGTCCTTTTCTAGGATTCTTGAAAAAGAGTACGATTGCGTTCATTCTTCTTTTGTTCTATATCCAAATCTAAAAGAATCTTTGAACAATTAGCTAATATGGGCTACTGAATTTTCTGGTTTTTCAAGATGAAATTCATCAACTTAAAGCTCCTTGACAACTTGAGCCTTCTCCAGCAGTGCATCCAAAACAGTGATTTCCAGTGCGTATGCTTCTTTTTGAAGTGTTTTCTTTCGTCAGATCACGAACATGGTGAATATTTTTTGAAGGGATTTTTAGCATCTGATTGAAATCACAATCGAAGACTTTGCCTTCGTATGAAATGGAAAGCGTATTTCTGCACATGAGCTGATCTAGAGTGGCAGGATTGAAAACGTCCATTAATTTTTGCTGATAAGTTTCTGCCATTCCCTGTTTTTCCAAATCTTCTAAGAATCTGGCTATCGGTAGGTTGGTGATGCAAAAAAGAT
>JAUICI010000182.1 GCA_030427935.1 Bacteroidia bacterium | reverse complement strand
ATTCCCACACCCTACTATAAATAAATACACAAGTACAATAGAAGCAGCGGCTTTCACCCATCCCCATTTTTCCAATTTGGATTCAAAAGTGTTGATGAAATAATAGTGCTTACGATTCTGAGTTAAATGCCTTTCATGAAAACGGGCACAGGTATATTTGTCCATTTCAAGTTCAACTTGGGAAATCGACTTATTGGACAAATTGGGTACATTGGTTTTGCAATATTTACAAAAGTTATTGCTGTCCTTATTCTTGATCTCGCCCCACTTGTATGGACATTTTTGAATTGTGATCTCCTTTTCCATTATAATGATTTTCGTAGTAGTTCTTCTCTGAGTAAGCAGGAACACCGGCTGTTTTCCTGTGATAACAGCCTGTGACCAGCAAATAAACAAACACAGTTACGGAAGCTAGTCGCAGCCAACCAAAATCTCGAAAACGGGATTCCACTTTATTGATGAAAAAATACTGTTCCCCATTTTCAGTAAGATGTCGGTCGTGGATTCTGGTACAAGTTTCTTCATAAAATTGTTCTTCAACTTCTTCAAGAGGCTGATCCGAAATATCGGGAACACAAACCTGACAATGCGCACACAAATTATTTGTCTGATCATTCTCAATGTCTTTCCACCGATACGAACATTTATGAATTTCAACTCCCATATCTCATAGGGAAGAAAAGAAGAAAATTTCACAAAACGGATGCTAAATTTATTTGGAGATAACTAATTGCGTTTGTCTGGAATTCAAGAAAACAAAGTAAACTCCTGACTCCAAATCAGAAGTCCTAATCGTTTGAATTCCTTTATCCAATGACTTTTGAATAATAATTCGTCCTTGCATATCCACCACCTTTAATTTAGATTGATCATCTTGCACCTCAACCTTGAAATAGTTCTCAGCTGGATTTGGAAAAATCTTCAGCGGATTGAGCTCCTCAGATAAAGTTTCCTCTAAACTTAAATGTGCAGGATCTAGGCGAATTGGAATTTTATTTACACCATCGGTTGAACCATCAGACATATTGCAATATTCCACTTCAATTGTATCTTGAAAAATACCATTTGGAATTGCGATTGCAGTAAATCGTTCTCCAGGATATACCATCAAAGTATCAGCTTGAAATGAAACGGGAACTTCTCTTCCATCTGATTGATAAACTGTCACGTCCAATTCATCTGGAAAAATCCATTTCGTACATGAATAGGCAATGTTTCCAATTCGAAAAACCATGGTGTCAGCAGGTCTATAATCAATAGAAAGAGTTGTATCATCAAAAATCTGCTGATCGGCTTTTCCATTAAGCATGAAGTAGTCGGCATATATATGAAAGAAATCACCAGGTGAAAGGGGATTATCATTGACTGCTCTTTTCATGTCTGAAGTCAAATAATCAAATTCTCTGTTGTATTTTGGTCCTCCATCATAAAGATGATCATCCCCATTTGTAACCACAATCATTCCATACATCCCCATCGTCAAATGCAAACTCGTAAGCACATGGCAATGGTACAAATATGTTCCCGTATGCGAAACTCGAAAACTGTAATTTACAGAGTCTTGACTACCAACTGCAAAAGAGGTGGAAGGTACACCATCGTTCACTTGATTAACATCCAAACCGTGCAAGTGAATCGTATGATCTTCCGGTGAATTATTGTAGAAATGAATTACAACGCTATCTCCTTTTTCAAAAACCAATTTCGGTGCAGGTAAAGTAACTCTAGCATTTGGATTCGTACTTTGGTAGCCGTAACCCCAAAAATTTGTTTGGTGTCCATCCGAAAGCGTTATCGTTGCGTCCATTTTAGATTGCAAATAAACATGCTCTACTTGCCCTATCAATAGAAAAGGGAAAATGGTTAATATAATGAAGCAAATCCTTCTCATGGCTGAATATTTAATCTGGTAATCATTCCTCCGGGATAAGCACCTGTATTTGTAACCGTAATTAAATTATGGTCATGAACCGGATACATGCCTTCTTGATCCGGTATCAGGCGAAAAAGAACAGCTTCACCTGGTATCAATGGATAAGTGTCTTTATCCCAAAATAAAGTATGAGTTCTCTTTCTTACCGATTCAATTCTCACATGATAACCATGAAAGTGAAGAGAATGCGGCATATATCCCGAGTTTATGCATGCAATCACAATCGTATCCCCTACATTTCCTGTAACATAACTTAGAGTATCCGTCAAGGTGTGAGGAAAAGTATAATTATTGATCAAAAACACTGAAGGCCGATATTCTGTGGGGAAACCAGTAGCGGTCCCATTGGCAAACTCAGAAGCCAAAGTATCGTTATGATCATACAAATTCCAGTAAAAACGACTGTAATTTTGATAGCCGACCAAAATAATCCCGGAAGCTCCTAAATATTTTCCTTGATCCGTTCCGCTGTAATATCTGAATGTTCCATTTTCACTAGGTTGGAAAACAAAATCAACGGTATCATTCACCGCTACAGAATTATTGGACTCGATATAATCATCAATGACCAATGAATGATCAACAGTATCTCGATTAATTACAGTTAAATTCAATGTTTCACCTGCGTCCATATTGATGACTGCATTTGTAGTCACAAAAGAATCAACTGGTGAAAAAGATACCACATTCAAAATAACATTTCCTTGATGGATGGTGTCTCGATATAAATAAACCGTATCAAACACCTGCGTGAATGAAATCGAACTAAAACACAATAAAATGGCGATAAATAAATTTTTCATTTGTTTCAAATTTACAAAAGTCAGATTATCTCTTGGAATAAATCTTTGAGTCTAATTGGATTCTCAAGAGCTAGTTTTTTGAAAATACGTGAACAACATACCTAAAAAGAGGTGTTGGATATTCGACTTTTATATTCTTAACTGGAATCTTTTCTCCTTTTTGAACTTTTTCGAATTCTTCTTTGGATGGGCAATAAAATTCTGGGATTGGAGAATCCTTCGGAGTTCGATATCCCTTTACATAACTCCAGTGATAAAATGCAATGGCTTGATCATAAGTGAGGTTCTGAACCAATGCTTCCGGATTACTTTTGAAATCATACATGGACTCTTTCGGAAACGGGACTCCAAAATTGACGCATTTATCGCACTTTCCAATTAACTCATCTCCATAAATATCTCCGTGTTCATTTATACAGATGAGATTGCATTCACGGCATTTCAATCCGGGATATACATTTAATTTTTCTCGGATAATGTACCTACTTAAATCCTCATGAGAAAAAACTCCGTATCCCAAGTCCAGATTTTTTCTTCCCTTTTCCCAATTATCTTCAAGGAACTCGTAGTTCTTTTGGATTTCACTCTTCTTCATCCCTACTTCGTTCGACATTGCCTTCCAGTCTCTCCAATAGTATCGATAAAAGAGTTTATTTGGATCGACTTGTTCTACTGGTAGATCTCCATTATAATTAAGCTTTTGACCATAAGGAATCATTTGTCCCAATATATATTCCTGCTCCTCTGGGTTAGATGGCATTAGACTTCTCCAATCTTCTTTCCAATTGAAATGAAAAACATCTCTACAAAATTCCAAATCTGCAGGATCAAATTCAGTCCATTGCATATTGGGCTCATCATAAAAGACATTTTCATAGTCTAAGAGTTTTGCAATATCTTCAGTCTGAACGTATGCCTCACCTTCTCTTATAAATATTTCTCGAATGGTTGAATCCTTTACCCAAGTCAGAAACTTGTAATAATCCTCATTCGTAATCTGCCAATAGGCATTCATATCCAAACTATCAAAATAGATATGCATGTCTGTCATGTATTCCGATCCTTCCACATAATCAAGTTCACTTTGATCTGGTAGACTCACTTCAACATGAAAAGGGAGTTTCTTCTGATCGATTTTCTTTTGAAATTCTGATTCAATATAGTTCAGATAAGCTTTAACCTGATTCCCTGATAAACCTTGAGCAGGATCTGGATTATCTGTTAGATAATAGAACTTAGAAAGGTATGCATGAATATCGTTTGGGTACTCCGATTTTTTTGACCAAGAACTACAATCTGGATAAATATTTATACCATCTGGAAATTCTTCTGTCTTATAGCCAATTTTCCTGAAATCATCATCCTTTTTCCGATCCATTCTTTCGGGTTGACGCAAGGTCAAATTTGAAATTAAAGGCAAATAAATGGCATAGTCGATTTTTTTTCTCCAATTGAAATCATAATCAAAATTGAAAATACGTCTATTGAAATAAACTTCCGAGTCATCTATCTTTTTACTCCCATAATTTGCTGCTAAGGCCTTATCTGCATCAAATACCAACATTTTAGCGAGCACTTCCCTTGGTATTTCTCCATCTCCAGTTGGGTCATCATTCCCGTAGATATACTCCCGATAAATAGAGTCTTTTACAAAATCTATGAAATCCCAGTAGTCGTTCTGACTCACATATTCCTTTTTGAAAAATTTAAAACTCTCCTTTCCGTTTTGATTCAGGTCCTCGCGAAATCTTAGAAATTCTCTTTGATTGCTGATACCGGTAGTATCCATCCTATAGATCGAAGGATCTTTCATCCAAAAATAACTCGTAAAAACCTTGGCATGATCTGGCAATTTTTCAGCATAATTTGACTCGCGATCCATCTGAATAAAGTCATCACCAAAAAGCTTCAATAATTTTTTCGACTCCTGCGAAAAGGAATAAGTAATAGTAAAAACAAGAACAAGCAAGTAGATCTTCATATTCATTGATTTTCAATAAAATTAGAAAAATCTAGCCCTCATTTTGAATTTTGCCTTTTGAATTTTGAATTATTGCAGTACCGCATCCCAATTCTTAAAAACAGGCTCATATCCTTGCTTTCGAATCACTTGGGCGATTTCATTTGTTGATCGTGCATCGTCAATTTCAAATTGCTCTAAGTTTTCCTGATCCAAAGTATAGCCTCCGGGATCCGTTTTCGATTCTGCACTCATGGTCGTTACACCCAATTTCAATACATTATCCCTAAAGGTCTCCGATTCTCTGGTGGACAAGGATAACTCAACTTCTTCATTTAATAGTCTATACGCGCAAATCAGCTGAACCAATTGCTTGTCCGTCATCACCGATTTTAATTCTACTCCTCCTGCACATGGTCGCAAGCGTGGAAAGGAAATCGAATAATTTGCTCGCCAATAGGTTTTCTCGAGATAATCCAAATGTAAAGCATTGAAAAAGGAATCTACCCGCCAGTCTTCCAGGCCAATCAAAATTCCTAAGCCCATTTTATACATGCCAGCTTTCCCAATTCGATCGTGTGACTCTAAACGCCAGTCAAAATTGGATTTTCTTCCTTTTGGATGATGCTTTTTATAATCCTCTTTGTGATAAGTTTCTTGATAAAGCAAAATCGTATTAACACCTGCCTTAATCAAGCGCTCATATTCTTCTTGCTCCAATGGCTGAACTTCCATGGCGATATGCGAAAAATGCGGTCGAATCAACTCCAAAGCATGCTCGAAATAGTCAATCCCCACGTTTTTATTGTGCTCTCCAGTGACAATCAAAATATGATCATAACCCTTGGCTTTCAGCATTCGAATTTCCGACATGATCTCCTCATCATTCAAAGTCTTTCGAGGAATATCTACATCCAAAGAAAAGCCACAATAAGTACAAATATTATTGCACTCATTACTCAAATACATGGGGATATACATCTGAATCGTCTTCCCAAAACGCTTTTGAGTAAGTACATGACTCATCTGCGCCATCTGCTCCAAATAAGGCTCAGCAGCCGGTGAAATCAAGGCTTTGAAATCTTCTAAATCTCGCTTCACCCTGCTCCTACACTTACCCAATGCCCTTTCAACATCAACAGAAGTTTTCGCATAAATCGAAGCCTTCTCTTCTTCCCATATGTACTGGTCAAATATCTTCTTAAAAGTCTTCATCAGTGACTAATTAAAATTACTTTCGGTCCCTGAGCGGAGTCGAAGGGCCCATTTGTAAGTGTCAAATATGTCTTTGAATGTCCTCATAACTCTTGCTCTTGCTCCTTACTCTTGCTCCAAAAAGGAAGTCAACGGACTCGAAGCCACCGCCTGATTCGACTGTCCTGCCAATCCATTCACATAAGCTCTTCTTCCAGCTGAAACCGCTTCTTTAAAGGCAATCCCCATTTCAACTGGATTTCCTGCAACGGCAATGGCTGTATTCACTAAAACGGCATCTACACCTAATTCCATGGCCTTAGCAGCATCCGAAGGTGCGCCAATTCCAGCATCCACAACTACCGGAACATTCGATTGCTCCACAATGATTCGGATAAACTCTTCCGTCAAAACGCCTTTATTCGAACCAATTGGCGCTCCTAAAGGCATCACGGCATGAACTCCAACCTCTTCCAATCTCTTGCATAAAACCGGATCTGCATGGATATAGGGCAATACAATAAATCCCTTTTTAACCAATTCCTCTGCAGCTTTCAGGGTCTCTATTGGGTCGGGCATTAAATATTTCGGGTCGGGATGAATTTCCAGTTTCAACCAATTTGTATTCAAAGCTTCTCTTGCCAATTCGGCTGCGAAAACGGCTTCTTTTGCCGTTCGAACACCTGAAGTATTCGGCAATAAAT
Organism: Bacteroidia bacterium; assembly: GCA_030427935.1. Lineage (GTDB taxonomy): Bacteria > Bacteroidota > Bacteroidia > Flavobacteriales_D > Crocinitomicaceae > JAGQYP01. Next base: position 17 of record JAUICI010000182.1, on the reverse strand, counting down.
GAATATGATCGTGCTCC
>JAUICI010000181.1 GCA_030427935.1 Bacteroidia bacterium | reverse complement strand
TTTTATGAACTCATACGCCGGTCCCCGAGTACGACTGAGCGATTGTACAGCGAAGCGAAACAATCAGTCGAAGTCAAATCGAGGGGTTGAATGTTAACGCAGAGTCGCTGAGTATTCGCAGAGTTCGGAGAGTTTGAAAAGTAGACTATAGATAATAGACTTTAAGCCCACATTGCTTGATCTGAGGTTTATTCTGATTGGGATCGTGGGCTTTTTTATGAACTCATACGCCGGTCCCCGAGTACGACTGAGCGATTGTACAGCGAAGCGAAACAATCAGTCGAAGTCAAATCGAGGGGTTGAATGTTAACGCAGAGTCGCTGAGTATTCCCAGAGTTCGGGGAGTTTGAGATATAGACTCTTGACGATAAACTTTTGACTTCCAATTGTAGATTAAAAACTACCAATGGGAAAGTAAATGATTCAGGATAAAATATTTTGTCGATTTTTACGAAAAGGAAATTACTGAATTTGATTCTGAAATATCGACAATTTTCCATGCTTCTATGTTTAGCAATGAGTTTCCTCGCTAAATCTCAAGAACCTTCTTCTTTTAAAATAGGTGAAAAGGAGCTTGCCAATTCGCATGTTTACAGTATTATCAAATCGGACGACAACCTTCTTTATATTGCCACTAATCTCGGTATAAAGACCTATATAAATGGTGCTTTCAAACAAATAGACACCCATGAAGAACAAATTGGAAGTGCTCTTTTTGGACTTAGAAAAAATTCAATTGGAGACATCTATTGTTTTAATCTTTCTGGACAAATATTTAAGGTAAATCAAAATGGACTGGAACTCATTACAGTTGTTCCGAAAGAGCATTTCTTTCGCAATTTTGATATGCAATTTGATAATCAAGACCATTTAATCTTTATTTCAAAATCAATTCTTTTGTATCAATCTGGGCAATGGAAAACTTTAAAACAACTTCACTCAAATTCAGTTTTTGTCAGTAGTACGCTACTGCCTGATCGAAAAATCCTTATTCCACATCCAGATCAACCTAAAAATTACATTATTGAAAATGGAGAATTAGACTCATTGGATGAATCACTTAAAAAGAGCTTTTCAAAAGATGAACTCTATCGATCCAGCTTCCAAATGGACCAAAAAACATTCTCGATTAATGCTGAAGGCAGAGTCAATATAGACGCGATTTCTGACATCCCTCTCCTACTTGGAAAGCCCCACCTATTGGACTCCAATTCAATTTGGATTTTAGACCAAGTTAAAGGAGTTCGAATACTGAGCTCTAGCAATGGTAAGTTTTCTGCTAGCCCTCATTATTTTACTTCCGAATTTATTTCATGCGCATATAAAGATTCATATGACACTTACTTTTTAGGAACTTTTAATCATGGCTTAATCATCATACCTGACTTTAACAGTAAAAAAATAACCGAAAACACGATCCCCGAAAGAATCACCGGAATTTGTTCGGACAACAAATATGCATACATGATTTCAAGAGACGGACGTATCTACAAATCCAATCTACATTCAACCCAACTCATACACCACGAATTAAATCAAAAGCAAGATCGAATTCTGTATATCCCAAATGAAGATTTCAAAATCGTGAAAGAAGTTCCAGGCTTACTCTTAATCTCCAAAAATCTTTATGGGAACTTAAGCTTTATTGGCACTATAAAGAATGCAATCAGAAATGAATTAGGTACTGTATTCGCCACTTCGAAAGGTATATTTTGTAAAGGTAACCCTCCACATCCAGAACACTGGAAAAAGTTATCTCTTAAAGGAGATTGGTACAAATTATTAGAAAATGAGACTCGTTGTCAGAACGTGTTCTTGGATAACCATAGCAAGACATTTTTGATGGTAATCGATCATCAATTGTACAAGTTTGATAAAAACGGTCTATTAAAATTATTATTAAAAAAGAAGCCAGTTACCGCAACCTCATTTTCTACAACGAAAAATGGAGTGGCGATTGGAACCCAAAAATTAGGAGTCCTAGTATTTAACGGAAAAGACCTGAAAGAAAATGAAGTTTTAAACTCTAGTTTGAATAGCCTACATATTCGCAAAGTACTTGTTAAGGGTCAGACCTATTTCATTTTACACAAAAATGGATTCGAAATTTATAATAGGAAAAAGCAAACTTGGAAATCAATAGGGACATCTCGAGGTTTAGCCTCTTCAAATATTCAAAACTTTACACTTGTCGATCAACATCTTTGGTTTATTTCAGACGGTAGACCAATCATCATCGACCTTAATACCATAGAAGAAGAATCTAAACCGTACAGTTTTCACGTTAATCGTGCGGAGATTAGTGGTCTCAAGCTTCAATCCAAATCCTCCTTTTCTTATGATAAAAATGATTTGAGACTAGAATTTGATTTCAGGGGAATCCTTTATCAGGATGAATCCAGGTTAATGATTAGGATCGAAAAAGATGGGGAAAAATCAGACTGGGAATACCTCCCAATTACTATAGGTAAATATGAAAAGTTAGATCTAAGTCCTGGTTCATACAAAGTTCAATTAATCATCAAACACAAAGAACAAACTATCATAGAAGAAACATTTGAATTTGAAATTTCGAAACCCTTTTGGAACAAAGCTTGGTTTTTGATCCTCATGACTATTTCAGTATCGATAATTGCCATTGTAGCCTACAGATTATATTTAAGATCGCATCTAAGAAGAATAGAATTGGAAAAAAGTGTATCCGAATCCAGATTGAAAGCTATTCAGTCACAAATGAACCCACATTTTATATTTAACGCCTTAAACTCGATCCAAGACCAGGTATTAACCGGAGAAAAAATCTCTTCTTACTCTTTCATTTCCAAGTTTGCTGATCTGGTTCGTAAGACATTAAATTATTCTGAAAAAGATTTAATTACACTAGAGCAAGAAATTAAGCTAATTGAACTCTATCTGTCCTTGGAAAAATTACGATTTAAAGATAAAATCAGTTTTGAAATCAGCTATGATTCCATTGAAGGTGTTTTAATTCCTCCAATGATTGTTCAACCTTTTATTGAAAATGCTTTAGCCCATGGATTACTTCACAAAAAAGAAAAAGGAAACCTTATTATCGATTTTAAACAAGAAAAAGATAAGTTTTTAATCGTAAGAATAAAAGATGATGGTGTTGGAAGAGAAAAAGCGAAAGTAATCAAAGAGAGACAAAGTGGAAATCATGAATCGTTTTCAACTCAGGCTATAGAGAAAAGACTGAAAATATTGAGTGATGTTTACAGTGAAGATTTTTCTTACGAATACATCGATTTACAAGAAAGTGGAGCAAGTTCTGGAACTGAAGTTTATATCAAACTTCCTCTACTAAAGACCTATTAAAGAATTATGGAGAAGATTAAAATTTTACTGGTTGATGATGAAGTTAGTGCACACAATATTCTTTCTAGCTTGATTAAGCACCTTTCTAATGACTTTGAAGTAGCAGGAACTGCAACGGATTTACCCGAAGCCGTAAAACTAATTCAGCAATTAAAACCTGATGTCGTATTTCTGGATATTGAAATGCCTGAATATGCAGGATATGAAATTGTTCAATTTTTCGAAGAAATCAATTTTGAAATCGTTTTTGTAACTGCGTATAACAAATACGCTGTGAAAGCCTTTGAACTAGCAGCTTTGGATTACTTAGTCAAGCCGGTTCAAATAGAGCGACTTCAGAACACTTTGGAACGGATTTCAAATAAATTAACCCATAAAATCAATAAAGAACAGATTGAAATCCTCAATTCTAGCTTAAAAAATGAAAAAGTTGATCAAATTGTTATCATAGACAAAGGGAATAAACAAATCCTCAATCATGCAGACATCATTGCCATTGAGGCACAGAGATCTTATTGTAATATTCACACATTATCTGATAGAAGATTTTGTGTATCTAAAAACCTGAAACATTTCGAATCCCTGCTGGAAGACTCTAGCAACTTTTTCAGAGTTCATAAATCATGGATCGTTAATCTGAATCATTTGGAGAGCTATAACAAATCGAACTATAAACTGTTTCTAAAAGAATCTATTGAAGCTAAAATTTCTAAATATAGAATAAGTGATTTTGAACTTGCTATCAAAAGTAGGACCTATTCGTAAAATAAAACTTCCATTAGTAAACTGATAGATTTTCAAACATCTAACTCTCCTATCATTGCAGAAAAAAACGCAATGAAACTTTTGAAATCTGCATTGATCATTCTATTACTTGTTGTTTTCCATTTCGATTTGTATTCTCAAAATTGGGATAAAAAATATGATGTTCAAGAAGGCTATTTCGTCGCAAAAAAGGATGAAAAATTCGGCCTGTATTCAGAAGATAATAAGGAAATCTATCCAATGGAATACCAATGGATTTCTAATGTTGTCAATGGTATGATCATCCTTCAAAAGGATGATAAATACGGCGTATTCACGGTATCCAAAAAGGAAAAAATTGAAAACAACAAACTAAAAATTAGCCGAACCAATTCTGGAAAATTCCTTGTTAAAGATCAAGATGGAACAATTTCTTTTTATGATTCAAAAACAAAAAAAATAAAATCAACCAAGATTGAACAATACTGGGGGGCGACTGAAGGATTAAGAGTTTTTAAAGAAAATGGCAAATATGGATTTCTAAATGATGATTTGGAGGTCACTATCCCAGCAAAATACGATGATGCTTTTGATTTTAAAAACGGAAAATCGGTAGTCGTGCTAAATGGAAAAGAGGGAATCATATCAAAAACGGATGAAATCATACTTCCTATCGAGCACTACAAGATAAAATCTGATGAAAATGGTTTTCGAGTTTATAAATCTGATACAGAATTTCAATGGTATGATAAAAATCTAAAAAAAGTAAGTGAAATTTGGTTTGAAAAATTATACAAACCTTCATACGGAGTTCATCTTGCAAAAAGTAAGGGGAAATATGGCTATGTAACCAAAAAAGGAGAAATATTTCACGACTTCAAATATTCAGACGCCTTTAAATTCAATGATGATGGTTATGCCATTGCAGCTGTAAATGGTTTTTACGGAGTTATTGGAAAGCCCGGGTATTTATATGTGGGATTTCGATGGAAAAAAATCAATTTCTGTAATTATGGTTTTAAATGTTACAAAGACGACAAATACTTCAAACTTATAGGAACAAACAAAGAAGTTTTAACAGAAGAATTTATTACTAAATACTATTCAAAAAGTGAAGACATGGCAGTTGTACAAAAAGACAACAAATATGGATATATGAATCATCTGGGAAAGATCACAATTCCTATAATTTATGATGATGCATTTGACTTCAAAAATGGTAAGGGGAAAGTAATAAAAGATGGCAAAACAGGATATGTATTCAAAGACGGCGAAGTAAGATGGACAACCGAAAAAACAAACTCTAAACCAACCTTTGCGGCTAGAACGGGAAAAGTTGGGATGAAAATTCCTGCAAAGAATGTTGATCGATTCTATACTAAAAAAAGATACTGTCAAGATAAAATGATCTCATGGGGAGACAAGCTAATCGGTGTGGGACAAAGAAGACACGACAATGATAAACCTGCAGTTATTACCATCTACAAAAAGGTCAATCAAACTTCGGATGAAATGACCAGTCATGATTATACCTACAAAAACAATGCGCGTTTTAGAGATGTTTGCGTTGATGATAATAACAACATTATAGCTGGTGGAGATGACTTTGTAGTTGTTTACAAATACAGCGATGGTCTTAATAAGATTAAAGAACTAGACATTCCAAATCAGCTTGTAACAAATGTTGAAGATGGAGGAGATAACATTGTTGTAATTACTTCAATTGATGAATTTAGAGATTTAGGATCTAATTATTCTGAGGACGAAAGAAATGATGTCTGTTATGGATTAACCATTACGCTCTGGAACTATTCCACTGGAGCGAAATTCTCTCATAAAATTGTAGACAAACACCATTCTAAATATCAGCACATTGTAAAAACTAAAGATGGCAATACTGTTTTGGCATTCAGCGCAATTTCACTGAAAGAAAATGACGAACTATTAGGAGTCAAAAACTACTTAAATTTCCTTATGAAATTTGATGCTAAGTCCGTTCTTTCTAGCAAATCATTTAGCAGTAAAATTTGGCTAACTCAACTAGAGGATATCGTTGCCTATGGCGGACACGACTTAATTGAAGATCGAAACCAAAATTTAATTTGGGTCATGGAAGCAAGGAAAAAGTTCGGAGTTGCGAAAATCTCTAAGGACGGAAAGTTTATCAAAGGAGAGCCCACAGATCACATGACAGGAGAACAATGGGCAAGGTATAGTGATGACAATGAATATAATAAAGAGAATTGGTTTGATCTTACTGGATACTGCAGGGCATTTATTATGGAAGATCCCTATTCTGATGGATACATTGTTCAGAAAAGATTTGACGATGGATCTTCAACTTTAATCAATGAAGAAGAGGAAAAACTTTTTGCTTGTCAAGCTATCTTCTTTTATATAAATCCAAGCACACTAAAAGCCGAGACTTTTGACTTCATTACTCTTTCAAGCGATAAATTTCATAGTGGATATTCAAAAGGTTGGGATATGCACAATGCTTCCACACTAAAAGCCTGTCTTTTTCATAAAGAATCAGGAAAATTTATTCTCACAGAACAATGGAGAAATATTGACGGAGAAACATCCAATAGTTACTCTTTCAGGTTAAATATCTGGATGTTTAAACCTC
>JAUICI010000010.1 GCA_030427935.1 Bacteroidia bacterium | reverse complement strand
ATACAAACAAATTCAAAAACTTAAAAGCTATTTTAGTAGTTGGGCATGCAGAAGATTCAACCCCTAGTTTTATTAAAGATGTCGATAAAGTCGCAGCTTTCTTTGAATCTAAAGGGGTAAGTGTCCACAAGTTTTATGACAAAGAAGCCGATTGGGATAAGATTGTTGAAGCCTCAAAAGGAGCGCATTTCTTTCTTTATAATGGGCATGGAACTCGCCGAGGGGAAAATGGTGAAGTAGGTGGTTTTTGTATTACGAGTATGATTTCCTCCTCTGAAATTGTAGAGAAATTGGAATTGGACGAAAATGCGCTAGTGATATTCAAATCGGTTTGCTATGGCGCAGGCTCTTCGGCTGGAGATGATGGAGATATTGGTTTGAAAGAGGCGATCAAAAGAGTTTCCAATTATTCCAAACCTTTCTTTAAAACGGGAGCCAAAGCTTATTATGCCAATAATCTAGGAAATGGGGTCATTAAATTTCTCAAAAAGTTTTTTACCGGAACTTCCGCAGTTGATTGTTTTGATCAGGTAATTGGCGGATTCAGCAAAAAAGAAACCATCGAAACCTATAAATTCGACGCGAATAAGAAAATCGGCATCGGTAGCACCGATTGGGGAGGAATGGTAACCAGAACAACTTATACCAATGGCGTAAAGAAGGTCGAAAAAGTTCCAGCTACCAAGGATTATGACATTGCCATAGTAGCAGCGGAAAGCTATTCGATTCATCAGATGTTGAAATAAAATAATCGAACTTTCATGCAAAATATTAGTTATTCAATAAAAGTATGAAAACCTGGAGCATCCTCATATTCAACATCGCAAATTTTGTGGCTTTAGCCATCGGTGGTTTTTTCACTGGTGATGGCGTGCCGTCTGATTGGTACCAAGAACTAAACAAAGCGCCTTGGACTCCACCAGGCTGGGTTTTTGGAGCGGCATGGACTTTTATCATGGTTTGTTTCGGTCTATTTATGGGAACGGCTTGGCATTTAGTCCAAAACAAAAAGAAGTTAATCTTGCTTTATAGTGTACATTGGGTGCTGAACGTGTCTTGGAATCCCATCTTTTTCTCTGCACAGATGGTCTTGTTTGGTTTAATCGTAATTACACTGCTTTGGGCTTTGATGCTTTATTTTACAAGGAACTACTATAAAGAAACCAAGTGGAAAGTAGCGCTTATTTTTCCTTATGTCATTTGGTTGACGATAGCTACTAGCCTCAATGCCTACATCTACATTTACAACTAATGGATTAGTTTTTATTTCTGTTTGACCCATTTTTGAAGTTTAGTGCTCCATAACCAAACGGTCTGATTCTCAAGATCAGCTAATTCTTCAGGAAATTTTTTCGTCCATTTTTTAAGTGGAATATTTGTTGTGTCAAATTCGATATAAGTTTTGTAGGTATACATGCTTGCACCGGGATTACTGGATTGCACAACTCGTTTAACTCCGCCATTTTTTCGGAATTCCAATTTGTTTGTAACCGTATAACTCATCCGAATACCTTCTAATTGATAAGTTTTGTTACCCTCCTGATCAAACAATTGAATGATTCTTCGGTTGTTTTCCCAACTGAAATAGACCACTGAAGTATCGCCTGTTTGATAGGTTTTTACCGCATCTATTTTTTGACCAAATAGAGAGAAACTCAGAAATAAAATAAAAATACCAAGTATACGCATGCTTGTCTAAATTCATATTTCATGCCAAACCGAGTTCAAATAAATGATGCTCGGATAAATCTTTATCTTTAGGAAGAACTTTTTCTGAATGGAATACAATCACATAGAATATAAAAAGCCTTTTTACAAAGTAAAATCTGGATTGCGAAGTCACCTTGAGAACTATTCGCGATGGGTGGATCTTCCCATCAATTATTCAGATTTAATTAATTATCAGGATCTTGCACCGGTCTATAATGAAGACGGTTCGCCTACCCTTTGGTATTCTGCGATATACAGACCTACAGATTTAGACATGCTTAGAGAAGAGTTAACCAAAATCTATGAACTCTTAGTCGCAGACGGATCCAAGATTCCCTATCTCGTAGTGGAGTCCATCGAGTTTTGCTCTTTTGGGAATTCCAAACCTTTCCGGATCAAAGTAAGGAATGAGGTGAACGACAATCACGATTACTTTTATATCAAGCGAACAGATGCTTCCAGAATTTACGGGTTGGAGCTGGAAGAGGTGTTTTCTCCTGATAAAATTTCTTTCTTAGCAAATAGGGATACATTGGTAGAGGAGCATATTGTCGGAATTCCCTGTGATGAATTTATACTAAGAAATGAAAATGTGATTATAGACAATCGACTGCGTTTTGCGAAGGAGTTTGTCAAATTCAATGAACGCTGTTATTGTCGCTTGTTGGGCGATATGAGGGCCTACAATTTTGTAGTTGAAATCACTCAAGATTTTGACAATGTGCAATACCGTCTGCGAGCAATTGATTTTGACCAACAATCTTATGAAGGAAAGCGGACGGTGTATTTACCACAGTTTTTTAAAGACAATAAAAGCTTGGTCGATCTCGCGACAGAATTACTTTCTCCTGAAATTGCCCAGCAATACATGAAAGAAGAGCGCGTAGCCATGCGAAAAAGATATGTTTCAGCCCGAAGAAGAACTCGGAGTCTTTTGAAAACCATGAAAACGGATAAAATTTCAACGAAAGAAAATATCAAACAATTAGGAGAAGAACTGGCCAAATATCATCAAATAGAGGCCTTTAAAACTTTTACCAATATGGGAGATATTTTGGCCCTGCATTTGGAATTGAAATTGGGAATTAAAATTTTTAAATGATCAGATACGCATTGTTCTTTCTACTTGCGCTTCCAGTATTTCTGTCAGCACAATCAATATCGGAATTATTCCAACAAATCCCAGATTCCGTTATGCAGATTTGCGATTGGCGAGATACTTCCAAAAATTCAATGGCGAATACAGGAATCAAAATGCTCGACATTAAAAATGGTTTTATCGGATTCCAAAGAAATAAAGAGGAAGGCTTCTTTTTTCAAGCCGCTCTTTTCAAAGGTTCAAAAGGAGAAAAATTTGTTTTGATTCGAAATCAAGCATGCGAGCACTGTTGTTGCGAAGAACCTAAAACTTTTTTTTATCAGATCATAAAGGGAAAATGGCAAAAGGCTGAAAAAGGTCTCCCAATATTCCGAGCAAGTGACTTTATTCAGCATGAAGGTTTAGGTCAAAAACTTGAAAACATAGGAGGCTATGTGGATTTTAAAATTGATATCCCACGCTATGGAACAAGCTTAAAAGTAAAGATGCTGATCTGCGATTATGTGGTCGAAGACGGACACCTAGATCCTGACGAATACGAGAAGCTCCTTAAACTGAACGCAGAGCAGACTTATTTGTGGGATAAGAAGCAGAATCGCTTTGTAAAATAGACGAGTGCAAAATTATATTAGAACGAAAGCCGCCCAGAAATAAGGATCATATTTTTTCGACATGAAGGATTGAGCTTTAGTAAATGCTTTTTCAATTGACTTTAATTCCATTAAATTTTGGTAAAACAGATTCATGAATTCTGCTGTTTCTTTATCAGGTACCTGCCATAAACTAAAGATGAGCCTTTTAACTCCAGCCATTTTAAAACTCCTTTGCAAACCATAAACGCCTTCACTACCTCGAATGTCCCCCAAACCAGTTTCGCAGGCAGATAAAACTATGAGCTTCGTATCATTTAGGTCAATAGAGAGTAGTTCTTGGGCCGTTAATAAACCATCATTTTCAGAGTTTTTCTCCTCGGAATATGCCTGATCCGCATTCGCAAATACCAAACCGGAGCGCATCAAAGGGTTTCCATTTTTTGTAATTGAATAATAGGCGGATCGATCTTCTTTACCGCTTCTAAAAATTATCGAATCAACAAGACTGATTTGTTCTTCCTCATAGTTTTTTAGTTCTTCAGGATCTGGATAGAAAAAGCCATGTGTGGCGATGTGAATAAGCTGTTTGCCGGCAATCATTTCTTTAAATTGTTTTTCCGTGGCTTCTCCTGCTAATACCAATTTCGAATCGATTTGATAAGCTTTTAATTTCTGATCGATTTGTTTGACTTCAGACAAGGTTCCTTCCAAATATTTCCATAAAGAGGGGGCATTTTCATTTTGCGAGTATTCGATTCCACCAAACAAAACAGCATTCTTTATTTTTAATTCCGAGTCTTCAACAAAATCAATTTCAGCTGTACTAGATTTAATTTGAAATTTTAGATTATGTGACAACAAGACTTTAGAATTCTTTGATAAGGAATGAAAAGCCACTTTATGAAGCAATCCTGCAGGAGAAACATAAACAGTTTTTGCATTTTTAATTGATTTTTCAATTGGTTTCCAGATTAGATTGTACAATTCAGTTTTATAGTCTCCTTTGTTTCCGTAAAGATTTTCAATGTAATTCAGGTTATTTCCAGGATAGGTTCCCAATATTTTTTCCAGATCTTTTTCTAAACAAATTTCAATCATTAAAGGCGATGGGAGATCTTTTGAAAGAACAAAAGCAGCATATGTATATTCTTTGTTTTCGATATTTTTAAACCGTATAAATTCAACAGCAAATTCTCCTTTTTTCAACCCATTTCGGACAAATTTCCAGTCAAACGATTTTAACTTCGAATAATCTGATACCACCTTACTTTTCCGAATTAAGACCTTTTCCAAGGAATCTGCTTTTTGTTCAATTGCTTTTGCATCCTGACCTACAGAGTATAAATCAGCGATCTTTCGTTTCAGGTAAAGCCAGTCTTCATATTGTTTGATTAAGGTTTCATCTTCTGATTTATGAATCGAACGCCTCATTGCGGTAGATGATTTCAATAATAAACCTTTAATCAATAAAGCGAGATTATAAGCTTTGCCTATATTTTTAGTTTGCTCCTTTGACTGTCTTAAAACATGATCATAATACAAATCAAAATCCAATTGCATTTTAGCTAAATACAGCTCTTTTTTTTGTTCGGCTAACACCAATAGATTTGTTTGTATATCATCCATTCTGGCCTGCATTAATAGGTCAAGATACTTTTCGGCTTCCTTTTCTTTATTTTGGTTGTAAAGCTCGAGATACAATTCTTGTAGACTTTTTCTTTTTTCAACGGCCAATTTATTTGCGCTTGATAATTTAAAAGCCTGTGTTAAATATTTAATCACCGAATCTGGTTCTTCTTTTTGTCTGTAGTATTCAGATATTCCGATGTAAGAATTGGCTATCCCATCCGTATTACCCATTTCCATCCTCAATTCCAGCCCTTTAATTAAATAAGGCCAAGCTTTTTCAGTATTTTTTAAATCCAAATAAATAGCAGCAATATTCACATTGGATTCCGCCATACCTCTTTTAGCATTGACTTGTCTCCTAAGTTCAAGCGCCTCCAATTGATAAGCAAGTGCTTTTTCATGATCTCCTGATTCACGAAGTAAAATTCCAATATTATTGAGTGATTTTGCCACGCTTCTAGGTTGATTCAATTCTCTTTTTTGAGCTAAACTTTTCACATAGAATTCCATGGCTTTTTCACGATCACCTAGGTCGTGATAGGCTAGTCCAATATTCCTCTTTGTAGAGGATTCACCGACTTTATTTCCTAATGATTGATCAATTTCCAGAGTTTTATACCAAAGTTTTAAGGCTTTTTCATAATTGCCCATAAAGTGATAGACATTGGCCATATTATTCAAGGAAATACCGATTCCTCTTGTATTTCCTTCTTTCTCATCTATAGCTAAACATATTTCGAAATTCTTTAAGGCTTTTTCATGATCACCTAAACGCTGAAATACAACTCCAATATTCCCATAACAATAGGCTTCCCGCTTTTTATTTCCTGCTTTTTTAAATGTCTCCGCTCCTTTTAGTTGATATTCGATGGCTTTTTTATAGTTTCCTCTTGTTTTTTCAATTATTCCGAGGTTGTTGTATGCATTTCCAATTTCTCCAGGATCCTGATTGGCTCTTCCAATTTCAAGCATCCGAAAGTATTTCTCTTCGGCTTTATCATAATCATTTAAAATTTCTAATGCATAACCCATGAGACTATTGGCCTTGGCTTCTTTCACATAATCTCCTAGTGTTTTAGAGTATAGCTCCATTTTTTGGGCAAAGATTAAAGCTTGATCAGGTTTTACATAAATCAACTCTCTTACTAGGTCAAGGCTAACTTTGTATTTCGTGGAATCGTGAAGATGATTTTTTGAAAGTAGATGTACTAAAGAGTCCACATTTTGTGATAACCCCCAAGTAAAAGGAAAAAACAAGGCAATAAAAAGAATGCGAATTTTCATAGTATGAAACTACTTTTTTTCCAGCAATTTCCAATCTTCCATATCCTTCTTAATCAAATCCAGGAATTTTTTCGCAGCCATGTTTTTCAGTATTAAATGGGTTCCAATCCAAAGTGCTGCTTTGGTCTGAGGTTTGAATTTGCCAATATTCAGAATGATTTTTGCAAAACGCTTTTTCAATTTAGGCTTAAAACGATCGACTTCTTTCGAATAGATACTTGGCCAGCTTCCATTTTTGAAAGGAGGTAAATACAAATCACCTTCTTCTTTAAAAAGTGGGATAATTGGATATTCTTTTCGTCCCTTTTTAGTTGAGTTATTGGTAACCACAAAATCGGAGTCGTCTTTTAAGTGGGCATAACCCTTTTGGATGATTGGGTTCTGATCTTCAACCGGAATCGTGAAATACTGTCTAAGAAATTTCTCACAATTGGCGCGACCAAGAAAATAGTCATGCAGTCTGAAATCTTTATGGATAAAGCCACCAAAACCATTGAAAAATCCGCAAGCAATAGCCTTTTTTCCTTCAATACTTTTGTCCTTTTCATAGCGAACCGGTGCAATTAAATAGACACTGGCATCATCCGGATCTTTACTATCGCTGATACTTTTCGGTTCAAATCTAAGATGATTCACCATGGCAGAAAGCGTTGCCGAAATCACACTTCCAACTTGATCATCCATGCGATCAACCGGAGGTTCTTCACTCGGAAAAGGATCGATCATTAAAACGGTGGAAGTGGCTTTACTGTATGATTTTTCTAATTCACCACCATTGGCCAAGACTTTTTGCACTTTTTCATAAGGCTCATTATTGATGGTACCTCCGTCAATATTTAAAGTCTCGAAATCTGGCCTGCTTACATCCATTTCTACATCATCGTGAAAAATGGAATCAGCCACATATTGACTTGGTCGTACTACTTTACGAGCTTGAAGTCCAATCGGAAACGCACCAGTAGCCATGGCAGAATCGATTGCTAGTTTCCGCTGTTTCTCATCCCTGAAATCAAGTGGTATCCAACCCTTACCCTTGTACTGATTCGCGTTAATCTCAAAACAGGCAAAATCCGAATGTTTGGAAATGTGGTAACTCGAATTGTCAGAATCTGCCATGAATTCCTGTTTGAACTTGATGCCGTTGAGGTTGGTCAGCGTGGTAAAAACCTTCAGATTTTCCGCAATATAGTTTCGTTTTACATACTCTAAATCCTCATTTGACTTTAAGGTGTTTTGAGCAATCTCATCGATGAACTTTGCATTGAAAAGGGACTCCACTTTTCCGTCCTCTAAATCATCCGTTTTCAACAATTCAGGAAACATGTCTTCCCGACTCAAATTGACCCAAGCATTAAAGAGTTTATTGCGTTTGCGCCCATTTTCAATATCTGCCATGCTTCTCACAGGATCGATTTCTTGCTGCAAGGCATTAGAAGCGATGATGCTCGTCATTCCCCCAGCTGAAGCTCCTCCCATTACGGGAATCACAACATCATGAAGTGGGGTAGTTTCTGGATTTTCTTTTTTCTGTTTTTCCCATTCGTCAAGTGCTTCGATAAGGTAATCCATCACTCCAGCCGTATAAGCTCCGGCGGAAACAGCTCCCGCCATACACAAGCCAATCTTGAATGGCTCTGATTTTTGGTTGTTCATTGGTTAGTGATTTAAAGTGTTTTAAGTGACCAAAATAGTGAAATAGTTTAAGTGATTTTGGTTTGGAATGGAAACCTTGTTTCAATAAAATAATAGGATTACGACAATACAAAGTTCTAAATTTCTAAACTCGTAACTCAACACTCAACTCTCCAACCCCAATAGCTATAGGGTCTAATCTTGAATCACTTCATCTTCAAAACATCATCAATGCCTACAGTTTCACCGAATTTTGCTTTGTTATTGATCTTCTGGAACTCCCCATCGGCATAGGCTCGAGCTCCAAATTCGCAGTCCATGCTAGAGGATTTTTGATCGATGCTTACTTTTTTATCCTTGAAAGTGAAGATTAAATGACAAGCATCGGTGTCGCCATAAAGGGATTGGTTGAATTCATAAACGTTTTTCCCTTTCTTTATGGCATACCCATCAAAGAAAGCGACATGGTAAGTGGGGCCGCACATCAATTCAAACTGAACTTTGATGGTGTCTTTGTGCACTTCTTCTACACTGACTACGCCACCGTTAAATCCAACTTCCATGGCACCAGTTTCATGCAGCCACATGTCATTTAGGAAATAGTAGTCATTGGCATAACTTCCAGTAATAGAAGAATTACACGATTTATTCAATTTAGCGAAATCAAATTCCCTGAACTGTTTGTAATCTCCAGAAGTGACCTCTAAAACAACATCAAAATGCTTTTCATTACCAGTCCAAATACCTTTCCACTTGCCTTCTTCCCATTCCAAATAAAAAGTTCCGGTTTGCTTGCCTTTGCTATTAAACTCTTCAAGGTAGATGATATTATCGCTATACATCAGTCCTTTGAGCGTTAAAAAGGCTGTTTTTCCAGAATAATTGTATTTACCTCCAATGGGATTTTCTTTGTCGGTACTTTTTTCCAATTCCATTTCGATACCGTATTTACCGCCAATGGTTCCTTTTAATTTCACGTTTTCAGCAAAAGAAAAAGCAGAAAAAAGGAGAAGTAGGAATGTGATGCTCAGCTGTTTCATGTTTTCTGTTGTTTAGTCAAAAATAGGAAAAAGTAGAAAAGAAGGTAAAGGATTTAAGTAGGATTTATTGTGAATTTATTAATGGTGGTTATTTGCTAATTATTGGAAGAAAAATGATCAGCTTTGGGTATAAGGATGAACAAATCGATGATATTTGTATTATTGGTCTATCGATATAATTCTATTTTTGTTAAATGATTCAACTACTGGTAAATACCAATCCCTTTTTATTGATGATCATCAATTCTGTTTTTGTGATTACAATCGCATTATTGATTCATGTAAGGGCTCGTAAGTTGATTAAAGGCTATATCACGGGTGACGATACGAAAATCGCGTCAATGCTTTTTAGTGTGAATGCGAGTGTGATGACTTTAATATTCTCCATCACATTATTTCAGGTCCGCTCCGAGTTCAACCATATTCGAAATAGTTCGGGAGTAGAAATCTCACAGATTAATGATATCAACCGTTCAATATCCACTTTGAGTGTTAAGAATCAAAAAGAAATTACCCTCAAATTTCATGCATATCTAAGCTGGTTGGTAGAGAATGAATTTGAGTTAACCATTACCCAAGATCAAATTGATGAGTCCAACAAAAGATTTGATGCCTTACGAAATGCGGTTTTAAAAATGCCCCCGGCCACCTATGTTGAAAAACAATTTCGAAATCATATTATGGAAACGATAGAGAAAATGGACTCCAATAGAGGTGTTCGTCTTTATCGTAAAGAGGCTAAAATTTCCCCGATATTCTATTTGTTGATGTTCATTTTTCTTTTGTCTCTCGTATTTTTGACAACCTTTGAGCAAACAAAGCTTTCCATGATCTTTGTTTCAGCTTATTCCATACTGGGAACGGTATTGCTTACGTTCATCCTTACAACCTCGACTTATTATAATGGAAAGAAAACAAGAGGAAAAGAATTCTATGTAAAAGCCTTGGTCTCCTTGGAAGAAAAAATGGAAGAAATTGATGCTTTACCGGAGGAGGAACAACAAATCAAAGAGATGATTACCGGTGAAGATGAGTCCGATAAGCAAGAATAAAAAAACAAGGAGCTCCTCCCTGGTTTAACATGATTAATGAAAGAAAGGATAGCTAAACTACCCTTTCAATACTCCTAATGGTTGTAATTCAACCACAATCTCCGCAAGATCTGTTTGATTTCCCATCACCTCATGAATGTCTTTATAAGCTGATGAGGCTTCATCCAAATCTTTTGTATGTCTGATTGCATGAACGATGTTTTGGTCGTCCAAAAACTTTCTTTCATGTTCTAAGTCAAGCGATCTTTGGGCTTGTTTTCTACCCATTTTTCTACCTGCACCATGCGAACAAGACATGAAACTTTCTGGGTTTCCAAGTCCTTTTACAATATAGGATTTGGTTCCTTGAGACCCTGGAATCATTCCAAGTTCTCCTTCATAAGCTCTGGTTGCACCTTTTCTGTGAACCAATACATTGGCACCAAAATGGTTCTCCCATGCCGCGAAGTTGTGCGATTCATTGATGATCTCATCCGTTTCAAATGAACCTTTTACTTCGGTCAAAGCTTCCATCATTCTCAACATCATTAACTTTCTATTCGCCAAAGCAAATTCCACACAGTATTTCATTTCATTCATATAATCTTTGGCCTCTCTCATTTCAATTGGGAAGAAGGCCAAATCCATTTTTGGAGTCACTACAGAATGAAATTTCTCATTCATTTTCTTTGCCACTCGGTTGTAATGGCTGGCAACGGTATGACCCAAGTTTCTTGAACCTGAATGAATCATGACCCAGATAAATCCGTCATCACCTTTTTGTAGTTCAATAAAATGGTTTCCTCCACCAAGTGTTCCCACCTGCTTTCTCGCTTTCAAATACCCTCTCGAGACAATTTCAAGGTCTTCCCATCCTTGTGGCATGTACTTTTCGTCTTGTTTTTCGTCATGAGAATTAAATCCAAGAGGAATTAAGTTTCTGGCGATTCCCAAAACTTTCTTGATCTCATCGGTTGAGATCTCAGTTAAACTCGTCTTTTGTGCGCACATACCACAACCAATATCTACACCTACGGCATTTGGGATCACAGCTCCTTTCGTCGCCAAAATTGAACCAATTGGCATCCCATATCCGGTGTGCGAATCTGGCATGATTGGAATATGCTTATAGGCAAATGGTAAATTCGCCAAATTCTTAGCTTGAGATAAAGCTTCAGCCTCTAAATCTTCCAACCACAATTTGATTGGAATTCTCTCTGTGCTAACAACATTTTTCATAATTTCTAAATTTAAGTTTTTTATTTACCCGAGGATCCATGTCTGATTTCTAAGGTGATCCTCGGGCGTTTATTTCATTTATATTTCAAAGTAAAACCTCTTATACGCAAAGTATTTGCGTAGTAAAATAAAAATTTAAAAATTCAACTTATCTGTTGCTTTGGATGGATTCGAACCACCGTCTCTTCAGTCAAAGTGAAGTGTCCTGCCACTAGACGACAAAGCATTTTCATTGTGTCGTTTGAGTGAACAAATTGAAGAACCTCTATATTGATCACTCAAACTTTGCACTTCTTTGGGTGTTTCCGGGACTCGAACCCTTTTCTCCTCATTCACAGTGAGGTATTTTACCTGTTAAACTAGAAACACCATAAATCTAGAGTGGGACCGAAAGTGAAGAGCGAGGAAATCACCTCACTCTCTCCCGATAGCTATCGGGACTCCACACGCACTCTAAACAAGTACCCCACCCAGGACTCGAACCTGGACTGGAAGGAGTTTAAGTCCTTTGTCTCTGCCAATTGGACTAGTGGGGCATGGGTTCAAGAGTAGAGGGTTTCGAGCATGAGGAAGTCCGCCCTCGGAACTCTTTACTCTTGTTCTCTACTCAAATAGTACGGGGAGAGAGACTCGAACTCTCAAAATCCTGATTCTAAGTCAGGCGCGTATACCAATTCCGCCATCCCCGCGGTTATAGAGCGAGTGTGAGAGTGAAGAATGCGGACACATCATCACTCTCGCTCTCCAAACTCACTTTATTTAGTTGGGGTAGCAGGAGTCGAACCCACATCTGCTGATTCGTATTCAGCTGTTCTGTTCCATTGAACTATACCCCATTATCAGAGTGAGTGCGAGTGTGGAGAGTTAGGAAATTGCATCGCTCTCTCCCGATAGCTATCGGGACTTCACATTCACTCTTGTGTTTTGCGGTTCTGAAGGGAATCGAACCCTCGACACCTGATAGACAGTCAGGCATTTTACCATTAAACTACAGAACCGATTGAGTGTTGAGTTGAGTGCAAGAGCAACAGGAATAAATCCCTCAAAACCCTTGCTCTTCACTCTTGCTCAATACTGTCTAAGGGGTAGGATTCGAACCTACAACCTCCTACGTCCAAGGTAGGCAAACAGCCATCGTTATCCCCCTAGAAATAAAAAAGCCTTCTTGAAATTCATCAAGAAGGCTTTTTAGTCGTAACGCTTACTCGCATCTAAAAATATGGCTTCCCGATTGAATAGAATTCATCATGATTCGGCTGGAGATCCAGTCGATTTGGTAATGTGATATGTAAATTCAATCTGTTCATTTTTTGTTTTTTTAAACCCCTCTGCCTAATCTATTTTTGACAGAGGGGGATGTCTTTTGTTCTTAATGATGATTCAAAGTAAAAGAGCTAGTGCGCAGTCTTTTTGCGTTGTAAAAAAATTATTTATTTTTTTTCGATTTTCTTTTCGAAATTTTGTCTTTTACTCTTGATAATTCGGATTCATAAAACTCTCTATCACTTGTGAAATAAGACTTTTCGATCGCTCTCTTTAAAAATTTCTTGGCGGATCTAAACTGAAGTTTTCTTTCCATGATGATAGCAATTCTATGATCCAAGGCCTCTGAAGAAATGCCTTTGACCTTTTGCGCATGCTCAATCACTTTAAAAGCTTGTGCGTATTCTTCAGTTGCAATTAAACATCTAATCAAAGAATAATAAGCCTTCAGATTATCAAGATCCGAAGCCAAAGCTTTATTGAAATGATATTTGGCATCATCGAATTTTTGAAGTTGATCCATATAAAATAATCCCATCAAACAATGAGCATCTGCGTGATCTTCATCGTAAGCAAGGGCATAGTTTATGGCCTCCAAAAACTCAGTTAGGTCGTAAGGATAATTATCCAAAGCCTTTAAGTAATAGTTGTTTGCCAATGCAGTGTCCATTTTATTTTTGTTTTAGTCTGAATTTGTCTCCTTCATAAACTCGAGTTGGATTTCCTCTTTTCACTTGTTTGTTGGCAATCCATTTGTTCGAGTTTAAAAGAACCAAATTCTGCATTTTGTATTCATCTAATTTTGTTTTCAATTTTCCTATGGCAATCTTTTTATTCATCGATTGCGAGGCTGTTTCGCTAGCTGTGACCGAAAGTTTAGTTGGAATGTGAATCGCTCTTACAGCGGTTTCAACTTTGTTCACGAACTGACCTCCGGGTCCAGATGATCTAAAGGTTTCAAACTTGATCGTTTTGGAATCGAAATTGGGTTCAGATTTGGAATCAAAAGTTTGAATTCCAATAAACCAGTTTTTCCTTTTGTGGAATTTTCGAAAAGGACTTTTGCCTATCCATTGAATCGAACCTGTCCACTCTTCTAGAAACTGGTCAACTCGCATTCCCTTTATAAATAGTGAAACGGACTTTAATGTACCATTCTGATCACCTTTTAATCTCCCTATTTCGTCAATTTCAATACTTTGATCACGTGCTTCTTTCATAAATTCCTTTAGTGTTTTGGAAACGACCCAACAACATTCGGCCGGGCCTGTTCCTGCACTGATCTGTACTATAAATTCTTTCATTTTATTCTATTTTGCCATTCGTACTATTCGTGGATTGAATTGGCCTTCAACTTTGATGAGCTCCTTTTGAGCCCCGATAACCTCTTCTATATTTTTATAAGCAAAAGGCGATTCATCCACTGCGCCACCGATTAGGGTGACCCGTTTTTGTTTCAATTCTTTTTTCATGTCCGATCCAGTTAAGCTAGATTTAGCCTTGGATCGCGATAATTTTCTGCCGGCACCATGACTGGCAGAACAGAGTGCGTCTTGTTTTCCTTTTCCGGAAACTAAATAGCCTGAATGCGACATCGAGCCAGGAATAAATCCCAATTCTCCCTCCTTCGCTGGTGTCGAACCTTTTCTATGAACGATTAGTGTTTCACCATTTTCCTGTTTTTCTTTCCAGGCGAAATTGTGGTGGTTTTCAACCGTAATCAGCTTTTTTAGATTCAACCTTTTCGCAATTTTTGAATGAATGACATCGTGACAAGCTTTTGCATAATCACCTGCCAAATTCATGGCAAGCCAATACTCCATTCCAGCTTCCGAGTCGAGATCCAACCAAGCCAAATGCTGGCTACCTTTTGGAAGTTTACAGACTTCTTGTGCAATTCTTGTATAATACTGCGCAACCGCTGCTCCGAGCCCTCGACTTCCCGAATGCGAAACCAAGGCCATGTATTTTCCAGCAGGAATATTCAGACTGTTTTCTTCTAAAATCTCCATTTCGCCAAATTCAACGAAGTGGTTTCCTGCTCCTGAGGAACCTAACTGCATGGCTGCTTTTCCATGAAGTTTTCTTAGAACTTCAGTTGCATGGAATTCTGGCCGATCCAATACGGAATGTTCGGCATTACCGGCTACTACTTTGCTGATTCCAAACTGCGTTTCTTCTTGCAAAGCCATTTTTAGCTGGTAACGATCTCGATCAATTCTATCGGATTCCACATCAAATAAGGTAACTGACATTCTGCAACCAATATCGAGTCCAACCGCATAAGGAATTACTTCATTTTTTGTCGCCAAAACTCCCCCGATGGGAAGCCCGTATCCAACATGAGCGTCTGGCATTAGGGCGCCTTTTTCAGCAACCGGGAGTCGCATGGCCTGATCCATTTGGTTGATCGTGTTTCGGCAGATGAATTGTTTCCCGTAAACCTTATAAGGCTTGGAATCATACCTAAGTTTATAACTTGTGAATGTTTCCTTAACCACTTTTTCCATGAACTCTTCCGCCAGAGGTTTTAAGTACTTATCCTCTGCGTAGTCTTCCGGATTTTCAATTAATTTTTCTAATAATTCGAGCTTTTTAACTCTATGTAAATGTTTAAAATGAGTCGCCATGATATTGATGGCTAGACTCTTTGCTTTATCGGAACGAAACCCAATTTTTTTTAGGTCTTTTCCTTTTAATTTCTGTTTGCCCATAGCATAAAAATTTGAGCATACTTAGTGCTAAGAATGCCTGACTGAAGATTGAATACTTTCAAAATTCAGTCTCAATAAAAAAATGATAAACTCGCTGGGGGCCCTTCAAGAGGCTCCAGCATGATGTGATGTTTCGAACGGGTCGAAATCTTAGGACAAAAAAAATCCCAATCACATGGATCAGGATGAATATTTTGAAGTCCAGACTAGCCGTCTAGCTTTTCCCGATCGCTTTTTTGATATGTAGACTAAATAACATCATAATTGCTCAGTTTTAAAAAGTGAATACTTTTTGAAGAGCGTTATCGAGGACAAAGATAAGCAGTAAAATTTTACAATCGCAAGAAAAATTTTCGACTTTTTTGCCCCTATACTTCGTATAGGGAAAATTTAAAATTCCACCCAAGGTCATCACCTCAGGTAGAACTTTATTTCTTTTTCGAAATGAAAATATCGGTCAATTGTTCCAAAGTGGATCCATCTCCTTTTACGGTAACTTCTCCAATCTTTTCGGCAATTTTTTCCATGTATTCCATTTCTTTCAACTTGAAAAGCATGGCATTATCTTCCATCAGTTTTGCTGTATTAAGCAAACTTCTGGTAGACGCAGTCTCCTCTCTTCTTGTGATGATATTTGCTTGAGCTCTTTTCTGAGCAACAAGAACTTGATTCATGATCTCTTTCACATCACCTGGAAGAATAATATCACGGATTCCGGCATTTTGCAATTCCACCCCAAGCTCTTCAGCCTTTTTCTCGGATTTGCTCATCACGTATTTTCCGATCTCATTTTTCTTTTCAAGCAATTCGTCCAAAGTCAATGTTCCAATGAACTCTCTCAAGGCAAATTGCATCAACATATAGAGTTGATCTGCATAACTTTTGTTTTCCAAGATCGCTTTCTTCACGTCTTTGACTTGGAAATGGATGAAGAAACTTACTCGAATGGAAGCCTTGTCTTTCGTTAAAATTTCTTGACCAGAAACCTCCATTTGCTGTTTTCTTGTATCCACTTTGACCAATTCAATTGGCGTTTTGTTTTTCCAGAATCTGTAGCGTCCAGATGGCAATGTTCGCATGAAATGCCCGTCAACAAAGAGCAATCCTTTTTCATACTCTTCCAAATGAAACATTTTAACGAGACTTGTAATCACGGTATCCTGGATTTTATTGATGTATTCATTCTGGATGACTTTCGTACTTGAAGTATCCAAGATTTTGAATTCATAGTCCACAAATCCCTTCCAGAAAATGTACTTTCCTGTTTTCAAAACACCCTTAAAATAGCCGTTCTCAAATCGAAGGGCGATTTCATTGTCTCGTACTTCTACAATATCCACCATTGCTTTGAATTTAGGGTGTTCAAGCAAAACTTCATCCTTGTAAGGCGAAGTAAATGGTTGATATACATTGTAGGATGTTACTCGGTCGTTCCATCCAATCCAGTGAAGTCCTGGCTTCACCACATCGACAAGGTCTCCATATCGGAAAACCAACCCGATGTTTCCTTTGTTGATTCTAACATAAGTCATATTTGACAGGTTTAATAATTACTAATTCAAAAACAAATCAAGCAACCAAGTCGCTCCTAATCGGCGGAGACAGAAGGCGACTATCAAAGGAGTTTTGTTTTCCCAACCTTATCTGAAAAATTTCCCCCCTTCAGAGTTTGGCTTTCGAAACAAAACTTGTTTTCAAATCTTGTTCTGACTCAGGGCAGGCTAAAAGCTGTTTCATGGTTTCCGAAGAAACTACGCAACAGACCTGCGCTACTTGATTTATTGGTGATCCTTTTCTGAAGAGATCAACTTCTTAACGATACTAGATTTACAGTCTAGTGCTCTGACCAACTGAGCTACACGCACCTTAAGCGTGGCGGGATTCGAACCCGCGCGATTGTGATATTGCTCTACCCAACTGAGCTACATAGTCCTAGCTATGAGAGGATTCGAACCTCTGACCTATACCGTCAAGAGAAAGACAGCTAAATAATGAATCGGCATATTCAACTTTACCAAGCGAATACCTCTGTGCTTCAACACACAGATCAGGTCTTCAGAATTTGGCTTCTTTCCGCGCTTCTCCGACTTTTCGGATGAAGATCTTTTGCAGAATGAGGAGCAGAAGTAGAATGAAGATTCTCATTCTCGTTCTGTATTCTCGCTCTACTACTGTGCAACTGGTAGGGCTCGAACCTACTACCCCCGATTTAAAAGACCGGTGCTCAACCCGTTAAGCTACAATTGCATCTAAATTTTTGAGCAGAAGAGGAGGGATTCGAACCCTCACACCACCAAAGTGATGAACACCTTAGCAGGGTGCGCCAATACCAATTATGGACTTACTCTTCTCTAAAAATCTACCTGTGGAAAAGAATGGAGTCGAACCATTATCTTCCCGTTTTCAGCGGGACGCATAGACCAGCTTTGCTACTTCTCCTTTGTCAGAATGAGAACCGGAATGAGATACCCTCATTCTCACACTCCGCACTCACTCTGCCTCCGTGGGGGTGATAGGAATCGAACCTATTCAGGCTTAAGCCACTGGATTTACAGTCCAGCCCAACTCTCCAACGTTGGCGCACCCCCTGTTGTCAGAATGAGAAACAGAGCGAAGAATGAGAGATTTGTGTTGATTGTTAATTAATAATGCTCATTCTCTTTCTGTTTCTCATTCTGTTTATCAATGAACGATGAAGCAAAGTAATTTAGATTGTGCGCAGCCTATTTGCGTAGTGAAATATTTCTTGTATTTTTATTTAAAATTTTTTGAAATGGCCGTTAATAAGAATGCTTTAATCCGATATAAAACCATTGATAAATGTCTACAGAACCGCTTTCGTAAATGGACTTTGGAAGATTTGATTGATGCGTGTTCAGATGCCTTATATGAATATGAAGGAATTGATAAAGGGGTAAGTCGAAGAACAGTTCAAGGGGATATTCAAATCATGAGATCGGATAAATTGGGTTATAATGCACCCATCATTGTAGTCGATAAGCGTTTTTATACATATGAAGATCCGGATTATTCTATTACCAATATTCCGATTTCAGATCAGGATTTGAGTAAACTTACGGAAGCAGTGGAGTTCTTAAAACAGTTTAAAGGATTTTCTCATTTCAGGGAATTGGACTCCATGGTTCAAAAATTGGAGGATCATGTGCATAGTCAGCAAACGGATCAAATGCCTGTGATTGATTTTGAAAAGAATGAAAACTTGAAAGGATTGGATTTCTTGGATGAATTGTATCAAGCAATTATTAATTATCGTCCGATTTTGATTACCTATCAATCCTTTAAAGCAAGGCAAGCCAATAGTTTTGATTTTCATCCTTATTTACTGAAAGAATTCAGAAATAGATGGTTTGTAATTGGGAAAAAGAAAAAGGATGCCCAACTGATGAATTTGGCTCTAGACCGAATCATTAGCCTTGAAAAATCTGAGGCGAAGTTTGTCCATAATTTAGATTTTGACCCACAAACCTATTTTCAAAATGCCATTGGAGTATCCGTATCGCCGACAATGCCAACAGAGAAAGTCAAACTGTTCATTACCCATAAACATGCACCCTATGTGATCACGAAACCTTTGCATTCGAGTCAGAAAGTGATTGATAAGGATTATTATGGAGTTACAATCTCTCTGGATGTTCAACATAATTTTGAATTGGAAAAAGAGATTTTAAGTTATGGTGAAGTGATGCGTGTCATCCAGCCTGAAAAATTGAAAAGAAACATTGAACAAAGACTTCAATGGGCACAGGATAATTATCGAACGGTACTTTCGACTAAAAATATTGAAAAGAGTTCCAAGCAACTCGAACATCGTGGTTTTGCTTTGATGAATAACGTCTATACAAATCGCGAAATCAATAAAATGGCCCCCTTGCTGAATAATTATTTTAAAGAAAAACAGCTCAAAAAGCCTTACGCGATTCGGGCCATTCTCAAAGAAATACCAGATTTGAAGAAATTCATTTTCAATAAAAATTTACTTGAGATCATTACTAAAATTGACCCCAAAGTCAAACTGGTCAAAGCCATTTATTTCAATAAAACAGATGAAGACAATTGGTATGTCACCATGCATCAAGACGTCCCTATTAATGTGAAGAAAAAAGTGAAGGTGGAGGGGTATTCTGGTTGGACAAACAAGGATGGAATTATCAGTGTTCGACCACCAGAAGAGATCAATCAGCAGACATTTTCTATTCGGATTCACTTAGATCCAGCTCACGAAGAAAATGGGGCTTTGAAGGTCATTCCGGGTTCACATAAGAAGCAATTGTCTTCGGAAGAGATCATGATGATTGCAGAAAATAGTATTCCAGTTTTATGTGAAGTTGAAACAGGGGGTATCCATTTGATGAAGCCGCTTATTCTGCATGCTTCAGCTAAAAGTAAAAAACCCAAAAAGAGAAGAGTCATTCATCTCGAGTTTTCCTCAGCCAAACTGCCCAAAGAACTCAAATGGGCAGAGGCAGAGAAATTACCTGAATTGATTTAGCGGAAACGGGGGGAGTACTCGACTAGCGTCTCATGAGATCGCTACGCTAAGTTCGAACCCCCAAGTCTGTTAAGATCGTCGCTTTTCAAGAGCGGTGCAGTCACCTATCTGCTTGCATTTCCAATAAATGAATTTCGGTCCCTGAAAATCGACTAAGTCGACCACACTATTTCACCCTCCCGTGTGAATGCCTTTTCTAAGCGAGCAAGCACTATCCTAAAAATTCATTTAAAATTTTGGGCACAAAAAAACCCGATCAAATGCTGACCGGGTTCACAATATCTTATGTAGAGTATTCTCTATTATCGTGTCGAGATCAAGCATTCTTTGTCCGTGATTTCATCTAGCTGATAAAATTTCGATATCATCTTACTGCCTTGCGGGCGTAAGGATGCACAATGCTTGATATGTTCATTTCTAATTGTTTCCATTTTCTGGATTCGTTCGCAAAATTTTCTGCGAATCTGCATTGGGAAAACGAAACTTACAAGGAATAGTTGCTTTATTTTCTCAAATTTTCAAATAAAGTTGATTGCGCAAAAAGATTGCGTTCTTGAGGTGGATCTTTGTAGGTTTTAATCCAAATAAACCCGCTTCACTCGATCTGAAATTCGAGTAAAAATCTCGTAAGGAATCGTTCCTGTTTTATCTGCTAATTCAGTAACAGAGATATGGTCTCCAAAGATTTCAACGTCATCGCCTTCCGCGGCATTGGTGTCGGATAAATCAATCATGGTCATGTCCATACAAACATTCCCAACTATGGGAACCAATTTACCGTCCACATAGACTTGCCCCTGGGAAGAATAACTTCTTAGAAGTCCGTCGGCATAACCTATGGCTAGAACTCCAATCCGCATTTCTTTTTTGGCTTTAAAAGTTCTTGAATAGCCCACCGATTCTCCCGCTTGTATTTTTCTGACTTGGGAGATTTTAGTCTTGAGTTTCAGCACCGCTTCCAAGCTTTGAACTTGAGGTTCGCTGATGCCGTAAAGACCAATTCCCATCCGAGCCATTTCGTATTTATGATTTTGAAAATGTAATATGGCGTTGGTATTGTAGAGGTGTCGAATGAAATCATAACCCAAGCCCTTCCGGATTTCTTCACAGGCTTGATCAAAACGGTCTTCTTGTTGCTCACTCCAATTAAGTTCGCTAGGATCATCCGAGGAAGATAAATGCGAAAAGACCGATTTAACACGTACTTCGGGCTGACTCGCAATTTTATCTAGAAGCAATTTTAGCTCCGAAGATCGAAATCCAAGTCGATTCATACCCGTTTCAATTTTCAGGTGAATGGGGTAATTTTTAATGCCTTTTTTGATGAGAAATCGAATAAAATCTTCGAGTAAATTCAAATTGTAAATGGAGGGCTCGATCTGATTTTCTACCATTTTGGAAAAGCCCTGTTTTTCAGAGTTCATGACCATGATGGGGCTAGAAATTCCCGCTGCGCGAAGCTTAACTCCCTCTTCTGTATAAGCTACACCCAAATAATTAATTTTTTCTTGTTCCAATACATGCGCGATACGATCTAAGCCTCCGCCATAAGCAGAAGCTTTCACCATGGCCAAAAGCATGCAATTGGGATCCAATTTATTTCTAAAGACTTGAATATTATTTCGAATGGCTGGAAGATCGATCTCCAACCAGGTTTTGTGCGTAATCTCCTCTAAATGCAAAACCAATTCTTCCAAATGATCATTTCGATAGCCCTTGATGAGAATAACGGAATCTGAAAACTGATCTAACTCTCCAGATTGAATTAAAGCCTCTTTTGAGGTAAAATATTGAATCTCATTTGTACTATTTCCATCGCCAATTAGAATAATTTTATTCAGACCGTAATTGTCTATGATCTTATGGAACGTGGACTCGATATCATATGTTGGCTTGGAGGCAATTAAGACTTTATGTCCAGATGGATACTGCTGGTATTGATAGTTCAGGGCAATTTTTAAAGAATCCAGATCAAAATTATAGGAATCATTGATGATGATATTTCCATTGTTTCCCTTTTCTGTTTCTAGTCTCAGAGAAAGACTGGATAAATCAGAAATATGATTCTCAAAATGATCTGAGAACAAACTCGCGCAAACAAGGGCGTTCATCAAATTAGTTGGAAACTGCGTGGTAAAATCAATTACTAAATCCTTATCATCCAGAGAAACAAAGGATTGTTGCCCACGAATTTCAAGATCGGAATCTTTCCAAGAAAGGACTTCAGCTTCTGTATGTGAAAGAAATTGTTCATTGCAAATGACTTTCGAACAGTTCTGAAACAATTTGAATTTTTCTATCAATTTGTGGTCTTCAGATTCAAAGCCAGCATGATGTGCAGAGCCAATTCCCGTAAAAACTCCCACCGTAGGTTGAATCATTTTCTCCAAAGCATTCATTTCACCATGAGCGCTAATTCCAGCTTCAAAAATGGCTAAATTATGGATCGAACGAATTTGAAGTACCGATAGAGCTACGCCGATTTTAGAATTATAACTTTTCGGACTGCGAACAATGGAATACTCCTCTTTTAACAGTTCATAAATCCACTCTTTTACAATGGTTTTTCCGTTACTTCCAGTAATTCCAATCACCGGAATATCGAATTTATCTCGATGATGAGCAGCCAATTGCTGAAGCGACTCCAAACTGTTTTCAACTAAAATGAGATTGGCATCGGAAGGTAAATCAATAGTTTTTTCAGTTAAAAAAGAACGACAACCTTGACTGTAAAGTTCAGGAATAAAGGCATGTCCGTCGGTTTTATTCCCCTTCAATGGAATGAACAAAGTTTGCTCTGGTAGATAAACATCTCTTGAGTCAATATCGACTCTATTAATTTCATTGTTTGGGTTTCCAGAAAGGAGTTTACCCTCGCAAACATCAAGAATTTCCTGTATGGATAAGTCTAAATTCAATGTTCAATTTTATTGAAACAAGATCTACAGAGGGGAATATACTTATCTTTTTCGCCAACATCCACCACATCTTTATTATTCGTGATCCTGTATGAAAAATTCGCAAGGCTTCCGCATTTAACACAGATGGCATGAACTTTCGTCACATATTCTGCCGTGGCCATCAAACTAGGCATGGGACCAAAAGGCTGACCAGAATAATCCATGTCCAATCCCGCAATGATTACCCGAACTTTTTGAGAGGCCAACCAATTACAAACTTCAAATAAACCATCATCAAAAAACTGAGCTTCATCAATGGCTACGACGTCAGACCTTTTGAAATGATCCTTGATTTCAGCGGCATTGTTTACCGTTATCGCTTCGAAATCGGTTTCATCGTGTGAGACAACCTTGGTTTTGTGATAGCGGTCATCCACTTTTGGTTTGTATACCTCAATGCTTTGTTCCGTAAATTGAATTCGTTTTAACCTTCGAATGAGTTCTTCAGTTTTTCCTGAAAACATGGATCCACAGATGACTTCTATCCATCCGTGTTTTCTTGAATCGTAAGGCATTTGCTCAATAAACATGCTGAGGTCTCGTTATTAAATTAAAAATGTGAGTAAACTTTTGAAAGCAGTACATAAATAAGAATTAAAAGGCGATAAATTTGATATTTAGAGGCCATAGTTTTGAAAAATTATTAACAGATGTCAGATTCAAAATCAATTGATAAACAGGGGAAAAGAGTCAAAGAACTCACAAAGAAAATCAAAGAAGGGAAAATCAGTTTGGAAGAATTAAACGAATTGAGTACAACTTTGAATGAGCTTTCTGATAAAGTTGCAGTCTTAAAATACATGACGGCAAAAAATGATTTTGAAGTTCCTGATTTGGATCCAATTGAAGCGTCAGTTACTGAAATTGAAGAGGAGGAACCAGTTCAAAACATAATCGAAGAGGCTCCTGAAGTGGTTGAAGAAGTAGAAGCCCCAAAAGAAGAATCAAAACCCGCATTTTCATTTAATCTTTTTGATAGTCCGAGTGATAGTGATGAATCTGATACGGCCCAAGAAACACAGTTGGAAGAAAAGAATGAAGATGCCAAAGAGGAAGAAGAAATGGTTTCCGAAGAGGAGTCCATTACCATCGATCAGTTAACTCCAGCGGAAGAATCCTTCGACTCCGCTCAGGAACCTACAAAGAATAGTACTCCAAATGAGTCAAGCCCTAAATCCGGATTGGCAGCTGCAATGGAAGAAAAAAAATCAGCGGGATCACTAAACGATAATTATTTTGGTGTAGAAGACAATTCCTTAGCCAACAAACTAAAGAACACACCCATCGCAAACTTAAAGTCAGCCATCGGAATCAATGTGAAGTTCACTTTTATCAATGAGCTTTTCGGTGGGAATGCAGATGAATTCAATCAATCAGTCGATACCATAGACGGCATGAATTCAGCTGATGATGCACGAAAAATGCTCGGAGATCTGTCCGGAAAACACAATTGGGATCTTGAATCTAAACCTGTTTCTCAATTCGTAGAAATGGTGGAAAGAAGATTCATGTGAGTTAATTCGTAATTCGAAATGGTCAATGCGTAATTAAATTATTCTCGAATTACGCATTATTTATTCAACGTAGCTTCAGCGAAGTTGAACGGCATTGGCCTTCCAACCAACCAAAGCTTATTCCCTTTGCCCTTGACAATGCCTTTTTCCCAAACATAATCATCCGATTGCAGGTCTGATGTAAGAATATCTAAATCTTTTTGTGAATACGTTCGCGCATTTGACACCGCTCCATCCCAGGCGATTGCAAGTGGTAGAATTGGAATCAAATAGGTAAATACAAATTGTTGGATCGAGAAAGGTCTAACGAAAGGAGTCAACAATAAAACCATCAGAATATTGAAGGGAATTCCGATCCACCACAAGGCTTTCGGACTGCTATTGTCACTAATTTCAAAAATGAGAATGGATTGTTTGTTGTCAAAAGCATCTTTCAAAATGGCTTTGGCGTTTTCCTTGGTCATATGATGAAATGAACAAACCATAGTCCTTAAACCATCCAATTCTTTTTGAGGGTGAGTGGCGTCAACCGAATCTTTCACGTATTGAACTCCTTCTAATTGATCTGAATTAATTTGCTCTGCTGCTTTCAAGTTGGGGTAGAGATCACTCAGTTTGAGCTCTAGATCAGGAAATTCTTCTTTTCTCAATTCTTGATGGGCCTTGATCATTGGGCCCCCTGCACCAGAGCAGAGATCAATGATCTTGTTTTCTCCAGTTTCCTTCAAGGTTTTGGAAAGTAGTTCTTTAATCACAGGATGAGATCCAAATAATTTATGGATCAGCAATAAATATCGGGTCATGCAAACCCGAATGAAGTTTGGAAACCAGTTAAGGTCTTCGAATTCGAATAAATGGATTCTTTTCATGGCATAAAAAAGGGAAGCTATTTCTTCCCTTTCTCAATTATTTTTGTCAGTACCTCCATCATTTGATCTGGATTTCGATATCCTAGTTCGGTTTTAATGACAGATCCTTTATTATCAATAAAAAGCACAGTTGGATAAGCTCTCACTTCCAATTTTCGAGCTAATTCATGTTGAGAATTCCTTTTGTTTTTATTCTCTGGCTTGTATCCAGGGTTTTTGTAGGTAACACTATTGAACTTAATTTCTTCATTTCCTTCTGCATTAAATTTGACCGCATGGAAATTCTCATTCAAATAGGACGCCACTGTAGAATCAGCAAAAGTTACTTTGGTTAAAAGTTTACATGGCCCACACCAAACAGTATGTGCATCGAGAAGAATAGGTTTTCCATCTTTTTTACTCGCTGCTTGCGCTTCTTCAACTGTTTTCCATTTTACTTTTGGAGCCTGTGCTGAGACCTGAATAGTTACAAAGGCGATTAATAGAATTGATAAGACATGCTTCATGGTAAATGTATTTAATTCCGAATTTACTAAAATTATTTACAGGAAATAAGGCAAATAATGTACCATAATTTAAATCCTGATATAAGGAATCGTCAGCTTTTCATCCGCTTCATTAGATTGTATGTGAATTTTGATTTCATCTTTTGAGACCTTTTCAAAAGTGTATCCGTCAAAGTAGAATTTGCTGTTTTCTATTTTTAGAAGTTTCTTTTCTATCGGCTTATCCTTTTCTTCCCATGCTTTAAGCTGGTCACTAAAATGGCGCAAACGCAAGATTAAAGTACCTTCTTCTTCGGTAATCGTGCAGATTTCAAATAGAATAATTTTGTCTCTTTCATAAATACTTGCCACCCCCATCATGGAATGTGCTCCATTTCGTGTCCAGGATTCTTGAATCGAGATTTCCTTTCCCTTGGATTTCCAATTTCCTTCAAGCCATCCCATTTTAGTAATCTTAATTTTGGGTGAAGCTGAAAGTGAATCTCCCCAAAGAATATCCTGACCAAAACTAGGTAAGCATAAAAAAATTGAAAAAAATAAAATAGAGGGATTTAGAGCGCTAGACATTGATAATCTTTTAGTTAAGAGTTTCATTTATTTGTGAAATATCGTTAAAAAAAGAAAAAAAGTTATGGTGGTATGCAATATTCTTCTGATATTTGATGTTATAACTACAAGTCAAGTGAGTAGTAGCGAGTAGAGTAAAGGAAAAGGGTTGCATTTGCAACCCTTTTCTCATTTAATTTCTTGTATGTTTTCGGCATCTATTCGCCATCCCGTCGCTGCTTGAGCCTCTGGATGTCCGCCTCCAATGACTACTCCATAATAAAAGGTACACTTCATTTTTACTGATTTCCCTAAAAAAGCTTTAAAATCTAAATGAAAACGAGGTGCTTCAATAACTGGAATAGCGGTCGAATCACTCAAAAGAATTTCATAATCCCAAAACATGTGTCCAGCACCTTTCCCAGATTTGTTCGGTGTATATTTTCTTAAAGTTCCGACAACCATACCTTTTTGATTCTTATGATTTTCAATACATTTAAAGGTGCTACAGGTAGCATAATGCTCTTTTTTCGTATTCAACCCGAAAAGGCAGAGGGCGATAATCAATAAAGTTTTCATAATTGCTGATTTTAGTAGGCCAGCAACTCTCCAATCTTTGTGCTGACTTTTTCTCCATTCGGTAACAAAGTGTGTTCCAATATTGAGTTCAATGGAATTGCTGGTGTATCAACTGAACCACAAATTGAAATCGGAGCATCCAAAGATTCAAAACAGTTCTTTTGAATTCTTGCTGCCAATCCAAGTGTGAACCCGCATTCTTCAGATTCTTCTGTTACTAATAAAATCTTATTGTGTTTTCTTGTCAATTCATACATGGCTTCTTCATCTAAAGGATTCAAAGTTCTTAAGTCAATGATTTCTAACTGACCCGGAAAGTCTTTTTCAGCTTCCAAAGTCCAATACACTCCACGACCATAAGTAATAACACCAATCGATTTCCCATTTTCAACATTTGAATGATCGGCTTCTAAAACTGTTCGCGCTTTTCCAAAAGGAATCACATATTCTTCATCTGGCTCAATGGTAGCAGCAGCTTCCGTTCCTTTAATCTTTGACCAGTACAATCCTTTGTGTTCGAGCATGACTACCGGATTTGGATCATAAAAAGCAGCTTTCATCAATCCTTTTAAATCAGCTCCTGTAGATGGATAAGCTACTTTTATACCTCTGATTTGAGTCACAACAGACTCCACAGAAGACGAGTGGTAAGGTCCACCCGAACCATAAGCGCCAATTGGAACACGAACAATCGAAGAGATGGGCCATTTTCCGTTGGATAAATAATAAGATCTTGACAGCTCAGTAAAAAGCTGATTTAATCCTGGCCAGATATAATCGGCAAATTGAACTTCCACGATTGGTTTTAGCCCAACGCAGGACATCCCCACAGTGGAACCAATAATAAATGCTTCTTGAATTGGTGTATTAAATACTCGATTGTCTCCAAATTGTTGAGCCAATGTGGCGGCCTCTCTAAAAACACCTCCCAATCTTCCACCAACATCTTGTCCGTAAAGCAAAGCTTCTGGATGTTTCTCCATCAATTCTCGAATGGCAAAAAGTGCAGAATCCACCATAACAGTTGGTTCTTTTCCTTCGGGAGCTCTTTCTCCTTTTTCTTCGGTGATTGGAGTTGGAGCAAAAATGAAATCCTTCACACTTTCTGGTGTGGGCTCTTCCGCATCCTTTGCTTTTTCGTATTCGGTATCAACGAAATCGCTGATTTCTTTCTCAATTTTTTCGATTTCCTTTTTGCTGAAAAGATTCACTGCAAGGTCTCTCAATTTTGGATAAGGATCCTTTTTCGCAGCTTCCTCCAAATCATCTCGGTACCATTCTTTTCTTACTCCTGAAGTATGGTGACCCAATAAAGGAACTTTTGCATGCACAATAAAAGGTCTTCTTTCTTTTCGAACAATATTGATGACTTCATTCATGGTCTCAAAAGACTGAATGAAATCTGTTCCATCAATTGTTCGGGTTTCGATTCCTTTAAATCCTTTTGCATAATGGGTGATATCCTGAGCTCTGGTTTCTTCCGCATTTGCCGAAATATCCCATTCATTATCCTGAACCAGATAAATAATCGGAAATTGTTTCAAAGCTGCCATTTGAAAAGCCTCTGAAACCTCACCTTCGGTACAAGAAGCGTCTCCTAAAGAACAAACAACAACTGGATTTTCACCTTTGTAATCTTCCGCTAAACCTTGTAATTCTTTGAATTGAACCCCCATTGCAACACCTGTAGTCGGAATTGCCTGCATTCCTGTAGCAGATGATTGATGTGGGATTTTTGGCATGTCATCGCGATTCAAAGAAGGGTGAGAATAATAAGTTCTACCACCTGAAAAAGGCTCATCTTTTTTAGCGAAAATGTGTAATAATAATTCGTATGGTGTAATCCCGATACCCAACAGAATACTGTCGTCTCGGTAATATGGAGCTACCCAGTCCTGTGGTTTTAGTTGCAAACCTGTAGCTAATTGAATCGCTTCGTGTCCTCTGGAAGTAGCGTGTACATATTTCGAAGTTAATTTTGCGTTGGCCTCATACTTTTCTGCAAGTGTTTTGGCTGTACACATCAATTTGAAAGCTTCCAATAATTCGTCTTTGGTGAGATTTTCTGATACTAAGTTTTCTGTCTGAACTTCTGCCATAGAATATTTTTTACAATGCCCTAATCAAAAGGGAACGCAATATAGTGAATTTAGGCTGAAGCTAAAAATGAAAAAAGCCCCGAATTCGTTAAAATTAAAACGGGTTTAAAGGGTTTCGATTTGCTGCATCAATTCCTTTCTGGAAGATTCACTTAATGGAATTTCTTTGTCCTTCATTTTGATGTAGTTCGGACCAATGGAATCAATTTTATCGATGTTGATGACATAAGAACGATGCACTCGTACAAATTTTGAAGGAGGGAATTTTGTGATGGTTTTTTTAAGTGTTTTACTAAGTAGATAGCGACCATCTTCCGTATAAACCATGCAATAATTGTCATTGGCTTCCAGATACGTGATGTCAGAAAAAGACAGTTTTTTCAACTCATGATCCTTTTTCACATAAATGAAATCACTCGTTATGGACTCTTGAATTTCCTTCTGATAATTGAATAAAGCAATCTCTAAATTCGACTTGAGATCTTCTGTTGTAAAAGGTTTTACAATATATCCAACCGGACCCGTATGTTTGGCTCTTTCTATTGTTTTATCATCAGTATAGGAAGTCACAAACATGAAAGGCATTCCATATTCGTTTTTGATAATATTGGCTAAGTCAATTCCATCTAATTCATCATTTAAGTTGATGTCTAAAAGCACGATGTCGATCTCGTCATTTCTTTTTTTGAGGAATTCAATCGCCTCGCCCGCGGCATCAATCATTTCAACTACCGTGTATCCGATATCTTGTAGACACTGATTCAAATGTTCCTGAATCAATGGTTCGTCTTCTATGATCAAAACTTTAGAGTAGCCTTTCATTTGAAATAATTTTCAATAGTTAATTTGTATTCGATTCCCTTGATTCTAGTAGTCTCAAGATCTCCTTTTAATTTTCTGGCCATGATCTTAATCAATTTCATGCCAAATCCAGTTCCTTTCACTTCACCTTCACTAGAGATGTTTCCGTTATCAGAATAGGACATAATTAAGTTATCGTTTTTTCTCGAAAAATCAATATTTATCAATATTTCTTTTTCCTCCACATACTTGATGGAATTGGTAATCATCTCGTTTAGTATCAGTCCAAATGAAATCCCCTCATCGATATTTAGAAAGAAATCGTCAATATTGACATTGAATTTTACTTCTTTCGTGGACGTTCTTAGGATTTCCTCAAACAGATTATCGAAATAGATGGAGGAATCAATCTCTGTTACATTTTCTTGCTCGTATAGTCTTTGGTGAATGATACCGATTGACTGAATCCGGCCAATTGTGTCCCGAATTTTTCTTCGAGCCTCAGGATTATCAATATTGACGGAATCCAATTCCATCATGCTAACGATCAACTGCAAATTGTTTTTTACTCGATGATGGACCTCTTTAATCAATAGATCTTTTTCATTCAGAGCGGATTCAATAATCTCATTTTTGGTTCTCAACTCCTTATTGGTTCTCACTTTACTCCAAGAGAATACAAGCATGGAGACAATCATCACGCCGACTAAGACCAATACCGTAATGATGTAAAATTCTCTTTGTTTTTGCGCATGGTTTTCTTGCTGAAGTACAATGTATTCCTGCTCCAATTTTTCGATCTCCAAGCGGGATTCCATGACGTCTTTATCTCGAGCTAACTTTTCTTGATATTTGGCTCGAATTTCCGAAATCTCATCGCTTTTGTTTTTATAGAAAAGTGAATCGTTTAGTTCGAAAAAGATTTTGAAGTATTTGATGGACTGCTTGGAATCACCAAGACTTTCATAAGCATAGGATAAGGCCTTACTTGCGCTCATTTTACTTTCTGGCAAATCATTTTCCTCAGCTATTTTCATGGCAATCTTCCCATGGTAAAGTCCTTTATTGTAATCGCCTTTTTTAATGTAACAATTCGACAAAAGCACATGAATTCCGGCCTGACTTGGAAAATCCATGTCTTCCGTTCGAAAACTGTAAGCTTTTTGGGCAAATGCAAAAGCGGAATCAATATTGTCTTTTTCGAAATACAAAGAAGCAATATTTTGATTCAAGGTAAGTTGCATGGTGGAGTCAAAATTGACCGTGTAGAATTTTAAACATTTCTGATAAATATCAAGTGCTTTATCAAAGCTTTCCAGATTCTTATAAATAATGGCTTTGTTGATGTTCGTGATAATTACGGACTCTTCATCCTTCGCTTTTTTGTATTCCGAAATGGCCAGATTGTAATACTTCATGGCTTCATTCCAGTCTTTTTGATTGTAATAATGAATACCAAAATTGTTGTAGGCAAATGCGAGTTCTCCCGGATCATTTTCCTTCTTAAGAAACTCGACGCCTTTTTGAAAATAGATGGAAGCGTATTTGGTATCACCGGTTAAATCATAGATAATTGCCCTTCTAACATTCGCCATTCCAAGAAGATGCCGGTCGTTTCGGTCTTCTCCCCAATTGATCAATTTCATGGTCAGACTCAAAGCTTTACGATTGTCCCTTCCAGTGAAATAATCAACCTTATCAATCAGCTCTTTTACTTTTTTGTCCTGCACATATTTTTGTCCATACCCCGAGTTATTCAGAGTGCATAACAGGGAAATAATGAGAATGAAAATATGTTTTGTCAGTGATTTCAAATATCTGGCCTTGTGGAAAGCAAAATTCACTATAATTGTTCAATAATCAAAAACCACTTAAAATGAATACCACCAAATTCACCATTAAATCCCTTGCGGAAGATGATCGTCCGCGTGAAAAAATGAACTTAAAAGGGAAACAGGCACTTTCTGATGCCGAACTTTTAGCCATTTTAATCAATACAGGAACCAAAGATTTTTCGGCCATTGAATTGGCAAAAATGATCCTGAATAAGTATCAAAACGACTTGAATTTATTGGCTCGAGCTTCGATTTCGGAATTATGCAAAAGCAAAGGGATTGGCCCAGCAAAAGCCATCACTATTGCCGCGGCTTTGGAATTAGGTAGACGAAAAGACGCCTATGTTTCAAAGAAACTGAAGATTACAAGTTCCAAATGTATTTACGATAATTTCAAACACCTATTTGAAGACAAAGTGCATGAAGAGTTTTATATTATTCTGCTCAACCGTTCCAACCAAGTCATCAAATATGTGCTCATCTCTAAAGGAGGTTTGTCCAGTACGATTGTGGATGGTAAAATCATTTTCAAAGACGTTTTGGAAAATAATGCATCCGCTTTCATCATGTGTCACAACCACCCAAGCGGAAACTTAAAACCGAGTCAGTCTGACGTCGATCTCACCAAGAGAATCAATGGTTTCGCGAAAATGATCGATATTCAGCTTTTGGATCATCTCATATTTACAGACAATGGTTATTATAGTTTTGTGGATGAAGGAGTTTCGTTTTAAATGACCCTGGAATTCCGGGGTCATTTAAATTCACGGGTTATTTAACTATTTTTACCTCATGAAGAAAATTATTACCATTGTAGGGGCTCGACCACAGATCATCAAGGCAGCAGCGATGAGCAGGGCTTTTCAGAATTGCGCAGATATCGAAGAGGTATTGGTGCATACGGGTCAGCATTATGATCAAAATATGTCAGATGTTTTCTTCTCTGAGCTTAATATTCCCAAACCGAAGTACAATCTTAATACTGGATCGGGGGAAAGGGAAGAGCAAATTCGAATCATGACCGAAGGGATCAAGGAACTCATGGAAAAAGAACTACCTGATTTGGTCTTGGTTTATGGCGATACGAATTCAACACTTGCTGGGGCAAATGCCGCATATGAACTTCAAGTTCCAGTGGCTCATATTGAAGCGGGACTCAGGTCTTTTAACCAAGAAATGCCAGAAGAGAAAAATCGAATCTTAACAGATCAAAAATCCACTCTTTTGTATTGCCCTACTTCTGAAGCAGAAAGGAATTTGGAAAACG
The DNA here is from genome assembly GCA_030427935.1 of Bacteroidia bacterium. GTDB lineage: Bacteria > Bacteroidota > Bacteroidia > Flavobacteriales_D > Crocinitomicaceae > JAGQYP01. The sequence goes on along the minus strand of JAUICI010000010.1, from coordinate 18,888 downwards.
AAAACTTTAGTTCAAATGCTTCGATAAAAGATGCCAATGCAGCTCACCCATTTATTGAAACTATTGGAGATATCATGTTGGACAATACCTTATATTTTTCAAAATTGGCCAATGAGAATTCTCGGATTTTGCAAGAGATCGGAGTGAAAGAAGACTTTATACTTGCTACTTGTCATCGACCATCAAATACAGACAATGAGACCCATATCAACGCCATATTTTCGAGTCTTTTGGAGTTAGCTGAATCCAATAATATTACTTGCATCTTGCCGATTCATCCGCGCACCAAGAAGATGTTTCACCAGCTTGTGGATCCCCAGTTAAGAAATCAAATAGAGCAATCTAGTAAGTTTAAGATAATCGATCCTGTTTCTTTTTTAGACATAGTCCAACTAGAGTCAAAATCAAGAATGATCGTAACAGATTCCGGAGGTATTCAAAAGGAAGCATTTTTCTTGAGAAAACCTTGTATTGTTCTAAGGGAAGAGACGGAATGGGTAGAGTTGGTTGAAAATGGAAATGCGATTTTAACAGGTCCAGATCAAGAAAAAATACGAAAGGCCTTCAAAGAATTTGAGAATAGAGAGTTGACGTATCCTGATTTTTATGGGAAAGGAAATTCTTCGGAAAAAATAGCCCACACAATTCAAGAATTTTTAGTGAAGTGATACAGGTTTATTGTCATAAAGAAACGATTCGACTCCATTATGTTTTAGAGTTCATTTTTGAGGATCAATATCAAGTTGTTCTGGACAAAACGAAGCTCTCAAAAGAACATAAAGTATTGAATTATTCGAACGAAGAAGTCAAGGCGAATTTGTGGATGATACCTTCGGGCTTATTGCAGCAAGAATCTTTAATTGACGACTATCACCATGGGTATAAACACGATGATGCCTTGTCGAATATTTTTTATGTGTTGACCCGATATGAGGAATATGTGAGCGAAAAGACAGACCATTTTGAACGATTTCCAGCCAATGTTTCTGAACAGTTTAAATCTGAGCATTTAGATGAACCAATTGTAGATGAATGGGTGTATCAAATTCGAGAAAAACTGGGCATAGATGGTAGTTTTCCTTACCAATTTATTCCCACTTTTGATATAGATAATGCCTGGGCCTACAAGAACAAAGGGAGTATGCGAACCACTGCATCCAAAGCCAAGGATATGGTGAATCAAAACAAAGTACGTTTAAAGGAAAGAGCTCAGGTCTTGTCTGGTAAACTGAAAGACCCTTACGACACTTTTGAACAGATTGAGGCACTGGCTGAATTCCAACCAAAAGTATTTTTCCTTTTGGGAGATTATGCTAAGTATGATCGGAATATAAATTGGAAGAATAAAGAGTTTCAGGAATTAATACGGAAGGTAGATCAATATGCTCAAGTGGGGATTCACCCGAGTTTTGATTCTTTCGGAAATCCTGAAAAAGTCAAGAAAGAAAAGGAAAGATTGGAAGAAATTGTGGGTCACGAAATCATTCGTTCACGTCAGCATTTCTTGAGATTGAAGCTACCTGACACCTACCAAATTTTGGAATCTATTGGAATAAAAGAAGACTATTCCATGGGCTTTGCAGCACATTATGGTTGGCGAGCTGGAACTTCCCGAAGTTTTTATTTCTTTGATTTGCTCGAAAACCGAAAAACGGATTTAAAGATTTTTCCTTTCCAATATATGGATGGAACTCTAAATGAATACCTAGAACTCAACCCCGAAAAAGCAAAAGAAGCCATTGAGGATCTAACGGATAAAACAAAAAAATTTGGAGGAAATTTTATTTGTCTCTGGCATAATGAAACCATTGGAAATTATGGAAAATGGGACGGTTGGAAAGAAGTGTTAAACTATAATATTAGTTTAAATGAAAAATAAACTTACTATAAAAGTCTATTATCTATTCTCTATCGTCCTTTCTCTATCGTCCTGCATCAATAAAGATCAATTTGAAAAGAAAGAAAAAGCGGCTTCAAATGTGGAGTCCATTCAGGTCGAAATAAAATTCGCCAAAGGTTTTTCAGTGGAGTATTTTGATGGCGGAAAACACGTGAAAGTACTGCACCCCAAGAATGGTGAAGTATTAGATGAGTTTATTCTTTTAAATAAGGATCTGATCAAATTGGGATACGAGGAAGCTAAATTAAAAAGATTCAAATTGCCTCTTGAAAATGTAGTGAGTCAATCCACAACTCACGTGTCTTATTTAGATAAAATTGAATCTCTAAATTCCCTGAAGGCTGTTGCATTTGCTGAGTGGGTGAAAAATGAAAATGCCCAAAAAAGGTTCCTAGAAGGTCAGCTACAAAATTTAAGCGCCGGAGGCAAACTGAATAAAGAGTTATTGGTTGATTTGGATCCCGAACTTATTTTCATGTATCCATTCGACCAAGATGCCGTTGAGAATATTCGAGAGCATGTGCCCTTTGTCTTAACAACCGAGTATCTAGAAACAAGCACTATGGCCAAATTGGAATGGGTGAAATTTTTTGCTCTTTTCTACAATCAGGAAGAATTGGCAACTCGGCTTTTTGATGAGATTGCTTCTCGCTATGATTCATTGAAAGAGACCCAACATATATTCCATCGGTATTTCATGAATTTGCCTTTTCAAGGGGTTTGGAATTGTCCCCCCGGAAACTCCTATTCTGTTCAGCTGATTTCTGATGCAGGTATGCTATACGAATATCAAGGAACCAATCAAGATGAGAACATCCAAAAATCGAGGGAAGAGATTATTGATGAATGTTTGGGAACGCCTTATTGGATTATCATCGCACAAAGGCAGGCTGGTTTTTCAATGGATGATTTAAAATCAGAAGATCCTGTTTATCCCGAATTTTCGGCAGTTGAGCAAGGAAATGTCCTTTTCTGCAATACTGCGGAATCCGACTATTTTGGAGATGCTTTGGTCGAGCCTGATGTCCTGCTTTCGAACTTAAAGGAAGTGATTTCTGGTCGGGTAGATTCAACCAAGTATTTCAGAAGACTGAAGTAATATCAACTAAAAGGCTGATAAACATCAATTTTTTTGCTCAATTTATTCTTTAACTTTAAAGGATAAATCGAAATTAACATGGCACAAGAAAATACACATTTATTGGATAAGGTAGCAGGAGCTTTGAGAAAAGCAGCTACAGAATTGGAAGAATTGCAGGTGAAATTGCATCTTGGAAAAGCGGAAGCTGAAGACAAGTATGAAGAATTAAAAAAGAAATTGAATCAGTTTTTGAATGAGCATGAAGATGAAATTGATGCTGGAAAAGAGAAGGTCGCTGAATTGAATATGTATTTGGAACCTCTACGAGCACTCTTGGAAGAAGGTAAAGCTCAAACTGAAGAGGCCTACAAAGCACATAAAGAAAAAATCGAGGCGAAAATTGATGAGATCATTGATAAGATTAAATCTGATGAAAAATTGAAGACTTACTATGCCGCGCTTTTAATTGAATTGGAAAACTTCAAAGTACAGGTACACTTTCTGATGAGCTATTTGGCCGCGGGAACAGAAGCAGCAAAAGAGGCCTACGATAAAGGAAAAGTAGAGTTCGACAAATTCGTTGAAGATATGAAAGGAAAAATTCAAACTGCCAAAGACGAAGGTAGATTTGAGCATTTCCAGGAAGAAATCTCACAGGCTTTTAGCCATTTTAAGAGTGCTTTTGCGAAGCCGTAGCTTCGCAGTTCTAAGTTCTAAGTGAAAAGTACTAAGTAGGGGTGAAGTGATTCATCCCTTTTTGGTTTAAGGAATCAAAGCTTTCTTGAGAGAAGAATTAGAGAAATGATTGAAACATTTCGTCTATAACTCAATGTAATAGTTTTAGCGTATGTGTTCAGTAAACGTGAGCTTGGAGTAAATAAACTGAATACAGTAAGACAAACAACATTTCGACTAAACCTCGATTCCACTACGTTCCACTCGGTTTCGCTCAATGACCGTGGTTAAAGTGAGTCTCAGTTGGCCGCATAAACGAGTTTACTAAATTTGATTGCTTGGGATTGCGGCCAGCCAATGTACCAATTCAAACGGTCCCTGCCTCGCCGTCGGCAAGCTTTACACTTGTGCTGAAGCTACAACGCAGGCGCATGGCGGCCGATGGAGCAATGGTGAGCTGCGTAGCAAGTCGAACCATAGTCGAAGGGTAGTAAGTTCAAGATAGAAAGTATAAAGATGGATATTGTTTCATCCCTTTTTTTGTAACTTTTCCTTTGAAATTCGTTGTGGAATTTGAGGTGATTTTTCATCATTGCACTAAACCTATTTTATGCTATTTGTTCGATTGTTTCTTATTTCTATTCTTCTGTTTTTAGAAGTTTCATTGTTTAGTCAGGTTGATTTATACCCAATTGAAGTTGACGGTAAATATGGCTATATCAACTCTAAAGGGGAAACAGTAATCCCTCCCAAATATTTCTACGCTGGGACATTTGTAGAAGGGTTAGCAGAAGTACGGGAACATGGATTATATGGTTTTATTGATTCCACTGGAGAATATGCTATTCTCCCGGCTTTTGATTATGCGTATCCATTTTTGGATGGTGTTGCCAATGTTCATTTTAAGGGGAAAAAGTGTTTTGTTGACAAAAATGGGAAGAAGTTATTTCTGGATGTCGATGGACATGTATCCCGATCAGGTGCAAAAGATCTATTTATTTATCATAAGTATCCTAAAGATGGAATTCAATCGGTTGGAAATAAATACGCATTAATCAACAAGGATGGGGATTGGTTAACCGATACGGTTTTTAGAAGCATTAAAAAGTTTAATAATGGACTGGCTTCAGTTACCGGTAAAAATGGTGAATTTCCTGTTAGAGTTGATGGAGTTGGGGATAGAGAATCTGGTGTAATTGATACAAATGGGAATTTTATTATCAATTATGGCAAGTTTCTAGGGATCGATGAGTTTCAAAATGGTGTAGCTTGGGCTACTTGGGATGAAGGAAAAGGTAAGAATGCATATGAAGTGAATGGTTTGATTGATTCAAAAGGGAGGGTTTTGTTCAATGATGAAGATCAAGATTGGGATACGCCAATATTTCAAAGTGGATTTCACGATGGTTTATTAAATATCAATATCTATTTCGATAAGGAAAGAGATGGTAGAGAAACCTATTCGGCGGTCATAAACAAGAAAGGAAAAATTGTTTTGTCTGATGAAAATTGGGTTCAGATGACTTCTTTCAAACATGGTAGAGCTTTTGTTCAGCTACCTTCAGGTAATTGGAACTTGATCGATACAAAAGGAACTATTTTAAATAAAGATACGATTCAAGAGATTCTCTTTCCGGTAATTCAGTGGAAATACAAGAATTTTTTTCTTGATGGAATAGAACCTGTGAAAGTAAATGGAACCTGGACAACCATTGATGTCAATGGAAATTTAGGTGATAAGGAATTACGAAAGGAATATACTAGAGGTAAACTTGAAAGAAGAGGAGATTTTGTCATTATAAAAATTGAAAGTGAATCGAAGGCGTATAAACTGAAATATGGATGCTGGAATATAAAAACAGGAGCTGTTTTATTACCGAAGTATGATTTTTTATACGAAACCAGACCTGGAAGCCATTTACTTTATGCTAGACAGGGAAGAAGAACTTTTTATTTGAACAGAAATTTTAATTCAGTTTGGCAATCTGAAGATCATGAGTTAATCGTCCGAAAATTGAATATCGATTTTATGAAAAGAGCATATTTTTATGCTTCATCTCCCAGTCTTAAAGAATTAGAGAGGTGGGGTGGTTGGGGCGGCTCTAAAAATGGAATGTCAAAAAATAACTCAAATCTACCAAACAATGGAGAGCTGCAAATTCTAATCGACACCAACTCAAAGGAAAAGATCTATAATAAATATGAATCCAATAAAATATTATTACTGAACAATTCGCATGACACGATATATTTTGATGCCCAGGATAGTCGGTTGTACATGAATTTTCAGGCAAAAGATCAAGATGGTGTTTGGAAGGATATTGAATATATTCCGAATAGCTGGTGTGGAAATAGTTACCATACTTTGTATTTACCTCCTGATTACCATTGGAGTTTTATTTCACCAAAATATGAAGGTTCATTCCAAACAAAACTCCGAGTCAAATTAGTTTATAAAAGAAACTATAATTCTGAAGATGAGAATGTCTTATACAGTAATGAAATAAATGGAAGTGTAAATCCTGGTCAATTCACTGTAAAACTACCCTACCAAAATCGAGGAATCATGGATCCATATGATGAATAAAAATAGATTTTACCTCCCCCAACCTTTCCAATCATCATGATCCCCTTTCTTTAAGTTTCGGATCATGCCATAGGTTAATAAGGCTGCAATGATGAGTCCAGCGATTCCAAAATCGGAATAACCCCCAATTGTAGGCTGAATATCGAAGATGATAAATAATGAGGAAGCAATGATTAGGGCGCTGATTAAGAATGCTGAAATGATCTGCTTGGCGATTCTTTGGGTCGTGTGGACAAGTGGATCAACGCCTTTGTGAGTCAAATCTACACGTACTTGCCCCTCGTTGATTTTTTTAATGGCATTCTTCAAATCACCCGGAAATTCTTCCATATAAGTTCCGAGTTCGTAAAGGGAATTCAGAATCTTTTTACCCATTTTGAGAGGGTTGAGTTTTTTGGCTACTGTTCTCAATAGATATGGTCGTACCACTTCAAACTGGTATAAATTCGGATCGAGATTATAAGTCACGCCTTCTATGGTCACAATGGCTTTAATGAATAAAAAGAAATGCCCAGGAACTTTGAGGTGGTGTCGCACAATGATGTCTTTCACTTCCATCAAAATGGTACTCATTTCACTTTCATTGAGTTCTCTTACATAATACCGCTCCACAAACTCATGCACATCAAACTCAAATTCGCGCATATTGTTGATCGGAGCATTATTCGTCAAATCTTGAATCGCTTTGATGATGTTTTGTACATTTTGTTCCCGAAGTGAAATAAAAAGTCGACCGAAAACCTCAATATCTCTAGGTAGAATGGTTCCCATCATGCCAAAATCTAAATAACAAATTTTCCCATCAGGCAGAACGTAAAGGTTTCCGGGGTGAGGGTCGGCATGGAAAAAACCGTATTCAAATATTTGTTTGAAAAAGGTATTTGACAAGCGGTAGGCCAATACCTTTGTGTCAAAACCTTTGTCTTCCAGCTCATTATGATGACTGATTTTAATCCCTTGGATGAACTCCATGGCTAAAATCTTGTCCGTCGTAAATTCTAAATAAACTTTGGGTGCGTAAGCAAATTGTTTGGTCGACTGATCACGATTCAAATAGTTGCGAAAACGTTGCACATTGATGGATTCATTCATAAAATCCATTTCTCTGGTGATGGATTTCTCGAAGTGCTGCACCATTTCGATGGGAGAAAAACTTTTCAATTCCGGCATTCTTTTTTCGAGAATAGCGGCAATATGGTACATGACTTTGATATCTTCCTTAATCACTTTTTTGATACCAGGTCTTTGAATTTTTAAAGCAACGCGCTCACCAGTTTTTAGCGTCACATTATGCACTTGCGACATCGAAGCTGCAGCGAAACACTGAGGTTCGTACCAAGCAAATAATTCATCTACACTTCCATTTAATTCAGATTCCACCATGTTTCTGGCTTCTTCTTCCGACATGGGTGGTACATTATCCTGTAGTTTTTCGAATTCTTGAATGAGTTCAACTGGAACTAAATCGGGTCGATTACTCAGGACTTGTCCAAATTTGATAAAGGTTGGACCCAATTCTTCACAGGCCAAGCGAATCATTTCCCATTTGGTGTGTTCAGAGGCGTGTCTGCGAATGGATTTCGGAATTAATCTGCGAAAAAAAAGCAGTTTTTTCTCCTTTTGAAGATGGTGAACCCAGTCTTCAAATCCGTACTTCACCAATACCCGAAGGATCTGGTTGTAGCGCACGAATGACCTATATCTGCTTCTAATTCGAGAAAAAATTCCCATTCTATTTACTTTCCAGTTTGTTGAGTCTCGCTTCCAACAAGGCAATCACTTTATCTTGTTCCTCGAGTTGAGATTTCAATCCTTTAATCTCATCGATGTGTGCAAGTTTGACCTTTTTATAGAATTCTGCAACGGATTCTTCAATCTTTTTTTCCAACTCGTCTTTGGCTTGTCCAGCCTTATGAATCAGTTTATCAACAAATTCCATTTCATTACCTTCTTCATCTATAATGGGCTGTGAAACGGCATTATTAATCTTTTCTTTTCCCGTCTCTGCCATGGCTTTCAACTTATTCATCAAAGCTTCATTCTGCGACAGCTGATAAATCGTGCTCGAGAGCGTAATTAATTCAAGTAAAGTTTTTGCTTTCATTGTGATTCGCTTTTCATCCAAAACAAATATACGACGGTTTCTAGCTTAATAAAATGATTTATATCAGATGAAAACCCGCTTTTTATTACAAAATCTTCTTTTTTACTATTGAAGTTTAGTCCTATCTTTGTCTGAATAAAATTTGAAATATGAAATCGACGCCCATTTCACAGATCATGACCTCGAAAGTAGATACGGTTAACCCGGATCAAAAACTCGTAGATGTAAAGCATATTTACGAGAAAGAAAATTTTCATCATCACATTCCTGTTGTTGAAAATGGCAAATTAATTGGAATGGTAAGTTTGATCGATTTCATGAGAAAAGCAGATCAGGGAGGTTTATTTGATGATGCTGAGGTTTACCAAAATACCAAAGTTAAAGAGATCATGTCTTCAAACCCTTACTTTTTATATACCGAAGACACGGTAGAAAAAGCAGCTGAAATCCTGTCAAAAGGGGAATTTCATGCTTTACCAATTCTCAAAGGAGAGGAAGTTGCTGGAATTGTTTCCACAGCTGACATCATCCGGTTTTTCATGAACAAATAATATTCTCAGTATTCGAAACAAACAATCTGATTATTTCCTAATATTGGAGATCGTTTTTTGTATATACTGATTGAATACATTTCATTCCGACAGGAACTGGCTCAACTGGATTGATGAGCTGTCCGACAAGCGATTCGTTGTAATCGATGATTTTCTAACTGATGATCTCTATCAGAACATAAGGCAATTCTTTTTAAATAAAATTGATGATTTTGAACAAGCTGGAATTGGAGCTTTAGATCAAAATATAATCAAACAAAATATTCGAGGTGATCAGACTTACTGGCTCGATTCAAAAAGAGATTTAGCGCTTCAAGATTGGTGGGATTTGGTAAATGAAACAATTGATGTATTGAATCGAAATTGTTTTCTATCTCTTTCTGGTTATGAATTCCATTTAGCTCATTATCCTCCAGGCGGACATTACGACAAACATTTGGACCAGTTTTCCAATCGGGATAACCGCATGATTTCCATGGTTATCTATCTGAATGAAGGATGGCAAAAAGGAGATGGAGGGGAATTGGAGGTTTTTTTGGAAGATGAATCAACTGTTTTGGTTGAACCACATAAGAAAAGATGTGTCCTTTTTCAGTCTGCTGGGGTGCCTCATGCGGTTAAAAAGGCAATTAAAAGTCGTTATAGTCTAACGGGTTGGCTACTCTACAGACCCGCTGCTTTAGGGAAATTTATTTAGATTGATAATGAATGAGTTTGTAAATAACTGCACCATCCATTAGAAGTTCTCCTAGGTAAACACATTTAAATTCCAGCTCACCTTCTACATTTCCGATTTCTTCCATTTGCTTTACCGTACAAGAGACTAAAACATTGGTGTCTTGACCACCTGATGTCTGCACTTGAAACATGGGTTGATAGATAATATCAAGTTCTTTCATTCGCATCAATAAAAACATCATCGATAAGCCAAATTCTTTTTCATTATCCAGCTTTTCAATTCGAATTTTTTCCGCTTTTTTTTCCTTTCCTTCAGTTTTTGCTTTAAAGAATTCAATCATGGAGTCCCGGTAAGGTTCAAAGTGCTCAATAGAAGCATTAAATCGAGCTCTCGTTAATGAATCGGATCGATGCGTTGTCGCCCCAAAAAAAGAGTAGTCAGGCCTACCAGAAAGAATCAAAGTATCCTGAGTAAATCCTTCAAAGGCAAAAATGAAAAAGCCGATAATAAAAAGAGAATTTCTCATAGGTAGATGCATGTTTTTAGTAAATATATTGAATTTCAGTACATTTGAGGAAGAATCAAAACAGGCTATTATGAAAAGACTACTCGCATTCGTCTTACTATTTTCTATATTTTCCTATGTATCAGCACAAAAGTACAGCTCACTCACTTATGGAAAAATTCAACTGATCAAGAAATATTTGAAGGAGAACAATGGTGAAGTCAGCCAAAGTTTGCGAGACAAATATCCGGTTCACAATTTGAAGGGTCAGGAATATGTTTCCTTTTTAGCTAAAGTAAAGCCGACTTTTTCCAAACAAGATTTTGAAGATAGAGGTATTAATATCGGAACGGTAATCAATGATATTGCAACGATACGTTATCCATTGAATACCTTGGATCAGGTTTTAAATGAATCTTCCTTGGAATACGTGAAAATGGCGGGTATGATTAAGCCTTTGCTTGATAAAGTAAAATATGCCACCAGAGCCGACAGCGTATGGGCGGGAATCAATTTGCCGCAAGCTTATACGGGTCAAAATGTAATCATTGGCGTTCAGGATTGGGGTTTTGATTTCACGCATCCCATGTTTTACGATACGACCTTAACCAATTGCAGAATTTTAGCTTGTTGGGATCAATACAAAACTTCTGGCCCAGCTCCGGCATCTTATGGATATGGGACGGAGACCATCGGGGTAACTGACCTGCAATTATTAGGTTCAGACACCTCAGGAATGTACGATTATGCCACTCACGGAACTCATGTTGCCGGAATCGCGGGAGGTAGTGGTGCAGGAACGGAGCATAGAGGAATGGCCTTTGAAGCGGAGTTTTTGTTTTCGACTTTGATTATTGATGAAAGTTTTGCCATCGATGGATGGGACTGGATGTATCACTATGCCCTTGGAGAAGGAAAAAGATTGGTCATCAATAATAGCTGGGGTGTTTATCAATTGGGAGCTTTAGATGGAAGTGATTTGTTGAGTCAGGCGATTGATGGTTTTGTTCAAAATGATGTGATTTTGGTTACATCAGCAGGAAACAATGGAGATGCGAATTTTCATATTCGAAAAGCCTTTGCAAATGACACGATTAAAACGAGAATTGAATTTTATAATTCCGGAATGGCCGTAGATGAAGGTCAGGACATACACATGTGGGGAAGACCAAATAAATCCTTTTCTGCCCAAATCATGGTGACGGATCCATTGAATAATGTGCTTAGTGTTTCGCCCTGGTATAATTCGGATAATGCTCAAGCCTTTTTGGATTCTTTCATCGTAGCATCAGGAACCGATACGATTTTCTTCAATTTAAGTGCAGATGCTGCTTATCCAAGCAATGCTTACTCTTATATGCATTTACAAGTTTTGGAGTTTCCTTCAGGTTATAAAGTGGGATTAAGATCGACTTCTGTAGATGATACGGTTCACTTTTTTAATTTGATTTCATTTAGCCATGGCGGAGGAAATTGGGGGATTCCATTTTCAAGCATTGGAGCACCTTCAGTTGCAGGTGATAGCGAATATTCTTTGGGTCAGCCTGCTTGCGCTAGCTTGTCTTTAGCCATTGGATCTTATCAGCCTGAATTCATTGGTTGGAACGGGAATGAATATGGAGGACAAGTTTCTGGGTTTTCAAGCATTGGGCCTTTGATTGATGGAACACTAAAACCGGATGTGTCTGCCCCGGGATCGGCCATCATTTCATCTGTTTCTTCTTTTACTACGGAAACTCATACGTTTACCGACACCGTTAATTTTCAGGGAACTGATTATCATTTTGCAAGCTTTAGTGGAACTTCCATGGCAGGCCCAGCAGCTGCAGGTGTAGTAGCTTTGGTACTTCACGCGAATCCTTATTTGTCGGGTGAACAAGTTCGAGATATTATCATGCAGTCGGCAAGAACCGATAGTGAAACAGGTCCAATTCCACCGCATCATCCGCAATGGGGATGGGGGAAAGTGAATGCGTATGCGGCCGTGCAATTAGCTATTGGAACAACGGGATTAGAAGATTATCAAATTGACCCCGTTTGGAAAATCTATCCAAATCCAGCTCGTGATCTATTGTTTATTTCAGGACTGGAAGGCGAAATTGAAAAAATCGAAATCTATGATTTGAACGGGCGTCAGGTTCAAAACCTTCAAAAGGACGTGCAACAGATCAATTTGAGTGACTTTTCGGAAGGAACCTATATTATCCGAATTCTACGAGACGGATTTGTAGAGCAGAGAAAATTTGTGAAGATCTAAGTTTTTGGATTTAGTTTTCGGATGATCCAAACGGCTCCAATCACTTCGATCATACTTAAAGGAACTGCAAAAAGGAGTAGCTCATAAGGTAATACTCCCATATTTCCTGTTACCAACCACATGAGCACAAATCCAAATAACCAGCCCAATAAGCAAGTTTCTAGAAAATTGAATTTTTTGGATAAATAGAACAATCCAATCGAGAAACACAAAGCCCAAATTCCCCAAATAGCACCATTTATCGGTTCAGATGGGAAAGTTAATCCCATATCGCCGTAATGATTGGTCCAATAGTGCTTGAGAAAAGTTTCGTTTCGGCTAAACTCCATGATAGAGATCCAAACCATTGATAAAAAGATGCCCAATATCGATTTCATAAGTGCTAGTTTTTTGTACCAATTAGACGAATAACGGAGCTTTTCCCTACATGATAAAGTCCTTCGTTCATCTCGACCTCATTCTCTTCCAGTAATTCAATATTCAAATCACTAAAATCTTCTTTGATTTCCTCAATGGAGAAGAGCATGTCAATATTTGGTGGACCACCAGCTTTTGGGTTTTTCGAACTAAATTCCAAATGTTTTTTGCTGAATCCTTCCAAGATTACTTTTCCTCCTGGTTTAACAAACTGAAGCAAATTTTTGTGATAACCACTGCGCAATTGGGGAGGAAAATGGACAAATATCAAAACCAGCAGATCAAAATAGTTTTCGGGATATACCATGCTCATTAAATCACCGACTTGATAATCAATTCTTACAGTTTTTTCATTTGCAAGTTGAAGTGCTTTTTTACGGCCACTTACGCTCATGTCGAAGGCAGAAACATCCCATCCTAAACTACCTGCATATACAGCGTTTCGACCTTCACCTTCAGCTGGAAAAAGCGCTTTTCCCGGCTCAAATTCTTGAATGCTACTTTTCAGAAACTCATTAGGTTCCTTACCGTAAGCCCAATCTTTTTCAGCGTATCGTTTGTCCCAAAATTCTTTCATGTATTCTAAAGTACTTTATTTTGAATCAATTTTTTAATTAAACTAATCTGTCCCAAATGATAGTGTGTATGCTCAATAATTCCATGCAAATTTCGGAAATGATTGCCATATTTTTCCTCACCAAATGGTTCTAGAAGTTTTTCATCGGGCAAATTTTTGATGATTTCTGTGAGTTCTTCAGCCTGAATCAAATAATGGGAAACCATCATTTTCCAATCTTTTTCAGAATGGATTGGAGGGTGATCAAAACTCAATTTATCATCTCCAACGACTTTTCCAGTTTTGAAAAAATTTAGGGCGACATTCACAAAATAATTCATGTGGAAGGTGAGTGTAGCGATGGTGTTGAACCCGTTAACTTCCTTTAGGGCCATGTCAATTGAAACATCACCAAGCTGCTCCTTCACATTGGAGACTGTCCAATTACCCCCAAAATGGATGTCGTGAAAATGTTTGGCTGTTTGCTTTGCGAAAGGGTTCATTCTATATTTTATCTTACTATATTAAACTAAAACAATTTGATTATCAGCTGTTATAGCCTTATACCGATTACACAAATATCATCCAATTGTTCGTTATCTGCCCTCCAATTCTCGATAAAAACGTCGAGTTCTTCTTTTTGTTTATCCATGCTTTTATCTTTTAGAGAAATAAGCACTTTTTTAAAGTTTTTGGATTTGAGTTTCTTACCTTTTTCCCCACCAAATTGATCCGCATAGCCATCCGTAAAAATATAGAATTGATCGCCTTGCTTTAGCTGGACTTCATGTGTCTTATAAGGTTGCGGATCATCAAACTGACCAATGGGCTGTTTGTCTGCCTTGACTTCTTCAATTTCATTGCTTCCTTTTCGAATAATCCAGAGTGGGTTGTGTGCTCCCGCGTATTTGAGTTTTGAGCAAGAGTTTAGTGCAACTGAATCTCTCTCCTCTTGCACTTGCTCTAGACTGACTAGCGCAATGTCCATCCCATCTTTGACCTCTTCCGTTGATTTTTGAAATTCTTCTACAACTAACTCTCTAGTTTTATTAAGAATCTGACCCGGATCATTTAAACCATACTCTCTTACGGACCTATTCAAACCATTATTGCAAATTACAGAAACCATCGCTCCCGGAACTCCATGACCTGTACAATCAGCTGCAGCTATTAAAACAGTTGAGGGACTTGAGGAACGAGGAACGAGGTCTTCACTCGTTACTTGATTCTCGGCACTCGTTACTACCTCTAACCAATAAAAATCCCCAGCAACAATGTCTTTAGGTTTATAAAGCACGAAAGAATTTGGCAAATGTTCTTTGATTAAAGGCTCTGGAGGGAGAATTGCATTTTGAATCCTCTTAGCGTAATTAATTGAATCTAGAATCTCCTTATTTTTTTCTTCTACGATGTCCTTTTGTTCGACCACTTCTTTGGTTCGTTCTTCGACAGTCCTTTCTAAAACTTCACTCTTTTTGCGGAGCGAACGTTCGCGGTATTTAATCCAAGCAAAAATCAACAACCCAATTAGAACGATCAGCATAGAAATAAACCACCAAGTTTTCCAGAAGGGAGGAAAGATTTCAAATTTGAATTCAAATATTTCACTTTCCTTGCCATATCCATTTATAACTTTGACCTCTATCGTATAATGACCCTCCTTTAGGTCTCTAAGCTTTATTTTATTTGACGTACCAATATTGGTCCAAGTATCATCTCCCTTGTACCGATAATAGAATATGTGAGGTTTTAAAGCATACACTTGATTTGTGTAAAAATCAAGTTCGATATTGTTTTCATTATAAGGTAGTTGTAGTTTCTCATTAAGCTCAATCAATTCGCCATTTACCCTTATATCTGCAATAAAAATTTGGGGTTTTTTCTTCGGAATTCTGATTCTTTTAGGATGAAAGCACAAAATTCCATTTCTTGTTGCAAAATATAAAAAGCCGGAAGAATCGCTTTGGGCTATTGCAGGTAAAAACTCTCCAATATTTAACCCAAAATCTTTGTTGAATCTATCCACTTCTCCTGTTTTGCGATTCCATCTTACCAGTTGGTCTTTTAAGGCAATCCAATAATTTTTCGACTCATCTTGGATTATGGCATAGACACCTTCTGAGTCTCCAAGTTGAATTGAATCTGAATAGGATTTAAACTCTTCATTTTCTTCATTGAATAAATAAAGTCCAGTTCCAGATCCAATCCAAACATTCTGATCATTGACGTAAGCACAGTTTACAGATGAATCGGGAAAGAAATAATCTCCTTCTTTAGGTGAAAACAGTTTTACCTTATAATTTTCATGGTTAATGATGGCGAATTTTCCTGAAAAAATAGAAACCAACCAATTTTTTGATGGAAGAATCCAACTAAACTGAGTGGTTGGATTAAATCCATATTTTTCATACTTGTGGTTAACTAAGGTCTCAAAGCGATTGGTCGTGAAGTTGTATTGGACAATATGAAGCCCAGATTTTTTGTTCTGTTTAAATGCGATTAGTTGATCTTTATGTTTTAGATGCCAAAAGAGCAAAGAAGAAAAATGACTACTTTCTTCAGATGTTAACAAACTCTTCTTTCCTGTTTTTGGTTCGAAAAAGTAAATATGGTCACCATTAACACAAATTATGGAGTCTCCCCATTCTCGAGAAACCGGAATGTTCTTTGGCATTCTCCCAGTCTTTTGAATATGTGCATTCAGATTTTTAAAACTTCTTTTCTTTGGAAAATATTCAACTAATCCATTTCCATTACTGATCAAAACACTTCCAGATTCACGCACTAATATCTTATTTACAGGTATGGTTTGAAGTGATCGATTATTGTAATCTAAATCTATCGAATTCCAAGGATGGATTTTAAATTGCTGATGAATCCAAGAATGTGTACTGATTGCTGTTCCTTTGTTTAACATCCAGATATTACCAAGAGGGTCAATGCTTAAATCAATAATTCTATTATCCCTTAAAGAATAAGGATCAAAAGGATCATTTTGAATATATTGAATGCGAAACGTATTTGTGTTCACTAACATAACGCCTTGATTCGTGGTTCCAACACCCAATTGAGGTCCAAGAGCTAAATGAGTCTTTGCATTTTCTAAATTTTCAGAGGTTTCAACACCATTTCCCGAAATGCGTCGAATTTCCATTTTAAGTGGATCACAATACAACAACCCTGAATAGGTACCGAACCAATATTTATCATTTTGATCAACATGAACAAAATTGATGATCCGCATATGTTGTTGAATCACGTGTTTTAGATTGGAATTATCCGTTTTATCTAAATATTCAGGAATTCCGAAGGGTTCATGTGACCAAGATTGCGGATCGAAATAGACGGGGTGCGCTCTTGCACCTGCGCGCTGTAAAAAACTCGTAACCAAAAATCGTCCGTCTTTAAGTTCAGCAAAATCAGTGATGTAAAAAGACGAATCGGTAAAACTGGTGTCCGGGAAATTATACGATTTCGTTTTTGAATTTTCTTCATTTAAAAGCAACAAACCATACTCATAAATCAATAGCCATAGCCGATTTTTTGAATCTCTTTTAATTCTTGTTATATGGTAGCAATTTGATGAATCCTTTTCTAATTCATCTAGTTCAAAATGTTGAAACTCCAAAGAACTTGTGTGAATTCGAGTGATTATTTTTTGGTTCACATAAGAAATCCAAAATTCATTAGGAGAAATAGAGTGTATTTTACTAATCTCGAATTCAGGTAAAATTTGCTCCTTAAAAACATTCTCTATTTTAAGTGTTCTATATCCGTCAAACCGAACAAGACCATTATTGGTTTGGAACCAGACCAAGCCTTGCTCATCCCAGTGAGATTTCTGAGCAGTTTCAACGCCTACCTTTGAGAGCTCAATTTGATTGAACCTATACTTTTCCTTAAGTTGCCCAAAGGAAATAGATAGTGAAAAAAAGAATAGCGTTAAAACTAATAAGACTTTCATACAAGCCTCAAATATAGAGTTTTAAAATCATTTTGATTTCTTCTTCTTCTTCGGATTTCGGTCGTCTACAATGGCATAAAAATAATCCTCTAAAAGTTTGAGTCTACTTCCTTTTAAAGTGCGATCCAAGGAAACCGCTCCTTCACCTCGAAGCCAAATATTAAACTCCTCCTCTTTTAAAATGACTTTGCTTTGAATTAGGGAAGTTCGGCCGTATTTATCCAGGAATTTGGACTTCTCGGTTTTTTCTAGATTGGTATTTAGTTCCTTTTCAAGTATGAATCGATAAATAGAATCATTTTCTTCTGGTTTAAGTTCTATCGTATCCGAATACACCACATCGATTTCTTGAATTTTATAGATGAGGATCTTATCCGCTAGACTCCAATTACGCTCTTTCACATAAAATTTTTTCTCTTCATGATCATTGTGGTAATTCCCAAATTTGATGTCAATTTGAAAGCTTTCTTGTCCGAATAAACTTCCTGTACAAACAAATAGGATTAAAATTAAATGTTTCATTCTTTCTTATCTTGGGTTTTAAATCAAGCCAAAATATAGTGTTTTTTGTCGGCCTTTTGTATCTTCGGGACAAAACTACAACCTATTATGAAAGTAAAATCTAACTACATTCTCCTCATTGCTTTATTGCTGATTGTATTTACAATTCCGGATTTTGCATTGGCCGGTCCTGGCGGTTTTATCGCGAAAGGAATCTTTAAAACTTGGTATGGAAAACTCCTAGCCATTTTACTTTTCATCATCTTATTTCCCTTAATTATTTATATCCGTTGGCGGGAAAGTATTGAGGTGAAAAAGAATAAAAGAATCCTGAATAAGTTGAGTATCAAGAACAAAGACTTTGACTATCTAAAATTGGACAAGTTCGTTCGAAATATCTTTATCCGAGTGCACCATGCCTGGATGCACGAGAAAATGGATGAGGTTTCCAATTATGTGACGAATTGGTATTGGCAAAACCAGCAAATGGTGTATCTGGAAGAATGGGAAAGAAATGGGCTGAAGAATATTTGTAAGGTGAAGTCCATTGGTAATATTAAACCCCTATTTATCAATATTCCGAGTGATAGCAGCTTGGAAGGTGCTCAAATTGCCTATTCCATAACAGCAAACATGGAAGATTATCTGGTTGAAAGAAGCACAGGTAAAGTCGTTCAAGGTCGAAAAGGATATGCAGATGAAGAACGTATTTGGATTTTCGAATATGAGAATGGGGAATGGAAACTGGATGATATCAGAGAAGGTGGCTTGAGTTTAGCATTTGCAAAAATGAAGAATATTGTTCCTCAGGCCCATCTGCAGAAGGCTTAAAATCCTTTTTCTAAGGAAACCAATAAAAATAAAAGAGCCCCTTATTGCAAGAGGCTCTTCTAACCTAGATAATGATGACTTTTTTAACTGTTAGATAGTTGTCATCTCGGAAAAACCGTATAAAATAAACTCCTTTTTCCAGGTCTTTTTGAATATTAATTTGCGATTGTGGGGCTAACTTTTTCTTTTTCATCACAAACGAACCATCAGCTCTAATCATCACAAACTCGGTTGGCAACCAGGAATTGTTTCGAACTGAGAAATTTGCATGGGTTGGGTT
>JAUICI010000180.1 GCA_030427935.1 Bacteroidia bacterium | reverse complement strand
AGGTGGGAACACTTTTGCTTCAGCTACCACAATTGCGAATTCAGGATCAGGTTATTTGTTGACTGGAAATACAAATCCCGATATTTTTAACGGGCAGTTGACGATATCAAACACAGGAACCAGTTTGATTTATTTAGCACATAATTCGGCAGGAAATCAGTTTAATCAAAACATTCTTTTGGAATGTACCAATGGAAGTGGAATCCGTTTTTGCCAAGGAGGAGCATCATCAGCTACTTTAGCCGCCACCATGACGATAGGAACTACAGGAGGAGGCGTTACGGCTGGAGATAATCGTTTTTACAATTTCACACAGACGGGGGCAACTGCCCAATCTCTTACATTTACGGGGACGGCTTATTTTAGAACAAGAGCTTCTAATTGGGGAGGGGATTTAACGGTAAGTTCCCCTCGATTATTTTTCGAGACAAGTACTTTTTCAGGTTTATTCACCGGAACAAAAACAGGAGCTGGAGATGATAATGGTATTGGTGGAAACACCTTTACACAAGATGTGTCATTGACCAATTCAGGAAGTGGTGATTTAGGAACGGGGAATGGAAATCCAGATGATTTTCAGGGAGACTTAGATATTCTTAATTCTGGTTCCAATCAGGTGAGAATTGCAATAAATAGTGCGGGAAACTCGATAGCGGGTAATTTAACTTATAATCAGAATGGAACAACATGTAGAGGAGATTTTTCCGAAAACTCGGCATCTACTTTGGCGATTTCTGGAGATGTTGTGGTGACCTGTGCGGGAACTGATAATTCTACTTTCTATTTTGGAATCAATGGTGATATTGATGTCACTGGAACGTTTTCACTAACAAGTACAACTAGTGGGGCTTCATTCAATGCCTATATTGCAAATGGGGCGAATTCAGCTGTCACTTTCAATAATACAGCAACCTTCGTGAATAATGGTTCTGGAGTAACAACTCAAAGAATTTATGTCGGTTCAGATGGGGATGTAACCTTCAATGACGATCTTAGTCTTACCAACTCTTCCGGTGCAACCAACTCTCAGGTCTACCTTAATAGAAGTGCAAATTCTTTGAATTCATACAATGGCAATATCACTGTTAATGTAGATGATGCTAATTGCGATGGAATACTATTTGGTGAAAGTGGTGGCGCAGGAACTCTTGCAAATGGACAGACTGTTTCAGTAGGAGGAAGTGGTTTTGTTGCAGGTGATTTGAGATTTAGAAATTTCACTCAAATAGGAGGAACAGCTCAAAGTTTAACTTTGACCGGTACAGCAAGATTTTATAATTACGATTCAAATTGGGGAGGAGATGTTGTTTTCGAAGCCCCAAGAATGCTCACTCGTGGTACAACCTATAATGGAACTGCTGAATTAGAGAAGACTGGTGGGGTTGGTGATGATCAGTCGGCTGGAGGTAATATGTTTGTTGGAGACGCTTTACTCATTAATACGGGGAGTTTTTATTTCATGATGGGGAATGGTTCTCCTGATGATTTCCAATCGAATTTAGAGATTCAGAATTCCGGTTCTGATCAGTTTTACCTAGCGCATAACAGTGCAGGGAATTCTGTTGCTGGAACTTTGACTATAGCGAATTCAGGCAATGGAACAAGAATAGAAGTATGTGACAATACCAATTCTACACTGACGGTATCAGGTGCAGCTACTTTAACGAACACTTCTACGGTTGATATGACCATCGTTCTAGGAGATAATGGAGATATTGATTTTGATGATGCCTTGACGATGAGTAATACGAGTACTGCTGCAAATTCGTATATGTATTTGGCAAATGGAACAAACTCCTCAGTGAGTGTGGATGGAGCATTTGATATTACAATAAATAACGGAATCACTAATAATTCTAGATCCTATATTGGAAATAACGGAGATGTCACATTTAACTCAACCGTAAATGCTACCAATCATTCAGGGGCCACAAATTCAGATATTTACTTTAATCAGGGGGCTAATTCCGCAAATGTATACAATGGAAATATTACGCTTGAAGTAACTGATGCCAATTGCGATGGAATACGATTTGGAAATGGCGGAGGAGCTGGAACATTAGCCGCAACTTTAACTGTAAATATTGGAGCTGGAGGTTTTGTTGCTGGAGATCTTCAATTTAGAAATTTCACACAAGTTGGAAATACAGCTCAATCATTGACTTGCACTGGAACTGCAAGAATGTATAATTACGATTCAAATTGGGGAGGAGATGTTGATTTTATTGCTCCCCGACAGTTAACCCGTGGGACAACTTATAACAGAACAGCCAGATTGGAGAAAACAGGTGCAAATGATGATCAATCCGCAGGTGGGAATACCTTTGTCATGGATGCGACTTTAGTAAATTCAGGAAGTGGCTATTTCATGTTTGGAAATGGAAACTTAGATGATTTTCAAGCCAATGTGACTATTGAAAATTCAGGAAGTGATCAGTTTTATTTCGCACACAATTCTGCTGGAAACTTGATTGCAGGAAATCTTACGGTGACGAACTCCAATACAGCTACACGTGTCGAGTTTTGTGACAATGCCAATTCGACTTTAGTTGTTTCGGGAACATCGGTTTTTACCAATACAAGCTCGGGTGACTTCACTTTTATGATTGCCGAAAGAGGTGATATCACGTTTGATGATGATGTGACTATGAACAATAATGGTTCAGGAACCACCGATCGCTTTTATTTTGCTAGTGGAACAGATGCATCCATTGTTTTTAATGGAAATTTGGATATAAATCACGGAACTACTGGAACGACAGAAACGAGTTCATACGTTGGAAATCAAGGAGATATTACAGTAAATGGAGAGTTAACTGTCACTAATGCCTCAGGAGCGACGAACTCAGCTATTTATTTCAATCAAGAAGCAAATAGTACAGGTGTTTACAATGGAAATATCATTTTAGAATGTACAGATGCCGCCTCGGATGGTATCCGATTTGGTCAGAATGGAGGGAATGAAACTTTAGCTGCAACCCTCACGGTTACAATCGGAGGAGGAGGATTTATTGCAGGAGACCTTCGATTCAGGAATTTTACGCAAGTTGGTCCAACTGCTCAAGCATTGACCTGTACGGGAACTGCTAGGATTTACAATTATGATTCTGACTGGGGTGGAAATGTGAATTTTGTTGCACCGAGAATGTATACAAGAGGAACGACTTATAATGGAACCAGTTATCTAGAAAAAACAGGTGCGTCGAATGATGATTCTCCAGGTGGGAATACCTTTGTAGGGAATTCGGAATTGGTGAATACAGGATCTAATAGATTCTTGATGGGGAATGGAACCGCGGATACATGGCAAGCAAATTTAGATGTAACAAATAGCGGTTCGAGTCAGATGTTTATTGCATATTCTGCAGCTGGGCACAGTGTTGCTGGTACTTTAGATTGGATTCAAAATGGTTCAGCAACGGCAAGTTATTTAGCCTACAATACGGGAAGCACGCTAACTGTTGGAGGTGCATCCACTTTTACTAATACCAATACAGTAGGTGGAGATATTTACATTGCAAATAATGGCACTGTGACTTTCAATTCTTCAGTTGACATAACCAATACACCTACAACTTCAAATACAGGAAGTGTGCTTGTCGCCAATGGGAATAATTCACAGGTTGATATCACTGGAATTTTAACGGTTTTGAATAATGGAAGTTGTCCAACTACACAAGTACAAATAGGGGTAAACGGAGATGTTAACTTGGCTTCAGACATGGATTTGACAAATGCTGGGTCAGGAACAAACAGTTATATCTATGTGGGGAACGGAACGAATAGTGCGGTTACAATTGACGGGAGTTCTACTTATTCGCAAACTGGAAATATTACCAATACAAGAGGGTATTTAGGTTATAATGGTGATGTCACTTTTAATGGAACTTTAGATGTGTCTAATAATGCGACCTCAAATAATTCCGAAGTATACTTGAATGATCGAGCGAATAGTATCAATACATATAACCAAAATGTGACAGTGACTAGTGAAAATGCGAGTTGTGATGGCGTAAGGTTCGGACAAAATGGTGGAGCCGGAACTCTGGCAGCTGGAAGAACAGTTACCATAGGTGCAGGTGGTTTTGTGGCTGGTGATTTAAGATTTAGAAATTTTACTCAACTTGGAGGTACTGCTCAGTCGATTACGTGTACAGGAACTGCGAGAATTTATCAGCATGATTCCGATTGGAGTGGAGCACTAGTGTTTACTGCGCCTAGATATTATACAAGAACCACCATGTATCAATCCGATGCTACTTTAACTAAGAATGGTGCGGGGAATGATGATTGTTATGGAGGGAATACCTATCAAGGAAATACAATATTCACTCAGGCCGGTACAGGTAGATGGAGGTTCAGTGGTCAAAATGGCTTTCCGAACGACCATAATGGGGATGTAACTTATGTGAAGACAGGTTCAGGAGCTTTAGAGCCAGCACGAAATAATACAGATACTTATTCAGGTGATTTGAATTTTAATACGAATACACAGATTACACTTGGTGCCGGAGGGAATGGACGTGTACTAATGGATGGTGGAATTGCACAATCCATGAATGATCTTGGTGCTTCTCCAAATCCGAGATTTAGAGATTTTCAAGTGAATAAAACTGCGGATGACGTGACTTTAAATTTGCCGATCGAAATCAATGTAGAATTGGATTTGGACAATGGAATTGTTTTTAGTTCTGCGGCTAATTTGTTATATATGAGAGACAACTCGATAGTTTCCTCGGTTTCCAATGCTAGTCATGTTGACGGTCCAGTAGAAAAGATTGGAAATGATATTTTTACTTTTCCAGTTGGAAACGCTGGAATTTATGCACCGTGCTCCATAACTGCTCCTTCAAATGGAGGACATAGTTTTCGGGCACAATATTTTTATACAGATCCCGATCCATTCTATTCAACTGCTTCTTTAGATGTAGGTGTTGATAATGTTTCAAGATGTGAGTACTGGACGATCGATCGAACAAATGGAGCTTCGAATGTTTCAGTTAACTTATCATTTGAGAACGTTCGAAGTTGCGGAATAACTGATCCTGCGCAATTATTGGTAGTTCGATGGGATGGTGCACAATGGGAGAATAATGGTAATGGTGGAACAACGGGTACCGCTGCTTCTGGAACAATTAATACCTTCGCACCAGTGACCAATTTTAGTCCATTTACACTAGCTTCCACAGATGAAATCATTAACCCTTTACCAGTTGAATTGGTTAATTGGAATGCCTATTATCAAGACGGAAAAGTTGCTTTAGAATGGGCAACTGAATCTGAAATCAATAGCGACTATTTTATAGTTGAACGAAGTTTAGATGGGCAGAATTGGGAGAAAATAGTTGAGATTGACGGAGCAGGTAATTCTACAGAAAGAATTGACTACTTAGGTTATGATGAAAATCCAGCTTTGGGAGTTAATTATTACCGATTGAAACAATTTGATTTCGATGGAACTGAAGAAGTTTTTGATGTAAAAGCGGTTCAAATTCAGTTATTGGAAAACCTAAGTATTTATCCAAATCCAACCTCTGGACAAATTACTATTGAAGGATTTGCTGGCAATCATGAATCCATTCTTTTTAGCAATGTTTTTGGTCAGGAGGTGAATCCTTATTTTTCTGTTTTGGGAACAAAGATTGTGTATGATCTTTCAGAATTCGAAAACGGGATTTACTTCATTAAAATAGGAGAAGAATCCTATAAGATTGTTAAGCAATAGGATTGAAAGCTCCTATTATTCAACCATTCTAACGTTTAAGTTTGTGTTTTTTGTTTTATGTTTTAATTAGCTGAATATTAGTATATTTAGAACGCAATTTTTGAATTGAAACTAATTAAAAACGACTAAAATGTAAAAACTAAATGCAGGTGAAATCCTGAAAGAAGGTCTAGGAATAGGACTAAAAAATATTCCATCTGTTATCGGAGCTGTGATTTTATGGATTTTAACATTTTGGATTCCTTATATCAATGTTGGAACAACCATTGCACTTTATTCGCTTCCAGTTGAATTGAGTAAAGGAAAAATTATGTCACCAACTTCAATATTTGACGCAAAGTATCGTGAGAATATGGGTGAGTTCTTTTTATTAATGGGTTTCATGATGATGGGAATTTATGCTGCGATGGTCTTTATGATCGTGCCAGGGATCATTGTAGGATTATCTTGGATGCTAGCAATGTCCTTGTTCATCGATAAAAAATTACCACCCCTTCAAGCAATCAGAAAGTCAGCTGAGTTGATGGATGGAAATAAAATGGCTGTTTTCTTAGGATTGATGTTGATTCCATTCGGAGGATTTGCAATTTTGGCCTACATTTTCGTGCAATTGGGTACTGTTGGACTCCTCTTAATTTTGATAGCATATATTGCGGTTTTCGGAATCATGATAGGTGGACAAGCTTATATCTACAGAGAGCTAGCTTTAGACTCTGATGCAACATCTCCACAATCAGGAAATGATGAGCTTTTAGATGCTTAATTTAAAATATTAGTAATGAAGAAGCCCCTTTATTTGAAGGGGCTTTTTTTAATTCACTCTAAAATCCAAACTAATATTCTCAATTCTGGATGTTGGCACCTGCTTACCTTTTGACAAGATTTGTACTCGTCTTTGTAAATATTTTTGAAGTTCACTTAGCATTAGTATGTTGTCTTCATCAGCATCACCTTTTCCATTTGCTAAAGCATCGAGTAAACAAAAGGTAAAGAGTCCATTTTTCCAAACTTCGCTTTCCATGGCATACTCTGCTCCTCCAGCAGAACTAATTACAGTTGCACCCGTTCCCCG
>JAUICI010000179.1 GCA_030427935.1 Bacteroidia bacterium | reverse complement strand
ATTCGCTACAATGAAAAGAAATCGATTAGTTCGGAACGCACTTTTCAGAAAGACACCATGAATTTAGATAAGCTCAAAAGCTACCTCATCGGCATGGCCGAAAATCTGGCTTTTCAGTTGAGAAATGGAAACAAACTCACGGCTTGTATCACGGTAAAAATTCGCTATACCGACATGCAAACCTATTCCAAACAGAGGCAAATTGCTTATACCTCAAGCGACCATGCCATCATTGAAACGGTGAAAGAACTTTTTGATCAACTCTATGATCGAAGAGTCCGGATTCGATTGGTTGGTGTGCGCTGTTCGCATTTAGTTGAAGGAGGCTATCAAATTAATTTATTTGAAGATTCGCAGAAGCTGATTAGTCTTTACCAAGCCATGGACAAAGTCAGAAATCGTTTCGGCATGAAAGCCGTTCGGAGAAGTACAACTCTTGGTTCCACCGGTTACGGAAGAATGAATCCTTTCACTGGAGAACCTAATATGGTACCC
Organism: Bacteroidia bacterium; assembly: GCA_030427935.1. Lineage (GTDB taxonomy): Bacteria > Bacteroidota > Bacteroidia > Flavobacteriales_D > Crocinitomicaceae > JAGQYP01. The sequence continues at coordinate 6,431 of JAUICI010000179.1, read as the reverse complement.
GCACATCGAAGTCAATGATTATCAATGGGCATTCATATTATAGTTTGCGCTACGGAACCCTTTCACTTCGCGAGTTGGTTCAGTCTGCAGTGGAATTCGGTATCGATACTTTGGTTCTGACCGATATCAACAATTCCTCTGCGGCGCTGGACTTTGTGAAACTGGCTCAGGAAAAAGGCATCAAACCTATAGTGGGTATTGAGTTTCAGAATGAAGAGGGTTGGTTGTTTACCTTGATTGCCAAAAGTAATTCGGGTTTTTATGAGATCAATCATTATTTGTCTTCCTTTTTAATGCAAGGGAAGGAATTTGAGAAGTACCCCCCACCTCTTCCGGATACTTATGTTTTATTTCCGCTGAATCAAAAGCGTATTCGGAATTTGAGAGCCAATGAATTTTACGGGATTCTACCTCATCAATGCAATCAATTATTAAAATTCAAAGAAGAGGATTTGAAAAAATGCGTGGCTTTACACAGTGTGACTTTCCAGTCGAAACAAAAATATTATCAACTTCATCGCATTTTAAGAGCCGTGGATTTAAACACCACTTTGCCAAAGTTGAAGGAGCATCAAGTGGCGCCCAAAAATCAGTTTTTTGTTGACACCCAGAAACTCGAAAAGAAATATGAGCTCTATCCTCAATTGATTGATCAGGGCAGGCAATTACTGGAAGAATGTGAGATTGATTTTGAATATGGTATTCCGAAAAACAAAGCCGTTTATGGCGACACAGAAGAATCGGATCGGAAATTATTGGAGCAACTCGCTGAGGAAGGTTTTCAGTATCGATATGGCTCGAATAACAAGAAAGCGCGTATGCGTTTTGAAAAGGAATTGAACGTGATTTTCGATCTGGGTTTTGTCAGTTATTTTCTGATTACCTGGGACATTATTCAATATGCCAAAAGTAAGGGCTACCATCATATCGGAAGGGGAAGTGGCGCCAATTCCATTATCGCTTATTGTTTAAAAATCACCGATGTGGACCCCATCGACCTGGATTTGTATTTCGAACGCTTTATTAATCCGCATCGAACTTCTCCACCCGATTTCGATATCGACTTCTCTTGGGATGAACGCGACGATGTGACGGCTTATATTTTCAGAAAACATGGAGCCCAATATGTGGGATTGATTGCCACCTACAATACCTTTAAAACGCGGTCGGCCATTCGGGAAATTGCAAAGACTTTCGCGCTTCCGAAGGAAGATATTGACCGACTCATCAAATACCCTGAACATGTTTTGAATACCAATAAGATTACACGTGAATTGCTGTTTTATGCCAATTTGGTTAATGGTTTCCCGAATTATTTGGGGATTCATGCGGGTGGGGTCATTATTTCGGAGGAGCCACTTTTCAATTACACCGCCATGCAGATGATGCCTAAAGGTTTTCCGATTGTGCATTGGGACATGTATGTAGCCGAGGATATTGGTTTTCATAAATACGATATTTTATCTCAGAGGGGACTCGGTCATATTAAAGAAGCTGTTGAAATCGTGAAAAGAAATCAGGGGATCGAAGTGGACATTCACGAGATTGATAAATTTAAAAAAGACCAACAAGTCAGAAAACAATTGAAGTCTGGAAACACCATTGGCTGTTTCTATATTGAATCTCCAGCCATGCGGGGCTTGCTGAACAAATTAAGGTGCGACAATTATATTTCCTTGGTCGCTGCTAGTTCAATCATTCGACCTGGAGTTGCTAAATCAGGGATGATGAAACAATACATCGAACGCTTTCATGATCGGAGTTTCGAATACCTCCACCCTATCATGGAAAAGCATTTAAGTGAAACTTACGGCATCATGATTTACCAGGAAGATGTCATCAAGATTGCCCATTATTTTGCTGGAATTGATTTGGCTGATGCTGATATTTTAAGGCGAGCCATGAGTGGGAAATTTCGTTCGAAAAAGGAAATGGATCGGGTGGTCAATTTGTTTTTTGAGAATTGTAAAAAGAAAGGCTATCCCGATGAACTCACTAAAGAGGTATGGCGACAAATTGAGAGTTTTTCAGGTTATTCTTTTTCTAAAGCCCATTCGGCGTCCTATGCGGTAGAGAGTTTTCAGAGTTTGTATTTGAAAGCACATTATCCTTTGGAATTCATGGTAGCGGTTATCAATAATCGCGGAGGGTTTTATGGAACCGAATTCTATGTCAACGAAGCTCGAAATGCCGGAGCCGTCATCAAAGAACCTTGCGTAAACTTGAGTGAAATCAATGCGACGATTTATGGAAAAGATATTTATGTCGGATTGAGTTTTGTTCGCGAATTGGAATCGCGAGTCATCCAAAAGATTCTTTGGGAACGAAAGGAATACGGGAGTTTTAAAAACATTCAAGATTTCATGGACCGCATCCATCCAAGTTTGGAACAAGTGATGATTTTGATTCGGATCAATGCGCTTCGGTTTAGTGGACTCAGTAAAAAGGAATTGACCTGGAAGTGTCAGTTTATTCTGAAATCACAAGCCAAAGACAAACCCGTCGGTTCGAATTTGAAATTCGGGTCTTCACGTCGGATTGGGAAAAACAAAGCTAAGGGTCCCGATCGGGAGATCGGAACCAACGGGGGTGGTGGAAAAGTCAAAACGAGTAGTCCCGGTCCCGGTCGGGAGACCGGAACCAACGGGTTTGGAATCAATATCTACACTCCAAAACTATTTCATGAGGAACTCAAAAATTACCAGCTCCCAAAACTAGAGCACAATCCCTATGATGATTATATGGACCAAATCGAGTTGATTGGTTACAGTATAGATTCGCCCTTCAATCTGGTGAAATCGACCTTGAAAAAATCACTTTTGGCCAAAGACTTAAAATCACATGCTGAACAGATTATTTATATCGCGGGCTATTATGTGGCTCAGAAAAAAGTAAAGACCGTCAAACATGAGCTCATGAAATTCGGTTGCTTTATTGATAAGGAAGGTCAGTTTTTTGATACGGTTCATTTTCCCGATACGCTGGCCAAATATCCACTACAGGGAAGAGGTTGTTATTATATCATGGGTAAAGTGGTTTTGGATTTTGGTTATCCGAATGTGGAGGTGATTAAGGTGAAGAAATTGGAGTGGCAGGAACGCGAAGGATTCGCGCACCAGCGGTGAGTGGCAGGAACGCGAAGGATTCGCGCACCAGCGGGGGTGAGTTTGGAGCAAGAGCAAGAGTTGGAATTTGATGATTAGTTGAGGTTTTTTTGTGAAAACTTGATCATCCAAAAGCCAATCAAACAGCATAAAACACCTGTCAAACTGTCCAAAAGAAGATTAAAGGAACCTATAGAACCGAAAATCTGTCCACGAGAATTCCAAGCTACAATCACTGCAAACAAATAAGCTAAAACCAAAACAAACGATGGCTTTCTTTTAAACCCTTTAAAAATGATAAAAGCCGTAAGAATGAAATTGAAAAGTAAGTAAATAGGGACTAACAAAAAGACCAAAGAAAAGAAACCAACAAAAGAACTCGGCGAACCCGATGTCAAATCTGCCAAAACCCCAAACAAAACCTTTCTAAAAGAATCAATGCCTTTCAATAAGAACAAAGAGGAGATGAAAGCAAACAAAAAGATGAATAGGTTACGCATGACTTAAAAATACACAAAATAACCCGGGAATTCATTCCCGGGTTATTTATGGCAATACCAATAGATAAAAGTACTATGCCTTGCATACCATGAGGTTTATGAAAAAAGTGCTTTTTCACAAAAAATGCTCCTTATCCGTTTCGAAAACGAAAAAAATTAACATTAGCTAGAGCCCTTAGTTAACAATGCGTTAACATTAAAAACACCTAACTGCCTGAAAATAAAAGCAACTAAATATTTGGAATTTCGTTATATTAACATTACCTTAACATTAATAAACTTCTGGTAACACAGAAAAAATTATGTCAATTATGAGAGTTTTAGGATTAGTGATGATAGTAGCGACGGTTCTTTTTTCATGTAAAAAAGTAGATTGGAGCGATTTAGAAGAAGACACTTATCAAGTACAACAAAGACTTGATCAAGGGGAGACTCCATTTGAGATTTATCAATCAGGTGTACCTGTTGATCACATTTTTGGTAAAATATACCAAAGTGGTATAATCTTTTATTTGGATGTAGAGACGGGAGAAGGATTAGTGTGTAGTCAAACTGATGTTTACAACGAACTTTCAGAAAACTATTACAATTTACTTTCAAATGAACCTTTTACATTACCTGCAGGCGTAACCTTGCAAGATGGAATGGGTGCAGGAGAATACAATACTCAAGTATTAACAAATCTATTAAACGAATCGAATACGATTTTTGCTAGAATTGCGACGCTTGGGGGTAATTCAGAGTGGTATTTACCTTCTCAAAAGGAATTGGAAGCGATTCACAATACTTTACATAGATTGAGGTATACGGATTTCAGTTTAGATTATTACTGGACTTCGAATATAGAAGGAAACAAAGTAATCTGTATTGACTTCTCAAGAAATGATTTCCCAATGCCGGTAGCCGTTCAACCAAATGGTGTAGCGAAAGCTCGAGCGGTTAAAAAGTTTTAAAATGATAGAATAAAATTCTTCATTTTAATTTTAAAGTTGAAAGATAGTGGTGGAAGGTTCTGCCACTATTTTTTTTGTTTGAAACTCTGGGAAATTGAAGCCAGAACGGAGATATACACATAAAAAACCAAGGCCCCAATGAAATAAGAACCCATCCAAGTCAAATCGCTTTTCAAGCTATGAAAAAAAGAATTACAAATCATTAAACCGATCAACAGCGCACCTAATACTTGAAATGTACTACCTCTAGATGAAAAAAAGTAGGGCAAATGTGCTCCAATAAAAATGAACATGATCAAATAAGAATAGATATAATCATCAAAGTTGGTTAGTGATTGAAAATAAGAAGAAACAAAAGGTGTGAAAAACGGAAGTAAGCTCAAACTGGCAAACAAACCAAAAAGGAAGAATTCATGCGCACTTGTATCGAATAGTTTAGGGTTTTCCATCTAGTTTAAAAATCAATCAAAAAAAGCAACAGGAGCACTATAAAATTTAACCACAAGAGTAATTTTGTCCAAGCGGGGAAGATGGCACCAACAGCACCTTTGTATACCTCATGAAATTTCTGCTCCACTTTCTTTTGAATTCTATTTCTATTGTCTGAAGACTTTTCTAAATCTGCAATAAACTCTTGAAATTCAAATAGACTTGAAACTTTTTTGAAAACAAATAAGATTAGATTTTTTATCCATTTTGGAAGAACTTCTAATTTCGGGTTCATCCAATTTCTGAACTTCAGGATTAAATTAAACTCATCCAATTCATTTGTTTCTTTCAGAATCGACTCCCCTTTTTCGCGAGCATGAAAAATACTTGAAGCAGTATTTTCAAGAAACTCTTTAAAATAGGGTGCAATAATTTCTTGATATACGAGATCCAAAAAACGCACAAAAATCCTTCTCAAGCACCATATACCAATGCAAATAGCTGGAATGGAACTCCCATAAATTATTAAGATAAGATTCTTTAATTCTTCCGATTCTGAAGATGTATCCCAATTCGACCAAACATAGATGCCGATTACAAGCCAATTCAAGAAAAGAATGAAAAGAAACAAGAATAAATTAGGTAGAAAAATCTGACCAAAACCTCTTTTAAGAAGACCAGAAACTTGTTGGCGGGTTAGCGTATTGCTCATTTCAATTTTTTCCTAAAAATAAAAAAAGCGATTCACCCTTTCAAATTAAGAGAGAACCGCTTTTAGAAAAAACATTTTTCTTCAGATTATTCTTTCAAGAGTTTCAAAGTTTTACTTGAGCTACCATTCATGTAAGTTAGGAAGTAAAAACCAGGCTTCAGCTCACTTGTTCCAATCCTATTATTTCCTGTCAATCTCTTTTTCCAAATCATTTGACCGAGGATGTCTGTCAACACAAGTTCAGTTCCAGCTTGTAATCCTTTAATGTGAAAATATTCTTTAAAAGGTACTGGATAAACCGATACAGCATTTGTGTTTTCCTGAATACTTGCATAACTCACATAAGCCGTCTTAGCAGTATTTGTTAGAATTGGCGAGTTGAAATCGAAATATATATAAGCTTCATTCTCGATAGTATCTCCTACCACCATTCCACTAGTCGGTTTTATTTTAAACGTTACATGCCCTTTGGATTCTGGTTCATATGAAGTACTATCAATCAACATGATATCTGGAAAGAACACTTGTAAGACATTTCCATCTAGCAAATAATGATTTTCATGACTATAATCAATTACTTCAAAAGTTGACAAGTCTAAATTTGCTGATAATGTATCCAACAAACGAATATTAAAAGCGGGAGCAGATCCTGTGTTTTGGAAGTTAATGGTATAAATTAAATCTCCATTATACCCTGGTTCAACCTCATTCGGATAAACTAACTTATTATTAG
>JAUICI010000178.1 GCA_030427935.1 Bacteroidia bacterium | reverse complement strand
TTAGGCAATTTTCTTGGTTCTCTGGTCAACTGTAATTGGGCTTGTTCAATGTGATTATTATACAAATGCACATCACCAAAAGAGTGAACAAAATCACCTGGTTCCAAATCACAAACTTGTGCAAGCATCATGGTCAATAAAGCGTACGAAGCAATATTAAAAGGAACGCCCAAGAAAGTATCCGCAGACCTTTGATACAACTGGCAAGAAAGTTTTCCATCAGCTACATAGAATTGGAACATGGTATGACAAGGAGGTAAAGCCATGTCGTCTACAAAACTCGGGTTCCATGCCGAAACAATATGTCTTCTGGAATTGGGATTATTCTTAATCTGGTCAACTAATTTTTTGATTTGATCCGTTGAAGTTCCGTCGGGATTTGGCCAGTTTCTCCACTGATAACCATAAACAGGACCAAGGTCTCCATTTTCATCTGCCCATTCATCCCAAATTCGAACACCGTTATCTTTTAAATACTTGATATTGGTGTCTCCCTGTAAAAACCACAAAAGCTCGTGAATAATAGATCTTAAATGCAGTTTCTTTGTCGTTAAAACCGGGAAACCTTCCGAAAGATCAAAACGCATTTGGTAACCAAAAGTAGATATGGTTCCAGTTCCCGTTCTGTCTCCTTTTTGTGTGCCGTTTTCAAGAATATGGTCAAGTAAATCCAGATATTGTTTCATGTTCTCTTAAAATTTGAAGAACAAAAATAGCTAGAAATAGGGCTGGAGTGACCTTTAAAATCTTTGGGTTATTCACGAGATTTTAACATTGAAAAAGTAGTTTCTAATCCTCAGATATGGAATACTCGGTATAGAACCTCATGATAATGATAAGAACAACTGGAAAGCTTCCATAAAAAATCAAACCTATGATAAAAGCTGGCAGAAGTCCTATGAGAAATCCTAAAGTCATGAAGCTCACGTATTTCAATTCATAGGGAACAGAAGAAGTATTCCCTTTAAACATGGAACCGCTTTTGAATTTTGAAAATATGAAATTAGAAAGTGCAAGAACAAATACAATGATTCCTGGGAGTCCCATTACATCAATCATATTAGGTAGAATGCTTCCATAATTTGAATCAATGTCGAGAATCAAGTAAATCTGGTCTGCTGTTTCACTATGAAAAAGGTCAAGTTCAGATAATTGCGTTGAATTAAAGAAAAGAATGAATACAAGTGGGAAAACCAGCATAAAGCAAGTGAGTGCTATGAAGATTAAATAAACAAAAAATCGTCCGACGGCCTTACCAAAACTCTTCGCTTGAAAGAGTTCAAATAACATGGCGAAAAGCATCATGGCCAAAGATTCTGGCAGAATATAAAGGAGAGTTTCTTCTGGTCCATCATCCAAAAGAGTAGCAATAAGAATATAAGCCAAAGTTAAAATCCACGACTTGGGCTTTTTCAGGATTTCTTTTATTCTCCCCAATTCGAATTGTTTTTTAGTGCTTTCGTAGTTATAAAATTATAGATTTAATTCAAGAACATACAGATTAGTGCGACTTAGCCTCTTACTCTATACTCCCAGATCATTATCTTTTAGTCGACATATTCAAAAGAAGTGTATCGAAATGTTTTTGCATGAAGAACCACATCATCATGTCCTGGACAGGGTTGATGTTCTTTATAAAATCTGCCAGTAAACCTTACAAATTGAATTTTACCATTTTCATCCCACAAAGAATCTGGATAGGGGAGGTTTTTATTTGCCTTTTCAATATTAAAGCAGGTTCCTAAGCTCTGACAATCATATGCACCGCCATTTTCATTGATTTCATTCATTTCTATTTGACTTTCACGCGTCATCCAGTTGGCGCACGCACATCCCCAAGCAATATATGAGGCTTCAATTTGAATTTCATCCTCTTCTAATTCACGATTGACAGTTGGTAATTCAATTTTATTGATAGATTCCATAGAAGTATTCGATTCACATGATACTAGAATCAATCCAATTAATAAAAGTTTTAGATTGTCACGAATCATGCTCTTGCTCAATACACCAAACTCATCAAATTTCTATACCAACTACACACACATCATCCACTTGTTCAAAATCTCCTTTCCAAGATTCAAAGGTTTGCTCAAAGTGCTTGAGTTGGTCGCTCATTTCGATGTTTTGAAGATCAAAGATTAGGCTTTTCAAATTGGAGTATTTGAATTTCTTACCACCTTTTTTTCTGGTTTTATAGTCTTTCCCTCCAAATTGATCTGCATAACCGTCAGTAAATAAGTAGATTCTGTCGTGAGGTTCTAATTTGATGGTATGATTGGTAAAGGGTTGTGTATCGTCGAATTGACCAACAGGTTGCTTATCCGCTTTTATTTCAATAATTCGCATGGAATGATTTTCTGTTGATTCATAAGGAATCGGGGAGTTGTCATTTTCTCTTAAAATCCAAAGTGGATTATTTGCTCCGGCATATTCCAAGGTGTTTTTTTCGAAATCGATGCAACAAAGAGCCATGTCCATTCCATCTTTTGTACTTGAGCCTGTGTTGGCGAAAGTATTCGTTACAATCTCTTTAAGTTGATCTAAAATCGCTGCAGGTTTTCTCAAACCAAATTCATTGATGCATCGATTGAGTCCATTTGCTCCAACCAAGCTAACAAGGGCTCCAGGGACTCCATGCCCAGTACAATCAACAACGGTAAAGAAGAGCTTGTTGTCTATTTTTTCTAACCAATAGAAATCACCAGAAACAATATCTCTTGGTTTGAATAGCACAAAACTGTCTTTAAAATTCTTCTGGAAATCACCTTGAGAAGGCAAGATTACACTCTGAATTCTTTGCGCATAGCGAATACTATCGGTGATGTCTTTATTCTTTTCCTCAATGATTTCTTTTTGCTGGACGACCTCAAGGGTTCTTTGTTGCACGGTGTCTTCCAGATTATCAAGAATCATCACATTTTCCAATGCAATTGCCAAATAGGCACCAAGTGTTCTTAAGATATCTAAATGGTATCTGGTATAGGCATGTTTCTCAAAAGATTGGGCTGAAATGACGCCAACAACTTTATCTTTTACAACAAGCGGACAAAAGATTAAAGATTCCGGTAAACCTCCAGAAACCACGACAATTTTGTTCGTGTATTTCTGGTATTCATTCTGATGATCATTGATGAAAATTTCTTTATTGTTTCGAACTACCCAAACCGAGTAATTGTCTAAATCGTCCAGAGAAACTCTTGTTTTTGGAGATCTTTTGCCATCCTCCATGGTATAAGAATACTCAATTTCATTGGTTTTATAATCACAAATTCGGATACTGAAAATCGTAGCATCTATAAGTTGATTCACATTCACCAACATTTTCTCAAAAATGGTTTCGAGATCGTGACAAGAAATAATGTCCTGTCCCATCTGACTAAGCAATCGCGTATTGTTATAAGTCGTCTCAATTTCCTCTTTTTGAGCGACAACCTCTGCAGTTCTTTCCTCAATCTTTTTTTCCATTTCCTTGTAAAGTCCTGCATTCTCGATGGCCGTTGCGGCATAAACTGCTAAATTTCGTACAAGGTTTAAATGGTAGTCGTTATAAGCATTGGGCTCAAAACTTTGAACAGATAAAGTACCAATCGTTTTTCCCTTTGTAATTAGTGGGATGTAAATGATGGATTCCGGTCTTTCTCCAGCTTTGACTGTCGTTTTATTGTCGTAAGAAATATACTTTTCAATGTCTTTAAAGTAATCCAGAATGATGATTTCCTCACTGTTTTTGACGCACCAAGTGGTAAGCATTCCATCATCATCTAAAGAGAATTCCAAATCCGGTAGGACTTTCCCTTTTTCATAAGCCCCTTTTAGTTCTAGACAGTTCTTTTCCTCATTCACCACCCCAATTCCAAAAATAGTACAATCCATTACTTGATTTGTCTTTTCGTAGATCTTACCAATGATTTCATCAAAAGAAAACGACGTGTTAATCTCCCATCCGATCTCACTCAACATTTTCGCATCTTGGTAGGTTTTTTCCAATTCCTCTTTTTGTTCACGGATTTCAGCTGTTCTGGCTTCCACTTTATTCTCCAGATTTTCAAGGATATTTGCATTATCAAGTGCAATGGCTGTGAACGATGCCAACGTTTTAATGATGTTCACATGGCGCTCCGTAAAAGCAAATTTTTCGAAACTTTGAACTGTAATTAATCCAATAACGCGGTCTCCAATAGCCATGGGGTGAAAAATCAAAGAATGCGGCATTTCACCTGATGGTACGATGATTTCTTTGGTATATTTCTGATATTCGTTGAGGTTATCATTGATATGAATCACCTGGTTGTTTTTTACACAGATGACTGAATAATTATCATCATTATCCATGGAAACCGAAAAGGGTTCTTCATCGACCAAACCTTTTTCAATCTCAAATTTATAGTCGATCACATTGGCTTCTGGGCGATACAAACGAACTCCAAAACAAGCAGCATCCATCAATTGATCAACGGATTTGTGCAGTCGCATGAAGATGGTGTCAAAATCAGTTGAGGAAGTTAATTGTTGCCCAACTTCATTCAATAAACTAGTTAATTCATAACTCTGCTCGAGGTCTTCCTTTTGTTTTCGAATTTCCGCCGTTCTTTTCTCTACTTTTTCCTCCATGGATTGATAGAGCAATGCATTTTCTAAAGCAGAGGCCATGTAAACAGTAAGGTTTCTTAGCATGTTTACATGATGTTCATCGTATTGATCTTTCTTAAAACTCTGAACGGTCACAACACCCGATGCACCTCCTTCAATTTCAAAAGGAATATAGATAATGGACTGCGTACCTTGTCCGGCTTTTGGAGCTACATAATTATCAACCCATTTGTGATATTCTGAAGGGAAATCATTCGTAACAATCTCCACTTTTTTCCGGAAGCAGATATTCGCTAAACGTTGTTCATCCTTAGAAACATCATAAACAATTTTTGGATAAATCTTCCCATCTTCAATATAACCAGGAAAGTGAATTTCTTCTTTTTCCTCATTATACAAGGCCATCCCGAAAGAGGTCGCATCCATCAAAGTGCTCAATTTTTCTTGAGCTAGAGAGATGATCTTTTCAGCAGAAAGTGAAGCCATTAAACTCTGACCTATTTCACCAAGAGTTGCCAGATCTTCCGAATATTTTTTGAGCTGTTCGTTCTGTGTTTGGAGTAGGTTTTTCTCACTTTTTTCCTGTTCAACTTTAAATCGTAATTCCAGCCCTCTTGTTCTTCGGTCTGCATTATCAGATTTAATCGAATCCCTTAGTTTGTGATAGCTTTTAAAGAATTTAAGTGCCTTTTTTGTGTCACCTTGAACTTCATAAAGCTTTGACAGAGCCAGAGTCGCTTTTACTTCGATGCTTTTAGCTTTGTATTTTTTAGCCAGATCATAAGAACGATAGAAAAAATCTTCAGCTTCTTTTTCTTTATTCTGATTGAACTTAACTTGACCAATATTATTCAGACATTCTGCAACCCCTGAATAAAATTCATCTTCTTCTCTTAGCTGTAAACTTTGATCAAAAAACTCCAAAGAGGCCTCATACTGATTATTCATCAAGAGCACGGTCCCCAGCTTATTAAGACAATGCGCCCTTACATGTCGGCTGCCCTTATTTTCCTCAAGAAGTTTTAAGCATTTTTCTAGAATCTTCTGTGCTTGATCGTATTTTTTTAGATTGATATAGGCCTGACCCATACCATCGAGAATTTTGGTGAGAATATTAGTAGCACCCAGTTCTTGAGCGATTTTCTGACCTTTTTTTAAATAATTGAGTGCTTTTTCATTTTCATTAATCGCGTAATACACAGATCCCATTCCATTATAGGCATCTGCTTTTCCTATGTCAGAATTGGCATTATGATAAGCTTCCAAAGATTCTAGATAATAGTTTAAGGAATTATCATAATCTGAAATATAAAAGAAGATCGTTCCTATGGTATACTTCGCCTGACCTAAAGGAAAATAGGTATTGATGTCTTCAAATATCTGAACAGCTTCCATGCTATTCTCTAAAGCATCATCGTAATTTCCCAACCACAAATTTGCGGCGCCAATAGTAGAAATAGCTTCTCCTCTTCCTTTGGAATAACTTAAGCTTTCGGCCATTTTTAAAGCCTTTTTCGCTTTTTTTAGGGCCTCTTTTGGATTGGATCTGTTGATTCCCCAGGCTTCTTTATTCGCTAGGTCAATACTATTAACAGTAACGATATTTTTAGTTTGGGTGCTCAAAGTAAAGTAGTTATCTCGTGAATGTACGAAAAAATAAATTAAGAACACAGTTCAAAGTGACCGGCAGAAAATAGGTATAGGGTGAATGGAGACGGGTGATTGCTAATTTTATTCATTTCCAATAATCCAACCCTTCGACTAATCATTCCGCTGCGCTATATGATAGCTCAGGGACCGTAAGAAGATATTATAGGAGAAGCCAAAATCCCAATCAGAGAACCGCATTTTATTTAATCAATTTGGCTTCAAAAATCTAAAGTCTAGCCGTCCAACAGTCCAACAGTCCCAAAACATTCTGTTACTTTTCCAATCTTTCGAATTTTTAAAACATGATGAGATACCTAATTGTGCTTTTTGTTGTTGGCTTGGTGGGCTGTGTTTCTAAGAAGGAAGGCTTGTTTCTTCCACCAAAAGATCAAAAAGGATATTCTGATTTGTTTCAGTTTTTTGCGGCACGAAGTCGAGAAGCAGCCGCGGATTATGAAATGACAAAAGTTGATCGAGAATCAAAGGGTGAAAGAGGAGGGGAACTGATTCCTGAGGGTTATACCTTAAAAATGATCGAATTTTATCGTGCCATGTCAGAATTGAATCAAAAAATATCTTCTGATATTGAATCCAATATTCGATTAGAACTAGCTACTCTTAAAAATCAATTGAGTCAAATTCGTAAAATGATTCTCCCTTTTACTTTTTATGTTAAACTGACAGAAATAGAGCATAAAA
>JAUICI010000177.1 GCA_030427935.1 Bacteroidia bacterium | reverse complement strand
AAAGCCTAAAAATGAAATTAACGAAAACCTGATTGCTGAAAACGAAAAATTGATTGAGAATCTGGATACGAAAATCGGGGACCTCAATAAGAAAATTGAAGAGGATCCAAATAATGAAAAGGTACAGGAATGGAAGGATGACGCCTTAACACTTGGTGAGATCAAAGAAAATAAGACCAAAGAAAACAACAATTTAAAAGAAGAGATTGCTGAAAACAATGGGAACAATACAAATGAAGTTGTTGCAGTAAATTCTATTGTAGATATCGATCCTAATTTCAATTCTAAGAAATCAGATATCGAAAATGATGCAAATCTGAATGAAAAAGAAAAAGCAGAGAAACTGAAGGATTTAAATACCAATGCACTTAATGAAGTGAACAAACAAATTGAGCTCACTCAAAAGAAATTGGATACTGAAGAGGACCCTACTCAAAAAACAGTCCTGACGAATTCCTTAGAAAATTTAAATGCGATCAAAGGAGATCTTGAAAATCAGATTCAAGAAAACGAAAACCTTATTGCTGCCAATGCCGGAAATAATGGAAATGATGGTAATAATGGGAACAATGGAAACGACGGAAACAATGGAAATGATGGTAATAATGCCAATACGGTTATAACGGTTAACTCAGTAGTAGATATCGATCCAGACTTTAATTCTAAGAAATCCGATATCGAAAATGATGGAAATCTGAATGACAAGCAAAAAGCAGAGAAATTAAAAGAATTAAATACCACTACACTGAATGCAGTTGATAAGCAGATTCAGCTGACTCAAGAAAGACTTGAAGAAGAAGAGGATCCAGATCAACAAAGGATTTTATCCAAATCCATGGAGAATTTAATCACGCTTAAAGGAGATTTGGAAAATCAAATTCAAGAAAATGAAAACCTCATTGCCGCAAATGCCGGAAATAATGGTAACGATGGGAATAATGGCAATGACGGGAACAATGGTAACAACGGAAACGACGGCAATAACGGTAATAATGGCAATGACGGGAACAATGGTAACAACGGAAACGACGGCAATAACGGTAATAATGGCAACGACGGGAACAATGGTAACAACGGAAACGACGGCAATAATGGAAACAATGTAGCTACCAATCTTACTCCTATCATCAGTATTGGCGATCTAGATGGTAACTATGAAGAACAGATTGAAAATATTGGCAATTCTGAATTAAGCGATAAAAAGAAAGCCGAAGAGAAGAATAAGATTAATGAAAATCTGATTTCTAAGATTGATGAGGAAATTATCAAGACAGATGAAGCTATTAACGCAAACCCTGGTAATCAAGATTTAATCAATAGAAAAAATAAACTAGAGGGAATTAAAGCTGATATTCAAAATGATGTCGCTGCCAATAATGACATTATTCAGAAAGAAGAAGAAAAGAATTTCAATGTTGCGGATAACAATATCAATGAAATCCTGAATACGAATGTTGAGAATCCGAATGATGCCGTAATTGCATTGGTAAATAATGCTGGAAACAATGCGGATAATCCGGAAAATAAGGTAGAAAACATTAACCCTGATCAATTCAAATCAAACGATTCAAGAAATCAATATGAAGACATCAAATCAGATGTTGAAGATCTGAAAAAGCTAAAAGACGATAATGCCAAGCTTCAGGAAGAATTGAATGGAGCAAATGAAAAGGATCAGAAAAAGATTCAGAAAGCCATTGACAAGAACAATAAGAAGATTCAAAAAGAGGAAACTGAAGTTTTAGAAAAAGTTGGACCAATTAAGACCAATGAGATTAATGCAACGATTCAGGAAAATAATGAATTAACAAAGAATGTAGCTGAAGTTGGAGTAAATGACAATTCCGAAATCTTAGCAAATAGCGAAAGAAAAGTAGCTGAAGCGATTGTTCTGCAAAATGAAGCTCAGAAACTGAGAACTCAAGCGGATAAAACAAAAGACAAGGAAGAAAAGAATCAGCTACTAAATGAGGCTTTGAAAAAGGAAAATGAAGCACTTGCCATTCTCGACAACAATAAAATGGCGCTAAATGTTGCAAAGACAGACGGTGAGATGAAAAAGAAAATCGTCAGTGCCGTTGTGGTTAATAATGTGCCAAAAGATCCAAATGAAAGAGAAAGCAATAAACAGAAAGAATTAGCGAATCAATATCTTGATGAAGCCAATCAACTTCAGAATGAAGCGCAAACATTGAGAGATAGTTCCGCAACAGTTAAAAAGAAATATAGAGAGGCCCTTGTGAAGCAAGCGGATGAAAAAGAAAAGCAAGCCAATAAAAAATTCCAAACTGGAAACAAGATCTTGGATGAAGCCAATAAAATGGAAGCGAAAGAAAATGAATGGCTGGAAGCTCATGACGATTCTCTGAAAGGGAAAACATTGGCTCCTGCAATCGTAAATGAAATTGCTTCAAAAGAAGAATTCAAAGAGTTTAAAAAGAATATAGATGCCTCAAACAAGAAAACCGAAGAGGCTGATAAAATTGCTGAAGAGATTCAAAACCTTCAGAAAAGCTCGAAAAGAAAGATTGTTGAAGCGGTTGTAAATTACCAAATTGCAGACACAAGTAAAACGGCTAATAAAGCTCAAGCGGAACTACAAGCAAAAGAGTCCGTAATCAAAGCAGAGGCTGATTTAAAGAAAATCGAAGATCTACAAAAGAAAGAGGCGGAATTGAGAAACGAAGCAAAAGATCTTAAGACCAATGCTTATAATGCCATATCAGACTTGGATTCGAATACAGCCAACAATATCATTGCAGCTGCGAATAACGATGTCAAACCAATTGATGCTGTGAATATGGCGGATGCTGACTTCAAATCCCCTACTCAACTGAACGGACAGAATGTATTCCGAATGACCAACGGAAATTCACCTTATAATGAAACGAACCCTGTACCTGCTGCTGGAGTTGTGCAAGGGTTGGTATTTAAAGTTCAGGTTGGAGCATTCTCAAGACCAATTCCGCAAAATACATTTGCTCGATTTGCTCCTATGTCAACAGAAACCATCAATGGTAATGTGAAAAGATACATGGTCGGTTATTTTGCTACGAAACAACCAGCAGGACAAGCAAGAGATCAAGTACGAGGACTTGGATACTCCGATGCCTTTGTTGTGGCTTATTTAAATGGAAAAAGAATCTCAATGGCAGAAGCTGATCGATTGATTGCTTCTGGAAATATTCCAATTGTTGAGAACAATGATTTCACGGATAATGGGAATAATAACAATACCAATAATGGAAATAATGACAATAACGGCAACAATAATAATGACAACAACAATAATGTAAACGACGGAAACAACAACAATGACGAAAATAATAATAACGTCAATGATGGAAACAACAATAATGACAATAACAATAATGACAATAACAATAATGACAATAACAATAATGACAATAACAATAATGCGAACACCAATAATGTAAATACCAATGCGAACAATAACAATGTTGCAAGCGGAACGGTTACCTCAACACAAGTAGACCAATTGAATGGTTTATTCTACACAGTTCAGGTCGGTGTTTATAATAGACCACCTACAAAAGCTACTTTGAGAAATATTGAACCCTTGAACTCACAGAAAATCAATAATGGATTGATTCGATATTCTACTGGAACTTTCACATCTGTGGATGAAGCTCTTCAGAAAAGAAGTGAAGTAAGAGCTAAGGGTGTGAGTGATGCTTTTGTTACAGCTTACTACAAGGGAGAGCGAATTACCGTTGCCCAAGCCAAAAAACTAATTGAAGAAAATGGAAGTGGCATCTTGATATCAGGAGGAGGAGTTGTAAACGAAAATAATGGAAACAACGATATCAATGACAACAATAACAACAACGACAATAATGATAACAATGATAATAACGGCAATAATGACGGAAATCAAAATGTTGAGATCAATAATGTCAATCCAACTCCAGACGGTATCTATTTCCGAGTAGATGTCGGGACTTATGGAGAAGATGTTCCTCAAGAAATTGCTAAGTTCTTATTTGATAAAAACTACAAAATTGAGAATGAGACCATGATTGATGGCAACCTGAATTTCTTTACCAATAAGATTGAAAAATACGATGAAGCTCAAAAGCTAAAACAAAAACTAGTGGATGAAGGATTAGCCAAAGCATTTGTTCGAGCTTATTACAAGTACGATGAAATCACTATTGGATCTGCAATGAAAATCCTCGCGGGTGAGAAAGTTGAAATCAATCCAATCAATAATCAATTAGATCCACCAAATAATGTTGTTCCGCCAGCAAATGGGAATAATGACAACAATGGTGGAAACAATGGAAATAACGATAATATCGATAATGAGCCAGGCGAACTCTCCCCTGCTGATTACAATAAAGAAGCCGTTTATTTCAGATTGATCATGGGAACTTATGACGGAGAAGTACCTCAAGACAAGGCGAAATTCTTCTTTGATTCGAACATTAAGAATGAAGAAGATGAGTTGGGAAGAACAACTTTCTACAAAGGAAATTTCAAAACTTTTGAAGAAGTGGAACGCGAACAGAACGACTTAAAACAAAAAGGATTTGAAGGATCTGAGATCAAAGCATACTACAAATTTGAAGAAATTAGCGTAGATTTGGCAAAAATTATTCTTGAGTATAAGTAAAGAGAGATGGGACAAACAGAAGTACAAGAAGAATTAGCTTTAGACCGAATAGTTGACTCTGGATTTAGAATAATCGTTTACAATGACGACGTCAATACCTTTGATCATGTGATCGATAGTTTAATTAGTTTATGCTCTCATTCCAATATTCAAGCTGAACAATGTGCTTGGATTATTCACAACAACGGAAAATGCGACGTAAAAAAAGGTTCTTATGAAAAATTAGAACCTATTTGCACTGGACTTCTTGAAAAAGGATTGACAGCCGAGATCGAATAATCCCGACTCTCCCCTTTCCAATATTTTATTGAATCAGCAGTCTATTCTGCTTTATCATCAGCTTTTTTAGCAGTAGTTTTCTTTGCAGCTGGCTTTTTAGCAGGTGCTTTCTTTGCAGCTGGTTTAGCAGCAGTCGTTTTCTTAGCAGCTGGCTTCTTAGCAGGAGCTTTAGCTGCGGCAGTCTTTGCTGCTGGCTTTTTAGCAGCCGTTTTCTTTTCTGGAGTTTCTTCCTTCGCTGGAGCAGCTGCGGCTCTCGCTTCAGGTCTTCTGATTCCTTTTGGTTTTTTCTTCCTTGTTTTACCGTAAGAACCGGCAATCATCTTTCCTTTTTTGGTTTTTTTATCTCCTTTTCCCATTTTACTAGTTGGTTTTTTAATTTTAGGGTAACTAATATAGGAAAAATAATTGAAGGGCTTGGGGGTGAGGCCGTCGGCTCAAATTTGTTGGTCAAAATAAAACCAATAAGTCTCGTTTTTTCTCAATATTTATTCTAAACCTCCCAGCCCTTCGACTATGCTTCGACAAGCTCAGCATTGCTCAGGAGCCGTCAAAAGGAGGTGAACCAATTGGCCGCAATACCATTCCGAAAAACTTGACTTCTCGTTATGCGGCCAAACCAATACCTCCTAACCACGCGGTCACTGACCGCGTGTCGCCTTAGCTTTAGCGGTGGCACAGTAGATTCGAGCGGAACGCAGTGGAGTCGAGAAACAGTCGAAGTGTTTTGTGTTTAAACCAAAGGGCTTATATTTGAAGTAACCACAATAAATCAAATTATGAAATCTGCGTATATGTACATTTTGGAATGCTCTGATGGTTCATTTTACACTGGTTCAACTACGGACATGGAACTAAGATTATTAGAACACAATTCGGGTATTGGAGCAAATTATACGGACAAAAGAAGACCCGTAAAACTTGTTTATCATGAAGAATTTAATTCAATCCAAGAAGCATTTCTCCGAGAAAAACAAGTTCAAAAATGGTCTCGGAAGAAAAAGTTAGCTTTGATTCAAGGTAATTTTAAAATGCTCAAAGAACTAAGTAAGAAACAATGAATCCCGAAATCAAAAAACTCCAGACTTTAATTCAAGATCACAAGATCTCTTTCGATTACCTGGATGCCGATTATCTGGATCTTAAGGAATATTATAAAGCTGTACTTTTTGAAATTGGGGGGCGTGTTTATAAGATCTATGTGGATCACGAATACAAGGACATCGACCGAAAGATACCGGAATTAAGTTTATTTCTGGTTTTGAGGGAACTTGAACTTGTCGCTGAAACGGATACTTTCGAAATCTGGGCCGCAGAGCAAATGATCGAATTGAACGACCAAATCCGCAATTACTATCTGGACCTAAAATCCATCTCAAAAGAAATCGAAAAGCAATTAGGAAGTCTGGATCCTATTCTCTCTCAAATGGAATATGAATTGAATGCGGGTAGTGTTCAAGAATTAAGGAATAGATAGAGGTAAAAGGGAAAAACGTAAAAGGAAAAGGTGAACCGCTCCCCTCTTGCTCTTCCTCTTGCTCACAACTTTATACAGTTGCTCGCACCCTCGCTCTCTCCTCTTTCTCTCTTTGCTTTTTTTCGAGTTTCTTTTCTCGGGTCGTACCGCAAATTTTATCCAAGATATAAGACACTTCACCAAAATTCGTATTGGTATCCGAATGATGAATATTATGCCAAGCGGAGCTATTTAATAATAAATATTTCGTTGTTCCTTCCATGGATTTGAAAGTCACCCCGCAATGCAAATACAAATTCAACAAAACAAAAGAAACAATAGCTGTAAAATAAAAAGGCGCAAAATGCTTCGCTTCCGGCATGCAGATCAGCAATAATGGCCAGAAGGTCAAGATTGTTTCAAATGGTCCAACCGCAAAACCTGCAAATGGTGTTGGATCGCGAAAGGAATGATGATGCATGTGAAAAGGAAAAAACAGTTTCGTATGCAAAAAGCGATGTTTCCAATAGGTCCAGGCATCAATAGCAATGATTCCTGCCCACATCTGCAAAACCGCCTGC
>JAUICI010000176.1 GCA_030427935.1 Bacteroidia bacterium | reverse complement strand
GGAATTTAATTTCCCATAAAAGAATCCTTTGGCATCTTCATAATATGGACTAAAGGACTTGACCTCTTTCTCGTGTTTAATATTGGCCGCAGTAAAACCAACAACGTGTCGGTATTTATAATTCTTTTGCCAGCCATAATTTAAAGTAATCCCCCAGCCATTAGTTGCGATATTCACTCCGCCATAAACAATCTTCTTGTAAAGCATTTTTGCCTCTGACTTTTCTTCTTCTTGCGAATACAGGGCTGAAGAAGTGAAAACAAAAATTAGAAGTATATTTATAATCCGTTTTGGCATAGTATACAAAATTACGAAAATAAATGATGAAAACCGCACACGTAAAATACCTTGGAAACCTTGAAACTGAGATTACACACCTTAAATCGGGATCAATAACGAAGACGGATGCCCCTGTAGACAACAATGGTAAAGGGTCTACCTTTTCACCAACAGACATGGTAGCAACCTCACTTGCAACTTGTATGATTACTGTAATTGGAATACATTGTGATCAAAACAATATACCGTTTACTCGAGCAGAAGCTCAGGTAACTAAAAAAATGGCAAGTAATCCAAGAAGAATTATCGAAATCAGGGTTGAACTAGACCTTGGAGGCAACAATTTCTCAAAAGAATCTGAAGCTAAATATAGGCGTATAGCCGAAACTTGTCCAGTAGCAAATAGCCTGAATCCTGAAATAAAACAGATTGTAGAGATTAAATTCTGACGATTGAGTAGTCTTGGTTAGGGGCTTATTTTGCCTCCGCCAACTCAGTATCGAAATCAGAGTTATCAGCATCTACGCTTCCGTATGCTGGGCACTTATGACGACCTGAACCGCAAGATGAAAGTACAGTTACAACAGCTACCACAGCCAACACTTTTACAGCGAAAATCTTTTTCATTTTTGTTTGTTTGATTATAAATATTCGTTTTCCAAAGAGCAGCTAAATTAAGAATAATTTTCGATAAAATAGCTCTGAGGTTAGCTCAAAGTAATTTTTTTATCGAAATTTCGTATTGATATAGTGCGAATTGACTAAAATGTTACAAAGACCCCATTTTCTTTTTTTATTGCTCTTTGTCTTAAGCAAGACCTTTGTTTTTGGTCAATCAAAAATTGAACTGGATTTTGTCAACCGAAAGGAAATAAAACCAAAACCAACTTTTAAATATTACCACAAAGACTCGATTAGCGCGGTTAAATATCTGGAAAGTTTGAATCGCTATTATCAAGACAAAGGTTTTCTTCTTTGCAAATATGAGATTCAGGAAAAAACTTCAAACAAATGGAAGGTGAAATTGGATCTTTTTGAGAAATTTCAATGGGCTAAAATAAAAAATGGAAATCTCGATGACGAGCTTATTCGCCTTACAAAATTTAAAGAAAAGCTATACAATAATGCCGATTTTAGTTTAACGGAATATCAGGAATTCACATCGAAATTATTGGAGGATCTTGAAAACAAAGGCTACCCTTTCGCTAAGGTTTGGCTAGACTCTGTATCCATTGGAGATCAAAAGATTTCGGGAGTTCTGATGATCAATAAAGGGCCTTATGTGAAGATCACTAAAATCAATGTGAAAGGATCTAAAAAAATCTCACCAAAATTTATCGCAACCTATCTCAGATTAAAAGAAGGTAACGCTTATTCAGAAAAGAACTTAAGGCAAATCAGCAATCGATTAAAGGAAATCAGTTTTATAAAGGAAATTCGTAAACATGAAGTTTTATTTACTCCTGAAGGAGCGGAAGTTTTCATCTATGTGGAAACCATCAAAAACTCCAATTTTAATGGGATTATCGGAATTCAACCGGATGATCAAACTGGGAAAATTAATATCACTGGAGAACTTCAACTGCGTTTGAAAAACCTATTGAAACATGGAGAAATGCTCAATATTCATTGGAGAAAACTTCAACCACAAACCCAAGACTTGAAAATCGAATTAAATTGGCCTTTCTTGTTTAAAACACCCTTTGGATTAGACGGTGGTTTTTATTTATACAAAAGAGACACCTCCTATTTAAATCTGAGAGCGAAAGCTGGGGTTCAATACTATTTTAAAGGAGGGAATTATTTGAAGGCTTTTTACGAGTTCTTTTCTACTGATATTATCTCTACCAGTCTGATTAATGCGCCTTCAGATCTAACCCAATTGGCTGATGCTCGAACGAATTCTTACGGGATGAGTTATTTTAATCGATCTTTGGACTACATTTTCAATCCTAGAAAAGGATTCGTCATTGACTTAGAAGGTTCAGTTGGACTCAAGAAAATAAGGAAAAACCCTGCTTTTGACGACAGTTTGTATTCCGATGTGAATTTAAAATCTACAAATTATTCACTCAGCGCCAAGATTGAAGGTTACATTCCCTTAGCCAAGCGTCATGTTTTTAAGCTCAACAACATTACAAGAACCATTTTGGGAAATCAAATTTTAGAAAATGAGATGTTTCGGTTTGGTGGACTTAATAGTTTAAAAGGATTTGGTGAAGAGTCCTTTTTGGCTACATTTTATTCGATTGTGAATTTTGAATATCGTTTTCTCATTGATCGAAACTCCAATGTCTTCGCTTTCTTTAACGCAGCTTATTACGAGAAAAATTTAAGTTCGGGCTATTTTAATGACTGGCCTTATGGTTTTGGAGTTGGAATTAATTTCGCTACTAAATTCGGGACTTTTTCTTTGGTTTATGCTCTTGGTACACAACAAAACCAACCGATTCTTTTCAGAAATAGTAAAGTCCATTTTGGATATATTGCTTATTTTTAAATTCTCAATGCAGACAAAGTTTTCTCACATATTTTTTATTTGCTTTTTCAGCTTGATTTCAATTAATGTTTGGACTCAGAATAAGTTGGATTTCAATTACAAATTGTATCATCTTGATTCAACCAACACCCAATTTCATGTTAAAATTGATCTCAACACCTATTTATCCAAAATAGTAAACAACTCGAAATATGTGAAAATTGGGATTACGGCTATTTTAACCAATGTGAGTACACAAAAAAGCTATCGCGTTACGAGAGAATTCAACCTAGATAAAGAAGCACATCCAAATGGGATCTACAAGAGTTCGTTTGATATCGCCATGGAAGATGCCGAATACGAAATGGAGCTGACCATAGAAGATCGTCACTTAAATAAGAGTCGAAACGAAATCCGAACTTTTAAAAAGAGTACAGAATGTATTCAAGAGAATTTCATGTTCTTGAATGCCGACTCCTCTATGGTTTACTACAAGGAAAATCCAAATTCCGATAAACTTAGATTTGTCTCCAACTACCTGCAATGTGACAGCTTGGAGGTTCGTGTTTACAATGAAATACAAACAATTGCCATGCCTCCATTTGCGAGTAAAAGAATCTATCCAGATTTCGGGAAATACATCAGTAAATTTGAGCTCGCTTGCGATAGTGTTGATTTTGAATTGACAAGTTTGAAGAATAAAACCTTGTATATCTCTTCATCGAAATCAAATGGAGATAAGGGATTTTTGATTAGTCGATATGCCAATTTTTATCCTGAAATCAAAACTGTAGACCTTTTAGTGGAACCGTTGAGATATATAAGCTCAAGGGATGAGTACAATGCCTTAACTGACACGAATTTACATCGCAGAAGAGAATTTGAGAAGTTTTGGTTAGATAAGGCGGATCAGGACCGAGAGTCGGCTCGACACTTAATTAAATCCTATTATTCCAGAGTGGAACATGCCAACCGAAATTTCACCACTTACAAAGAAGGCTGGAAAACAGATCGCGGCATGATCTACATTATTTTTGGTGAACCCGAATCCATAGAAAATGAAGGCGGAAAAGAGGAAAGATGGGTCTATACCAATAGGTCTGGGAGCAGTTCTATTTCTTTTAGTTTCTACCGAGAGGATGGAAATTTTCAGAAGAATGATTACGCCTTAATCCGGAACCCCATGTTTAAATCCATGTGGTATGATGCTGTGGATTCGTGGAGAAATGGAATGGTTTATCGGAAGTGATATTTTAAGTTTGGCATTCAGACGTCGATTTCACTCAACATCGGGAATTATATTTATTAGACCTAATAACTTGACATGATTAAAACCAAAATCGCGGCAGTTGCCGCAGGAATAATATGCGCTCTTGCTTTTTTTGGATTGACATTTATGGGACCTACCAACGATTCACTCGTATTTTTTGGATCAATATTTATCGGCCTTGTGTTTTGTCTTTTTTTCAATCAGCTAAAGTTTAAAAGCCAACCATCTAAATATTATTTACAGATAGCGGCTCTTTATTTCGTTACCTATTTCTTAACTTTTTGGATCTTGCTAGCCGCAATGACGAATTTCATGATTTTAATACCTGGACAACCTCAGCTCACTGCATTTATTATGATCACAATTCTTGGGCTTGCGTCTTCTATAATCCTCAATGGATTAATCGTATTTCTTCTAGCTATTTTTCAAAAAGATAACTAAGTCTTTTTACAAACCATCTCTGTTTCAAAGGCTTTCATTTCCAAATTTTCTCCGTCAAAAACGGCGTAGGTATTGTACTTGATCCATTCCCCGAGATTCAAATATCGGGAATGTCCATTTTTGAGTGTGATGTCCATCGGGTAATGTCTATGACCAAAGACAAAATAGTCGACCTTCTTCTTCTCTAAGATTTCATTCGAGTAAATTACCAGCCATTCCTCTTCTCCAAAATATTGATCATCGGCTTCGCCTGTCATCTTTCGACTTCTCCTTGAGAAAAAATTTGCCAAACCGATTCCAAAATTTGGATGTAAACGAGCAAATAGCCATTGACAGACTTTTGAAGCGAATACCTTTTTAATGAATTTATAACCTTTATCGCCAGGACCAAGACCATCGCCATGTCCTATTATGAATTGTTTTCCATTGTATTCCCTTTCGATCGGCTTGCGATAGAGTTCACAACCGATTTCTTTTGGGAGATAATCAAAAATCCACATATCGTGATTACCCGTAAACAATGTGATTTTTATTCCAGAATCCGATAATTCGGCAAGTTTTCCGAGCAATCTTATATATCCTCTAGGAACAGCATGCTTGTATTCAAACCAAAAATCGAATAAATCTCCGACTAAATATATTTCTTCGGCATCTTTGGAAATCTCATTTAGCCATCGCACAATCCGGTCTTCCCTTTCCCGACTGGATTCATAATCAGGAACACCTAAATGAAAATCAGAAGCGAAATATATTTTTTTACCGCTTTGCATTATTGATTAGAACCCGAAAATCTCTTGCAATTTTTGTTCTAGTGCAAAACCTCTTAGATTTTTACCTATGATTTTACCGTCTTTATCCAAAAGGAAAGTCGCCGGAATTGAACTAACACCATATTGTTTGGCAGCGGCATTCCCCCAACCTCTTAGATCACTTACATGGTCAGGCCATATCAATCCATCTTTTTCGATTGCACCCATCCAGCGATCTTTTTTGTTGTCCAATGACACACTGAATACCGTAAAACCTTTGTCTTTGTATTTGTGATACAATTTAACTACAGTTGGATTTTCTCTTCTACAAGGTCCACACCAAGATGCCCAAAAATCCAGAAGCACAACCTTTCCTTTCAAATCGCTTAACTTTCTTTCTTGTCCGTCCACTCCTGCTTGCGAAATATCAGGTGCAACAGCTCCTTGAGTTGTCATTTTGGTACTATTCCATTTTGCCTTAGTCTTTTGGTATTGAAGCGCAATATTATTTCCGGTTGGCGTATTTTTATAGATTCCTGCCAATTTCTCCAGAATCTGCATTCTCAACTCCATTTCCTGTTGTTCCTCAACTCCATTCAAAGCAGCAATCAAAGCAGGAGAATTCGAGTATTTTTGGATGTAACCGTTTCTGTATTTCATCCAATTCGTTGAAATTGGCTTGAACTTTTCATTCACTTCCTTGTCTGATCCAGGATGCGATTTCAAATAGCGCGTTGCTGAATCCAATTTAGATTTATAAGCTGAATAAGTCACCATATAATCCCAAAGCGCTGCTGTAGGTTCAGAACCTTTGATTTCAGTGGTCTTTAGGAAATTAGTGGCGTCAGAATTAATCTCAATTGTATCGTTTACTTGAAGAATGACATTCAATTGTTTATTTCCATCATATCGAAAATAAAAGATATCCTTAGAAGGGATATTACAATTCATGTAAAACATTCCTTGATCATCAAGAGAATCTATGCAAAAGGCATTCAGATTCTTTCCATCAAAAGAACTTAAGTAAACTGCTTTATTAGTGGCATTCTTTATTTTCCCCTTAAGCACAACCGGAGCAAGCTCTCTAACTTGCTGACCAAACAAAGAAAAAGTAAAGAATGAAAGGAACGCAACCGTTAAGATTGCGGACAAATTCATTTTAATTTTCATACTCAAATCTACCATTTTATAATAAAGGAAGCAATTTTTGTTCCAATTCCCTTCCTCTTACATTCATGGCTCTGATAATTCCTTTTTTATCGATTAGGAAGGTCGCTGGAATGCTATTTACTTTATAAAGTTTCGCTGCAATTGAGTTCCATCCTTGAAGATCACTCACATGATTTTCCCAAATTAATCCGTCCGTGTTAATGGCTTGCATCCACTTTTCCTTGCTCTCATCCAATGAAACACTAAGAATTTCAAAACCTTCTGCACTACCAATTTGAGCGTTTTTGTATTTTTGATAAAGCTTTTCCAAATCTTCATATTGAGGAGTATAACCGCATTTAGATGCTGTATTCACAATTAATACCTTTTTGCCCTTTAGCGAAGAAAATTTAAAATCGTTTCCATCTATCGTTTTTGCGCTCAAATCATAAAATGATTTCACTTGTCCAAAAGAAAATGCCGTAATGGCTATCAATACTAATAATGGGATTGTTTTCTTAGTTTTCATAGTTTTTTTTATTAATGTAAAAGTATAATATTTTTTATTTATTTCTTTATAACTTTCAACCAATTCGTTAATCCCCTTGTCTTTAACAATTCTACCTACAAAAATGTAAACAATGTTTATTTAATTGGCGAAAGTGCAGGAGGCTTTATTGCTTTTGCAAGTGCATTTACCGACCAAGCTTCTGAAAAACATGCTTCTTGCTTTTCCATTGCCGATGCTCCAAATCCTG
>JAUICI010000175.1 GCA_030427935.1 Bacteroidia bacterium | reverse complement strand
CAGCCTTACTTAAGAATCCGACTCTCGTGTCGAGTATCTTACAAGGCTCATTAAAAAAACGTCCAGTTTCAGAAAAGAAAAATCTTTTACACGAGATTGCAAATTATATCTATGTAGCTGAAGAGCTCGAGGAAATAATTAGTCTTGACCACGGAGCTAACAATGCTGTATTTTATTCATATTGGTTTGATCATTGGACGTCTATTCTTGGAATTCTCAAAAGAAAGAAAATAATAAATAGTTTTTGCACAAGAGCTCATGGTTATGATCTCTATGATGACCGACATAAATACCCAATCCCTTTCAGAACTTTTCAAATGAAACAGGTCTCTAAGGTTTTTACAATTTCCAAGTCTGGGTCTAAATACCTCTCAGATAAATTCCCGTCGATGAGAGAGAAAATTGAACTGGCATATCTCGGAACAAGGACTCCGAAAAACACTAAAGCAATTAGAGGAAATGAAACGCTTCAGCTACTTACAATTTCTAGCTTGCATCCGGTTAAAAGGGTGGGGAGATTAATTTCCGCATTGAGCTCAGTAAAAAGAAATGTAAAGTGGACGCACTTTGGGAATGATGCTCAGGACACCCAATTTGATGAGGATTTGGTTGCGCTTCCATCAAACGTTGAGGTTGAATGGAAGGGGATGGTTTCCAATTCAGAATTGATTCGTTTTTTAGAATCAAACTGGATCGATGTATTTGTAAATGTGAGTGAAAGTGAAGGTTTACCAGTTAGTATTATGGAAGCTATAAGCTTTGGGATACCAGTGATTGCTACTGATGTTGGAGGGACCTCTGAAATTGTTCAAGATCAAAATGGTTTACTGATTCCTAAAGAATTTGACTCAAATTTTCTAAGTAGTAAAATTGAAAATTTTGATCGCTTGAAATATGATTCAAACCAAATACAAGATTTTTGGAAAAGTCACTTTTGCGCAGAAGTTAATTTCGACTCATTCGCTAAGAATTTAGTTTCCCAGTAAATAAATTCAAGTATTGCTTCAATCTCTTGATTAACTTTGATTATTATCAGAAAGTTTTCGGGCTTTTCTCAATTTTTGGAGTGCAAATTTTTATAATTTTGATTGCGAGAGCAAAACAAATTCATTCGAATGCAAGAAATACTCAAAGATCATCCGTATATCACGGAACTACTTCAGATCGAATCTGAAAATGAGAATAGAAGAGATTTTCATGATAAAAGTCATCCTTTACTATTAAAAATGGGGCAGGACAAAGACTTTTTGAAGTTAGTTCTGAAAAGAAACCTTCTAGACAAAGGGTTCCAAACTCACGAATGGTCGGAATACAATATTCCTTTCTTCTATATTTATGAGACAGATGATTTTGTTTTAAAGCTTCATGTTTTCCCAAGAAATAAGGAAAAGATTGATGGTCTTGCTGCTCATGCAATTCATCATCACAATAATTATATTTTGAGTTCCAATGCCTTTTTTGGCTCAGGTTATGAATCCATGCTTTTTGATTTAAAACCTGATGTTGATGCTGATAAAATGACTCAAATGGGCATCACAAGACACTTTCATCAGAAAGATTGGAATCCATCTGTTGTAAATGCATGGGAGCCTCATATTGTCTTTGTGCCAGATGCACTTTCAGCTACTTTGGTTTTGTGGACTCCTGAAGAGAAAAGAAAAACAGATAAACTTAGACAGCATCCCCTTTTGAAACCAATAAAAGGGCCTTTGAGAAAAGCGATTCACACTTTAGGGATGACCCGAAAATTTGGGATTGCAGAGGATCACACTTATCAATGGTATCCACATCCTGAAAAAGAGGGTTTTCAAGCAATTTTGGAAGAGGAATATTTTGCACCATCCAAAGCAGCGAAAGGACCTAAAGTAGATGATTATTCCATGAAGATGATTGGTTTTTTTATCCAAAATGCGGATTTGGTCGATAAAGAATTGTTTGAAGAAGCAATCAAACAACCAAGCATGCCCGAATACATGAAAAAAGTTCTCCAACAACTAATCAATGATGAAGAAGTCGAGGAAGTTTTTCATATTCAAGAAATCAATGTTCCACAGAAGTTTTATCTTCGGGAGGATATATTGAATAAGGCGAAAAAGAAATAATCCTAGATGCCCAAACGAATTTATTATTTAACATTCGATGATATTCCTGATGCTATCTATAAAAGTCAGGTTATTGATGTTGTTAACTTGTTTAAAGAAAACGACGTTGATTGTCAGCTAGTCACTATTTTTTCAGCAAAAGGATTTAAAAAGAATAAAGCATGGGTGAAAAAGTATGTGCCTGATGCAAAAGTCTATCCATCCGTTCCCAAATTAAAAAACTGGCGAAAGAATAAGCTCTATTTAAAATTGGCTAAAATGAAGCCGGGTTCAATTGTTATCTGTAGAGGGATTATGCCTACAAATTTGGCTTTGATGGTTTTGGATCCTAAAAAGTATACGATTGTATATGATGGTCGAGGGGCTATTTTAGCTGAAAATGAAGAATATCATGTATACGCTGGAGCTGGAATTGACGATCAAGTAGAGGAAATAGAACGAAGAGCAATTCTTGAAACCGATTACCGAATATCCGTTTCAAACCAATTGATCGAACATTGGAAAGATAAGTATGGGTACAAATCAGAAAAACACATTTTGATTCCCTGCTCTTTGAATGCGGATTTTGAGGAAGGAAATCAAACTCCGAAAATTCCTGGTTTAGAGTCTGAAGATATACTGATAACTTATGCAGGTTCTCTTGGTGGATGGCAATCTCTCGATTATCTAAAATCATTTTTAGAAGGTTTACTTGAAAAACCCAATATCAAAATATTATTCCTATCGAGAGAAAATGCCATTGTAACCGAGCTTCAGCAAAAATATGAAGGCCGAGTTCTAAGAATGTTTGTTCCTGTAAATGAAGTTTCTTCTTACTTAAAACAAGCAGATTATGGATTGTTGATTAGAGAAAAAAGTACAACCAATAAAGTAGCTTCACCTGTAAAATTTGCCGAATACCTTGCCTCCGGTCTAAAAGTTTTGATTTCTCCAGAGTTAGGTGATTTTTCTGATTTAACTGTAACCCATGACTTGGGTATTCTCGTATCACCTGATATAACTGATTTAGAGTTAAAGAAAGTTGAGGCTTCGGAGAGGGAAAGAATTATCCAATTTGGGAAAGAGAATTTTTTGAAATCTTCGCCTAAAATTAAAGATGCTTATTTAAGTCTTGCTGAGCTTTAAACTCTATATTTGACCAAAGTTTAAGCTAGTAATGGTAAAGAAAATTCTGATCGTTGTAGGAACTAGACCAAATTTCATTAAAGTAACCCGTTTCAAAAAGGTTGCAGCAAATAGTTTCCCAAATCTTGACATAAAAATTGTGCATACTGGACAACATTATGATCAAAAAATGTCCAATATTTTCTTTGAGCAATTTAATCTAGTTCCTGATTATTTCTTGAAAATTAGAAATGAGTCTCCTTTGATTCAAATGGCAGATATTCTTGTTGAAATGGAGAACTTAATCAAAAATACTTTTCAACCAGATTTAATGATTGTTCCAGGTGATGTGAATTCAACATTAGCAGCTTCTATAGTAGCAAATAAATTAAGTATCCCTTTAGCACATTTGGAAAGCGGCTTGAGAAGTTTTGATTACCAAATGCCCGAAGAATGGAATCGAATTCTTACTGATGAAATGGCCGGTCACTATTTTGTAACAGAACAAAGTGGTCTTGAAGCATTAAAAAAAGAAGAGAAAAGAGGAGAGGTGCATTTTGTCGGAAATACAATGATTGATACAATGGTAGAGTTTGATGATCAGATCAAAGCTTCAAAAGTTAAGGAAACTCTCGGTGTTGAGGAGGATGATTTTGTTTTAATGACTATTCATCGTCCTTCAAATGTGGATCATAAAAAAGGCCTGGTAAAACTACTGGATCTCTTAAATTATTTGAAGGATGATTATAAGGTCGTTTTTCCAATACACCCTAGAACAAGGTCGAAAATTGAATCTTTCGGTTTGAAAGATCAGTTTGATGGAATCAAAGAATTGATTTATACAGAGCCCATGTCTTATTTCGATTTTCAAAATTTGGTACTGAATGCTTCTTTCGTTTTAACAGATTCGGGAGGGATTCAGGAGGAAACTACTTTTAGACAAGTACCTTGTCTTACTTTAAGAGAAAACACTGAAAGACCCGTTACAATTGATGTAGGGACAAATACTTTAGTTCCATTTGAAGTAGAGAAGCTCAAAACTTATATCGAGAAAATCAAATCAGGAGGATATAAATCAGGAGAGATTCCTTTGAATTGGGATGGGCACGCTACAGAAAGAATTTTGGAGAAAGTCAGCCAATTTTAATGGATAAATTTAAACACATAGTTGTCATTGACTCTTTGAGAGGGTTCGCAGCTCTTTCGGTTGCAATCTTCCATTTTGTTTACACTACGGTGAATTTTGTAGAAACGGAATGGGTACTCAAAACCTTTCAGTTTGGGGCGCTAGGTGTTCAAATATTTTTTGTTATCTCAGGTATTGTAATTCCACTTTCGTTAATTAATGGAAATTTTAAGTATAAGTTTGCGGGAAAGTATTTAGCCAAAAGATTTGTCAGAATAGAACCACCTTATCTAGCTACATTAGTAATCGCGTTGCTCTTTATTCTGTTTCGAAACGCCATTCTTCCGGCGGATCAACACGTTGATTTCCCTCAAACAAACGTGATACTAGCCCATTTGGGTTATTTAGTGCCCTTTTTTGATGACATGCGCTGGATCAATGAAGTCTTTTGGACCCTAGCAATAGAATTTCAATATTACCTTTTGGTTCTTCTATTATATCCCTTTCTTTTGTCGGATAAATTAGCAAAGAGATTGGTCTTTTACGCCTTCATTTTTGCAATGCCTTTTATTTTCGACTCTCATAGATTCTTTTTCCATTGGGGAAGTCTGTTTTTGATGGGAATTATTTTTACGCTCTACATAAAGAAAATGGTCACTCGAGTAGAGTTTTTTATTGTTTTATTGTCTGCAGCCATTTTTACTACTTTTTATCTAGAACTTCGTGCAGCAATTGCGGGTCTTTTGCCTATTATAATCATTTATTACTGGCCAAACTGGAATTCTAAAATTACAGCCTTTTTAGGCAAAATCTCCTATTCTTTATATCTGATTCATCCTATATTTGGGGCAGCTGTCGTAAATTATTTGAGTCATAAAGCTGATACTCCAATTGAAAAAATCGGAATCGTAGTTTTAGGCGTTATCGTCGCTATATTATCGGCCTATGTTCTGTATATACTTGTGGAGAAACCCTCACAGAAAGCTTCAAAAAAGATTAAGTATAGCAATAAAGATGCTCAATAAATTGCCAAATATTGAAAACAAAAAGTTCTGGTTGACTCTGATTATAGGAGTGAAACTGGTCTTGCTCGTTTTCTTTTATTATGAAGTCATCCGCTTAGGCTATGAAGAGAATGATGGATTGTTCGTTAAAACAGGTGATACCTTTTCCTATTATGCTCCGATGCGCTCGTTTTTGGATGGTACGGGTAGTTTAGATGCATGTAGGATGCCCGCCTTTGTTCCTCTATACGCATTGCCATATTGGGTCTTTGGGGAGTCCTTTGCAAATAATTTTATCATTCTGATTCAAATCATAATGAGTATTCTTTCGGTTTATTTGTTAGGTAAGATTTCTAATAAAGTTTCAAAATCCCAGCTGATTGGAAAGTTAACGATACTGATTTATACTATTTCAACATTCACTTTTTTGTACGATATATTTGCAATAGCAGATAGCTTGAGTATTTCAACTCTCATAATTGGAGTGTATTTTCTTTTCGAATATTGGGAGAATGAAAAAATTAAGCCTCTCATTATTAGTGGTTTCTTCTTTGCTTGGTCGGTGTTTTTTAGACAAATTGGAATAATTCCTCTTGGCCTTCTAGGTGTATATCTTTTGATCCGATTAATAAGGAATAAAGAACTACTGAAAAAAATCTCACACCCTATCATGTTTGGCTTGCCTTTGATTTTAATGCTTAGTTCTTGGACGCTGTATAATAAAGTTTCTCATGATCGATTTATCCCACTCGTAAAGCCTGTGCATGAATGCTATAGCGGTTATCCAGAACATCAGTTTGATTTGTTAGACTTACCGATTGCCTGGGGAGGAATTTTTACAAAATGGAATGGAGAAGGAGAGTGGTTTACTAATCCGAAAATGAAAAAATCTGATTTTCCATTTAAGAATGTGGAAACCTCTGAGTATACCATAGATTCTCTGGAAAATCTAAGACAATTGCATTTCACCTATTTTGATAAGTCAAAAACTTCGGAAGAAAAAGAGCAGATCGCAAATGAGGTCTCTCGAAAATCAATTGAATATCGTAATGCCTATAAAAAGGAATATCCACTTAGATACTATATCGTAAATCCTTTGATCTTATTAAAGAAATTCTTGTTTCCCAAAACTATTGAAAAGCTGCCCTTGCCACCGGTAGAGGAAATGAATCTATTTGAAAAAGCTTTCAAAGCTTTTTATATGGTTCTCTTTTGGCTAGTGAATTTATTCGCTCTTTTGGGAATATTAAATCCCAAGATAAATTCGACAACATTACTATTAGTTGCTGGTGGAATAATTTCATTTTTAACTTTTTATTTTGGTTGGGTAGAACAAAGGTATTTTGCTCCCGTATACCCTTTTATGGTCATTTTTGCCAGTATTAGTTTATTTTTAATTCTTGAACGTATAAAAGGATTCAAATCAAAAGTTTGAAAGATGTAAATCTCATATCAATTGTGGTTCCCGTGTATAGGGGAGAACCTTTCATTGTAAAAATGTATGATAGGATCGAACAGGTATTTCATTCTATGAAGGATAAGACTTTTGAACTTATTCTAGTAAATGATCAATCACCCGATAAATCTTGGCAAATCATAAAAGAAGAATCCCAGAAGCACTCAAAAATTATAGGTGTAAATCTAAGTCGAAATTTTGGTCAGCATGCAGCAATAACTGCAGGACTGCAAGAAGCGAAAGGGAATGTTGTGATTGTGATGGATTGTGATTTGCAAGATGTTCCTGAGGAGATACCAAGTTTATTGGCGAAAATAGAAGAAGGATATGATGTTGTGTTCGCTCAGAGAGTAAATCGAAATGATGGCTTTTTTAAAAA
>JAUICI010000009.1 GCA_030427935.1 Bacteroidia bacterium | reverse complement strand
AAATGCTCAGTGGCAGATTGTACAACCTCACTATGAGATTTGTCCAGATGCTTGGTGGGGTTTTAATGTTCTTATGCCCTCTAATGGTTGGACTTTTACTTTTGAGGTTCTATTACCAATAGGCCAGGGTTTTTGGTACCCGATAGGATCCACTACGACAAACTATTTTCATATTTCTGGACCAGGGACTTATAGGGTTTCTTTTGGGACTAGCAGTTCGGGAACAATCGGCTCTCAAGTTTTCACTGTATCTGAAGCTCCTCCTAGCGGTCTGTATAACTTGAATGATGTTACCTATTGTCAAGGAAATGCACCTTCAATGATCGGTTATCATGGATTGAATATTAATAGTATTGACATTGTTAATGCGAATTGGTTTAGAAATGGTCAGTATATAGCTCAGAATACAACAGACTTAGTTGTTCCTTTTCAAGGTGATGGTTTGTATTCTATTCAAGTCACTACTTCATCAGGCTGTGAGGAGCAATATTGGTTTAATGTGAATGAGTCTTCGGGTACAGGATTAAATGCCTTATCGGATGTTGAGTATTGTGGCGCATTGACAACCCCTTCTGTTGTTGGTTGGGAAGGGATTGATCCATCCACTGTTGATGTTTCTAGTATTAATTGGTATTACGACTATGGGAATCCATTTTTCTCACAATTATTTTATACGAATGTTCTAAACATCCCCTTTATAGGCCAAGGAACATATAAAGCTGTTGTAACTTCTTCTGATGGATGTGTCGAGGAATATGTATTCACAGTAAATGACATTTGTTGCCCAAGCTGGACAACTAGTAATGTTATTACAAATAGCGTGAATGATTACGCTCAGATTTCAAATGGACCAAACCAGCCATTTTCTTACACCGGTACAGAAGCAAGTTTCAAAGCTTCACATTGGGCTGTGACGCAACTGCCTTATGTGATGACTCACTGGGAAGTTAATGATCAAAGTGGGAATCAAATTCCAGTTACTTTAACTGGCTTAAACGTGGCGACTTTTCCAACGATTCAAGGAATGACATATGATGTGACTCTTAACGTATTCGACAACGGAGTTAAATGCGAAAAGTATATTAATTCATTCCAATGGCAAGCCCCTGTTTTGAGAGGAGGAGGAAGAAAGTCTATGGAAATTTCAGAAGAAATAAACGAAAAAGCAGAAATTAAAGCCTATCCCAACCCATCTTCGGGAGAATTTAATATCACATTGCCGAATATCGAGAATACAATTATTGTTTTCGATATGACTGGAGCAAAAGTGAAAGAGATTAAAGCAAGCGGAAATTCCTTATTAGATCTATCAGATCAAGTAAGTGGAATGTATCTTGTTCAAGTAATCAATATAAATGGGGTAGAGCAATTGAAGCTAAACCTTCAAAAATAAAAACATTACCCTGCCTTTTAAGAGCCCTGACGATGTTGGTCAGGGCTTTTTTATTCCCCTAAAATTTCCGGACGATCTTTTCGGATTCTTTCAATGGCCTGCTCAAAATTCAAGTATTCTCTGGGTTCGCCTGTGTTCTCTCTAGGGAACCATCTTAAATAATAGAGTGCTTCTTTTTTCTTATCGTAACCAATCAATCTTTGATCACCAAGAGAATCAAATAAAATGATCGATCCGTTTTCGTTTAAGTATTGAATCAGTTCTTTCTCCGTGTTGATCATCGGATTCGTTTAATGTCGTCTCCTTTTATTTTGAGAATTTCCTTTCTTTTTACGATTCGCAAAATACTCGTCCCGTCTTTTCTTTTTCTCTTTATTCCACTCTTTTCTTTCTGCGGCCGTCATGGGTTTTTCTGTTTGTGGAAAAGGATTGTCTTCAACGGCAATTAATTTTTGCTTAATTAAGCGTTCAACACCTTTGACATGCACATTCTCTTCTGGCTCAGAGATGGCAATCGCAATACCTTCTTCACCGGCTCTACCACAACGTCCAATTCGGTGAACATAGGTCTCTGCCTGATCTGGAATATCGTAATTGATCACAAATTTCAGTTTATCAATATCGATTCCTCTTGCTGCAATATCCGTCGCTACTAAAACGGTGACCTCCCCATTTTTAAATTGTTTTAAGGTTTTTTGCCTTTGGTTTTGCGCTTTGTCACCATGAATCGCACTGGCCGTAATATCTTTCTTCTTCAAATCTCTGGCTACGCGGTCAGCTCCATGCTTGGTTCGCGTAAAAACCAAAACCTGGTCCATTTCATTCACCTTGATAATATGTCGAAGCAAATTCTTTTTCGAACTTTTATTGGTATAGTAAATATATTGCTGAATAGTCTCAGCCGTTGATGAAACCGGAGTCACTTCTACTTTTTCGGGCTTGTATAAAATCTCTCTTGAAAGCTTCACAATATTGTCTGGCATCGTAGCTGAGAAAAACAAACTTTGGCGCTTTCTTGGGAGGAGTTTCAATACTTTTTTGATGTCGTTAATGAAACCCATGTCCAGCATTCGATCCGCTTCATCCAAAACGAAAATTTCAATATCAAATAGATTGATAATCCGTTGAGAAATCAAATCCAATAATCGACCCGGAGTGGCAACTAAAATGTCCACACCTTTACTCAATCGATTGACCTGTGCACCTTGCTTCACCCCACCGAAAATCACGGTATGATTAATCTTAGTGTATTTACTGTATTCTTTTATGTTTTCCCCAATCTGGATGGCCAATTCTCTTGTCGGTGTAATAATCAACCCTCTTATCTTCCTTCTTCCTTGAGCAGGGTTCTCATTCAAACGCTGAATCATCGGAATAGAGAAAGCAGCGGTTTTACCTGTTCCCGTTTGCGCACAAGCCAAAAGGTCACGACCCTCTAAAACCAAGGGAATAGATTGTTCCTGAATCGGAGTAGGTTCCGTATAATTTTTCTCTTTTAAAGCGTCTTGTATAGGCTGAATAATGTCTAATTCTTCGAATTTCATTGCAATGTTTTAAAGATCAATCGTTTCAACCGAAAATTCAGATGGGGAATTGAAATCTGTGTGAATGGATATACGTGCAAAGTTAAGATTTGTTCTACATTATCTGTATTTCTTCCGTGGGAGGAGGCATAAACTGATTAAAGATTAAAATGTTGAAATTATACCGCAAAGTTGCGCAAGGTCGCTCATTCTTCGCTGAGTCGCTAAGGTGCGCGATGAAGGTTAAGCCAAAAAACAAGTGGTTAGAAAATATCTCTTCGTGAATCTTAGTGCATTCTTTGCGAATCTTTGCGGAATAACCTAAAACACTCAGACCGTCTTCGAAAAAATAGGCTTTCCATCATTCGGCGCTTTCTCATGCAAAGGCAAATCCAAAGCCATGCAAATATTTCTAACAAAGGGTTTTCCTTTCTCTGAAACTTCGATTTTATGTCCGACAATATGCACCAATTCATCTTTAATCGGCTCGGCCAATCTTTGTTTGATTCTTTCTACTTCAGCATCCTCAATTCCAAAAAGATCGGATTCGAAATGACACATTAAATCCAGAATTTTCTTTCTGATCATCTCGTCTTCATCACTTAAGATATG
This sequence comes from Bacteroidia bacterium, assembly GCA_030427935.1. Taxonomy (GTDB): domain Bacteria; phylum Bacteroidota; class Bacteroidia; order Flavobacteriales_D; family Crocinitomicaceae; genus JAGQYP01. Next base: position 51,687 of record JAUICI010000009.1, on the reverse strand, counting down.
TCCTCTGAAAATCGGTAAATCACCGGCTTCAACCGCAGCAGAATAATCTTCAACTTTTTTCTCATTTTGAGCGAAGCAGGTCCAACTATCGGAGATCGAACTCACGCCCAAACCAATCATCAAATCAGTCTGTAAAGTGGAATATCCCATGAAGTTTCGGTGCAATCTCTTTTCTTCAAAAGCCTTGTACATGGAATCGGTTTTCAAAGCGAAGTGGTCCATTCCAATTTCCTCATAGCCATTCTGCTCAAAAAGCTCTTTTCCTCTTTCGTATAAGATTCTTTTTTCGGCGTCTTTCGGCAAATCTTCTTCAGAATAGCCGCGCTGACCAGGACTTACCCAAGGCACGTGCGCATAAGAATAATACGCAATTCGATCCGGCTTCAAACTATTGATTTTCTCAATGGTGTCTTCAATCGAATCCACATGCTGATGTGGTAATCCGAAGACCAAATCATAGTTGACCGATGTATAACCAATTTCACGTGCATTGACATCCACTTCTTTCACCATTTCAAAAGGCTGAATACGGTTGATGGTTTGCTGGACAGTCGGATTAAAATCTTGAACTCCGCAACTTACACGTCTAAATCCTAAATCGTATAAAGTTTGTAGATGTTCTCTTGTTGTATTTTTCGGGTGACCTTCAAAACCGAGCTCGGCATCTGGATGGATGTCTGCTGTTTTGAAAATCTCTTCGAGTAAATATTTTAAATTTTCCGGAGCAAAAAATGTCGGAGTTCCACCACCTAAGTGCAATTCCGAAATTTTAGGTCTTTCACCATCGAACAATTCCAAATACATTTTCCATTCTTTCAAAAGAGTTTCGATATAAGGCATTTCCACTTTGTGGTTGACCGTAATTCTCTTGTTACAACCACAAAAAGTGCACAAACTTTCACAATAAGGAAGGTGAATGTAGATGGCAATTCCTTCATCCTGATTGGTTCTTTTGAAAGTTGTTTTCACATGCTCTTTCCACTGTTCTTTTGTTGGGTTTTCCGACCAAAATGGAACTGTGGGATAAGAAGTATAACGTGGTCCGGGAATATTGTATTTGCGAATTAATTCTTTGTTCATCAGCTAAAAATATACTCTTTCAATTTCTTGATGTCCTTGTCAAGTGCTCTTACAATGTCTTTTCGACTAATCAAGAGGAAAAGATAATTCCATTTGTAAGCCACATGATCCAGGTTCTTTTTAAAAGTGTAGGCAAAGATACCTGAAATTGGTAAAGAAATTAAAAATAACATACCTCTAAAAAAGATGAGGTCGAATATGTTCGCTACAGCAAAGACCAAAAGAAAATAATAGATGGGATAAATGAGAATACTCAGAATAATGGCTAAAGGAGCAAAATACTCCACATCCTTCGATATTTTGGGAACTAGCCAGTCCACCAATTTGAATGGAATGAAGTTTAATAATCCACCATACAAGAAAATAGGGAAGAGGATGATGGTCAGAATCATGGACCAAAACAATTCACGAATCACTCGCCCTTTTCGAATCCCCTTTTCAATAAACATGGTTTTCAGGTGCAACTTTTTGAGTTTCCAATTAATTTTTCGAGCCAAATGCTTGATCTCATAAACTTTCCAAGGCTCCGTTACTTCCAGTTGTTGCAGACGATTAGAAATCTCTCTGACTTTGGAAATGCGGTTTTCCACTCCTTTGGATTTCCCTAAATTTTTAAAATGGGTAATACTTAAAATATCATACAGATTTTCCGTAATCTCATCATGTTCTTTATCCAAGGTGGTCGCCAAAACATTTTCCAGATTTGTGCGGATCTTTTCTGTTACTTGTTTGGAAGCTTTGGTCGAATTTTCATGATAAGCTTCTTTCATCTCTTTAACCTCAAAAGGCTCGGATATGGAAATTAAAATACGACTTTGAAAACGTTCCGGCATGGCATAATTGATTCCGACAGTCACAATCTTGACTCCTAAATCAAAATCATTCCTTTTTTCCGTTTCAAGTGCAATTCGAGCCGTTCCGGATTTTAATTTTCGGAGTACTCTTTCTTTGTATGAAGTGCCTTCTGGAAAAATGACTAAGAACTTTCCATTTTCAAGTAATTGATAACAGGCTTCAAAAGAGGATTTATTGTCGACGCCCTCCTGTTTTCCTTCATGAGCTCTATTGATCGGCACCATTTTTAAGGAATACAGGATTCTCCTTTTCAAACGCGTGCTGAAAAAGGTCGCTTTGGTCATATAGTAAATAGGCTGATTGCAAATCATACCCAATATCCAAGCATCCATTAAAGTGTTGGGATGATTGGCCGTTAGAATGACAGGGCCTTTTTTAGGAAGATTTTCTTTACCAACAATCTTGATCTCCTTGTAGTAAACTCGGATACCAATCGAAATAATAAATTTTAGAATGTGATAAAGCATTATTCAAAAATACGGAATGCCCCAAGCATTTCATATTTCAAGACGAAGAGATAACGATTTGTTTACTTTATGTTGTTTTGAGAATTTAATTATAAAACTCCCCCTAAAATGAAAAGAATGGTGAACGATCGATAGAAATGATCGTTTAACGTTTCTTCATCCAATTTCGCTAGAATAGGGTCGTAAAAACTAGAAGGTCCGATAGTTCCGGCACTTTTAATTTCTAATGCAAGCTTATAGTAAAACCACAAAGGAGAATTATCTTGAAGATTGCCCATTTGCTCGTGATATTTCTGAAGTGTCAATGAAAATCCTCCAAAATTTATTCGACCATTTTTACTCGAGCGATTAATGTTTGCTGGGCTGATATAATCCATTGAACCAGACTCTTTACAATTCTGAATAAATGCTAAAAATCCTTTCCCGTCTTTTGATGGCATGAGGTTTTTATCGATTAATGAATTTTCAAAGTCATCGAATACTTTTAAATATTTAGGTCCGATGGTCAGTTTGAGATGTTTTTCAATTTTAGACTTCAAACGAAGTGTTTTATCATCTTCAACTAACTTGACGTATTCTACTTTTGAGTAAGGCTTGGGTGGTTTAATATCATTAATCTTCGATTTTTGTTTTACCTTAACTTCTTTGCCTTCTTCATGGGTTTGAGAGTCGTTTCCGCAACTGGATAAAAAGAAGCAAACAATTAAAAAGATAATCGGATATTTCATATTCACGAATAAAAAAAAGCCCCCTCAGGAGCTTTCAATTACTTCATTGTTTCTTTGTAATGGTCACATTCTTTGACTTTTTCAAAGTATTCTTTCTGATCCATTTTCTGAACATAATCACAACCTGCTGGTACTTCACCTGGCTTGGTGCATTCACAGAAATCTGTTTTCTTTTCTTCTTTCTTTTCCTCTTCACCTCCACAAGAGATCAGAGTGAAAGAACCTAAAATCGCTAGTGCTAAAATTGATTTTTTCATGTTTATTTAGTTTTGATTTATGCTTGCTTCTAATAGTCGAACACTCAAATGTTCGGCTTGAAGATAGATTTTTTTATCCGGATTTTGCTCAATTAATTCGACTACTTTATTGGGTGTGAGATGATTGTTGTAATAATTGTTTACTTGAGCAACCATCTCATCTAATTTTTGCTTTTCAAGAGTGTAAACTTCTTCAATTTTTCGTTCCAAGTCTTCCAAGTCTTCGAAAATGATAGCTGTTTTCAAATGCTCCAATTCAGGTGTAAACAATTTAGCATAGTCCGCATGAATAATCGGAATAGTACCAGCCGATAAACATTCAATTACATTATGAGAAAAAGGCATGATTACGCCCGGCAAAACTAGGTAGAAATAAAACTGACCCAAAGTTTGTCGAAGTTCATTGATATGCACCGGAGTTTGTTTGGAATCTAAGATGATGCATATTTGATCTTCCTCACTTTTCAAGAACTTATTCAGTTCGTCCGTATTGGAAATCGGAGCCACCATTTCCTTGGCTTTTAAATGATCCACTACTTGAACTCGACTCGGTTGTTTAAAAGGTGTTTTCTCAAAACCAGAGTAATGCTCTCTAGTGAAATTCCCAACCATGAAAATAGATTGCTTTCTTGGAATCGATTGATCCAATGCTTTGTTCCACAAATTCAAATGATAAAACTGAGGATGTAAACTCATGGGAATATGAATAAAATCTTCCCTTGAAGGCAAAAAATAAGGCTTAAAAAAATTGGCGTCTAATTGTCCTTTTGAAATGCAGATAGACTTACTTTTCTTTTTAGGTTTTTCACCCAGAATCATGAGTCCTTCTTTATAAACGAGATTGTAATAATTCCAGGATTCTTGATGTTTCTGGTAGACCTTTTCTTTAAAAAAATCATAAGAAAACTCTGGAAAATAAACGGTGTAGCCAGCTAAACTCAGAAACTTAACAAAAGTGTAAAAGTACCGATGAAAATCTGCTGGATCTTCGTGGTAAATCTCGATTTGCTTCTTCTGAATAACTTGATTGAATTCCTTACTTTTCTGAATCAAGTCTTGATATTCCTTCCAGTCTTCTCCTGGGTTTTCGGGAACTTGTTCGGTTTTCTTTTTCGAAAATAGTTTCAGCATTAAATCTTTTTCAATTGGCTCAAAACTAATGAATAAAATGGTTTTTTTGAGTAGAATGAAAGATTTCAGACCGCTTCGCTTAAAGATATCAGACTAATAAAATAATTTTAGAACTTAGAACTTAGAACTTAGAACTTAGAACTTAGAACTTAGAACTTAGAACATAGAGCACCCCACTACTTCCGCTTCCCGCGTTTCTTTTGACCCCTTGTCTTCGGCTTTTTGTATTTTTTTTTCATTTTTTCAGCCTTGGTGATCTTTTTATTGACCTTCTTATTCTTTTCTTTCTTCTCATGGAAAGCGGCTCCTTTTTCTTCCAATGGTTCTATTTTGACCTCCACTGGTTTCATGTGGATTTTTGGTTCCTCCTCGAAGATTAAGGTGTTTGAAACTGGGACGTGATCTGGAAATTCAAGCACGGGTATTTTCATTTGCATCAAATCTTCTATTTGTTGCACCTGTCCTTCTTCTTTGTCCGTGGCAAACGAAATTGCAATTCCTTTTTTGTCGATTCGGCCGGTACGACCAATTCGATGGATGTAATTTTCGGTGATTTCGGGCATGTCAAAATTGATGACATGAGAAACTTCCGAAATATCCAGACCCCTTGAAATTAGATCTGTGGCAATGAGTATTTTAACTTCTCCATTTTGGAAGTTTTCAATTGTATTTAATCGGTAGTTCTGAGATTTATTTGAGTGCATCACTCCCAAAATCTCATCAAAATCACCCTCCAATTCTTCAAAAACTTTGTCGGCGAATTTCTTACTTGAGGTGAAGACCAAAATTTTGGCTTCCATGTTTTCGTCATCAATGTTCAATCCGAAATCATAGGCTTCTGGATTCATCAGAATGTCCCTAATCAAATTGATCTTGGTGTTGAAATTCTTGACTTTAAACAATGACTGCGAAATCTTGTCTACTGGTGTACCCGGAGGTGCGGCTTCTACCTTTTCAGGACTTTTAAAAAACTCATGTGTGAGAGCTTCAATTTCTTCGTCCAAAGTGGCGGAAAACATGGAATGCTGCACTTTGTCGGGAATGAGATCCAAAATATTCTTAATCTGAGTTCGAAATCCCAAATTCAGCATTTCATCTACTTCATCAATGATGACTTTTTTAATCGATTTAAATCTCAAAGATCCTCGATAAGCCAAATCCAAAAGTCGTCCAGGAGTTCCTACAATAACATCTAAACCTTGTTCAACTTCGGCTGCCTGGGTATTGATATTGGTCCCACCGTAAACACCAACCGAAACCACATTCATGTATTCTGTTAGTTTTTTGAGTTCCCCAACTACCTGCACCACCAGTTCACGAGTGGGTACTAAAATCAAAATCTGCGGATCTCGATCTTTTGAAAATTTCCACTGCTGCAACGCTGGAAGCAAATAGGCTAGGGTCTTCCCAGTTCCAGTTTGAGCAATCCCAATCAAATCCTTTCCGGAATTCATCACTGGAAACACCTTCTCCTGAATCGGAGTTGGATTTTCATATCCGTTCTCGGATAAAGCATTCAGTAAAAATTTATTGAGATTAAGATCTTGGAACTTCATGATGCAAAAGTAATGGAAAATGGAAAATGAAAAATGAAAAGTGAAAAATGAAAGATTAAGAGTGTAGTCCCGATAGTTATCGGGAGAAGGATTGTTTTTTCTAATTTACCTATTACCTATTACCTATTACCTATTACCTATTACCTAGGTCTACTTCAACTCCTCAGGTATCATGCAAACCGGAATCGGCTGCATTTTATGTTGATTGATTCGATTCAGTCTGGAGTAGATATCTAGAACTTCCTTCTGCCTATCACTGATATCGGAGCCATCACCTTTATATTCCATCGCCCATTCTAGTTCGGCGTAAGTAGCGCCAATCTGATCTTCATCCGTTCTGTCGTCATTCCAGAGACCATCAGTCGGTGGGGCATCTAGGATTTCCTTGGATACACCCAAAGCTTTTCCTATTTCGAAAACTTCGGTTTTGTATAAGTCAGCGATTGGACTTAAATCCACACCTCCATCACCATATTTAGTAAAAAAACCGATTCCGAAATCTTCCACTTTATTTCCGGTTCCAGCAACCAGCATTCCTTTTAACTGTGCGAAATAATACAAAGCCGTCATCCGCATGCGAGCTCTTGTGTTTACAAGTGCCATCTCTTGAGATTCCGTGCTCTCATGTTTGGGAAGTTCCTGAATGAATCCGTCAAAAACAGGTGTCAATTCCATGTCGATTTGTGAAACATTTGGAAACTGACTTTTCAACCAATTAATATGTTGAACTCCTCTGTTTTCCTGATTTTCATTTTGATGAATGGGCATATTCAAACAAATGACATCCAGTCCAGTTCGTGCACACAAGGTAGAGGTAACCGCAGAGTCGATTCCCCCTGAAATTCCGATTACGAATCCTTTCATGCCGGATTTTTCACAGTAATCCTTCAACCAAGAGCTTATATGATCAGCGATTTTTATTGTTTGCATTAGAACATGATTCCAACCTTCAAAAATAGTTGATTTAAGTTGGATTTTAAGCGTAAGTATTCAAAATTTGAATTCATCAGAGAGTAATTCTTTTCTTCGTCTCCTGTCCATGCTTTTCCAGAATGCAGATTTGTGAATCCATAGAAAAAGGATATTTCAGCATAAAAGGCATTCGAGCTTGTGAAGAAATATTCAAAACCTCCTGAAACTCCAACAGCACTTCGGATCCATAATAGATCACTCTTTGATTTGATTTTGCTAATTTCTACTTGATCGGTACCCGTAGGTGTGGTAAGTGTATTGTCGTAATCATAGCCTCGGTCTGTAACCGCTTGGTTTGCGATAAAACTCGTTCTTAATCCAAACTTCCCGTAATATTTAAAATAACCAATTAAATTGGTCTTAAAGATTAACATGGTTGGCAAAGTGATGCTTAAAGGTTTGTAAACACGTTCATTTGCTAAAAATCCGGCCCCAGAGGAGTTGTCGTCTTTTTTACGAAGTATTTCAGATGTATTATGTCGGTAAAAAACGGTGTCTGTGAAATTTACATGATACCAATCCCAATCAAACTCAAGTCCGAATGAAAGTCCTACATTTTTCACAAACATATAGTTCATGTTGACGCCAAAACTAAATGTGGCATCCATTCTAGATTGGTCCACTAAGGTAGATTGAGGTCGATACCAACCGATCGCAGAAGAAACCGATAGCCCCGCCTGAAATTTCTTGTCTTGCGGAAGATTATCTCCAGTTACTTCCTTGTTCTTGTTTTTATCTTTTCCCTTATCTTTCTCTTTGTCATTGTCTTGTCCAAAACTTGTTGAAAGAATAAAAAGACCCAGAACCAGAATTGTTATCTTTTTCATAATTTTGAGTTCTACTATTCAAAATTAGCTAAAATTAGAGGATGAAGTTCTTCCCGGTATTTATTATATCAACATTGGTTTTTTCAATATTCTCATCTTGTAACCAAAACAAGTTGGATGTTGATGTTTCCAATATTGAAGTTGAAATCAATTATTTCAATTTGAATCAAGAACTTTTTAATTCCAAAAATCTAAAGGCTACGAATAAATCCATGTACGATCGTTTCGGGGATATTTATGAAATCTATATCTCGAACTGCCTAAAAATGGGCTCGGCTACTCAGCTTGGAGTTGAAGATCGATTGAGAGCTTTTGTCGACAATAAAGATATGCAGATGATCTCGAGGAGCATAGATGAAATCTTCGGGGATCTTTCTGGTTTGAAGCCAACGATTGATGATGCATTTAAGCATATTAAATATTATTATCCGGAAGGACCATTGCCGAAGAATATCATTTTTTACAATTCCACTTTTGAGTATGGTGTGATCTCCTATAAAGATAATATTGGTGTTGGCTTGGAGATGTATTTAGGGCCCAATAGCGATGTGATTAAACGTCTGCCTCCGATTGAATTTCCAGAATACCAAAAAGAGAAAATGTCTGTCGAGTATTTGGTCGTGGATTTGGTGCGATCTTGGTTTGAATACCATTATATGGGCGAAAAAGCGCCAGAGGATTTCAAGGAGAATTTGATTCACTACGGTAAAATTTTATACATGCTGGATGCGATTTTGCCTAAAGAAAAAGACTATATCAAAATTCGCTATTCGAGAGATCAGTTGGAATGGGTTGAGAAAAATGAACACATGATTTGGCAAACAATTGTGGATTCTGATTATTTATTTACATCCGATATTAAAGTGATTCGTAATTTCTTCGGAGATGGACCTTTTACTCCAGGTCTACCAAAAGGAGCGCCACCTAGAGCTGGAATGTATATTGGCTGGCAAATGGTTCGTGACTTCATGGAAGAAAATCCGAAGATGACTTTACCCGATTTAATGGAAATTCCTTTGAATCAATATCGTAAAATATATAGAGCATATAATCCCGAAAGTTAAAAAATGAAGAAATCAAAAATTGAAGTTGAGATCGACCTAAATGAGAATAAGGTTCCAAAAAAAATGGTTTGGAGTGCGGAAGATGGAGGGATTTCTGGTCAAGAAGCAAAAGCGATTTTACTCTCCCTATGGGATGAAAAGGAAAACAATACGATGAAGATCGATCTTTGGACCGATCAAATGAAAGTGGATGAAATGAAAATCTTTTTTCATCAAACGCTTCTAACCATGGCCGACACCTTCGAAAGAGCCACGGGTGAAACCAATATTTGTGAAGACTTAAGAGACTATTGCGCCCACTTTGCAGACAAAATGAATATCCTGCCACCCGAAGATGAGGATCCTGGAGGAGTGCTGCAATAAATGAAGAATGAAAAATTAAAGACCTGTGCTGAGCTTGTCGAAGTATGAAAAATGAAAAATTAGGCGAGTCATTCATTGAAGTCTAAAATCTGTCATCTTTAGTCTTGACCTGAAGTCTAGAGTCTGATGTCTAGAGTCTAAAATCTAAAATCTAGCATTTGAAAGCAACGAAAGGAGCAATCTCAATTCTAACCCATCCAAGACTTATTCGTTTCCTCAATAAAATCTAAAAAAATCTCTCTTCCATATCCAGTGCTTGCGCTTGTTTTGAAAAGAGGTGGGAGGGATTCCCATGTCTTGAGCATTTCTCTTTTGTATGCTGCAATATTCTTTTGGTAAGCCGAACTGGAAAGCTTATCGATTTTGGTGAAAACAATTACAAATGGAATACCATTCACTCCCAAAAACTCCATGAATTCCACGTCTATTTTTTGAGGTTTTAATCTGGAGTCTACCAGGACAACCACACACATTAAATTCTCTCTTTTGGTCAAATATTGATTAATGAATTTCGACCACTTGGCACGATTTGTTTTCGAGGTTTTTGCATATCCATATCCCGGTAAATCAACCAGATACCATTCCTCATTGATAATGAAATGATTGATTAATTGGGTCTTCCCAGGAGAGGAAGAAGTCTTCGCAAGCGATTTTTTGGAAGTCAGCATATTAATCAACGAACTCTTGCCCACATTAGACCTTCCAATGAAGGCGTATTCAGGGATCTTGGGTTCCGGACATTTGCTAATGTCGGTATTGCTAATCACGAATTCTGCTGTCTTGATTTCCATTTTTCAGCTTGAAGATTGGGCTACAAAGTTAATTCAATTTTTTAGGCAAAATAAGCGTCGAAAACAGAGGTTAACAACATTAAATCGTTAAAAAATATACCACAAATTCCCACTAATTTATTAACATTCTATAATCCTTTATTTGTAACCTTTTAAGAGGGTTTTGTTTATATAGATACACCGTGTTTTTGGAAAAGTTATCAACAATCCATAAATTGGGTGGGGAAAAGTGGTAATTAATAGGTAATTTTACCTTTTTAAAAATCTAAAAGACAAGAGTTAAATGCCTGGTTTAGTTGGAGAATACGAATGCAAGCTTGATGCGAAAGGGAGGTTTTTGTTCCCTTCCGGTCTTCGTAAGCAATTGGATCCAGCGGCTGAGGAAAACTTCATGTTGAATAAAGGTTTTGAAGAGTGTCTTACCATTTTTCCGATGAATGAGTGGGAAGTTTTGAGTGAAAAGCTTTCTAAGTTGAATTTGTTTAAGCCGAAAAACCGAATGTTCTACCGGTTATTTCATCAAGGCGCGAAACGGGTGTCATTGGATAATGCAGGACGTGTTCTGATTCCAACCATGCTTATGGAAAGAGTGGGGTTGAAAAAGGAAGTGATGTTGATTGCATACAACGATCGAATCGAGATATGGGATAAGTCCAAATATTTTGATCTGATCGAAAACAATATGTCCGATTTCGCTGATTTAGCGGATGAGGTAATGGGAAGGGAAGAGGATGAGGAATGATGATTATCATGTATCCGTTCTTTTAAATACTTCGGTTGAAGGTTTGGTAGTTGATCCGTCCGGAACCTATGTTGATGTTACATTCGGAGGTGGTGGTCACTCCAGAAAAATTCTGGAAATGCTCGATGATCAAGGTCGACTCTTTGGTTTTGATCAAGATGCAGACGCTGCGAAGAATGCGCTAGACGATCCAAGGTTCCAATTTATTGCTTCAAACTTTTCGTATTTGACGAATTTCCTCAAGGTAAATGGGGTGAAAGAAATTGATGGTCTCATCGCAGATCTAGGGGTTTCTTCATTTCAGTTTGATGAGGAGTCAAGAGGGTTTTCTATTCGTTCCAATGCTCGCTTGGATATGCGAATGAATCAAAGCCAGGATTTGGATGCTTTTAAAGTGGTCAATTCTTACGATGAGGAAGATCTCTACCGCATTTTTCGCGAATACGGCGAGGTGAAAACTTTGAGAAAGTTGGTTGAAGCAATTCTGAAACGGAGAACTGAAAACAAGATTGAAACCACAGGTGAGTTGGTTGATTTGCTCTCTGGAATTGCTCCAAGAGGAAAAGAAAATCGCTTTTATGCCCAGGTTTTTCAGGCGATAAGGATTGAGGTAAATGATGAAATGCAGGTGCTTCGATCTCTGTTGGAGCAATCTGCCAAAATGATCAAGCCGGGAGGAAGATTGGTGGTGATTTCTTATCACTCTTTGGAAGATCGATTGGTGAAAAATTTCATCAAAAAAGGAAAGTTTCAAGGAGAGGTAGAGAAGGATTTTTTCGGGAAAGAAATTAAACCTTTCAAAGAGGTTATAAGAAAACCAATTGTACCCAACGCCGAAGAGATGGAAGGAAATACAAGGAGTCGAAGTGCAAAGCTAAGGATTGCAGAAAAGTTAGAATGGGAAACGAATTCATAGATAAGGAAGGTCTTGAGGAGTTAAATAAAGCTGCTGAAGAGAAAAAGACGAAGAGAAAGTCGCGCCGCAAAAAAAAGAAGACGGCCAATGACAGAATCTCTGAGTCAAGAGCTCTGAATCAGCTGATGAATGGGGACTTCTTGACGAAGAAGTATGTCCTCGACAATTTTCCTTTCCTCGCATTTGTGGGATTTCTGATTGTGCTACTTATAGCCAAGGGGTACTACATGCAGGAGCTGAATAACAATATTGAAAAAACAAAGATCGAGTTAGGGGAGATCAATGCGCAAAAAGTGACCTATGGATCTGAATTGTATTTGAAAAAAAGAAGAAAAAATATGGTGGATAAACTCGAGCCTCTTGGTTTGAAGGAAGCGAACGAGGAGCCACCGAAAAAATTAGTTGTCGAATAAAATTGGCTGGAAAAGAATCAAATAAGGAAATCTTTTTAAAGGTGTATGTCTACTACATCTTTTTCGTGCTTTTCATGATTGGAATCGTGGTGAAGGTGTTCGCTATTCAATACGATTCAATCGGTGATTTTTTGAAAGATGATGATTTGGAGGAGAAAATTGTGGAAACTCCTGCTATTCGAGGTGATGTTTTAGCTGATAGAGGTGAAATCCTGGCTACTTCTGTTCCGATTTATGAGATTCGAATGGATGTGAAAACGGTAAAAGATGAACTGCTAAATGAAAAACTGGATTCACTTGGCATCATGCTTCAAAATCTTTTGAAAACAAAAACGGCTCGTGAATGGGTTTCCTTGATTCGAAGAGAAAGAGAGAATCAATTTTTGCTGATTCAAAGAAGAGTGCCTCATGATATAAAAGGGGAACTTGAAAAATCTCCAATCTTCAGAAAAGGCCCAAATAAAGGGGGTTTCATAGCAATCAAACAAATTAAAAGAAAACGACCAAATGGTGTTTTGGCTGCAAGAACGGTTGGTTTGACTAGAGATAATGGTATGAACGTCGGGATTGAAGGGGCCTTCAATATGTATTTGTCTGGAACTCCAGGAAAAGAATTAAGAAAGAAGGTGAGTGGTGGATGGAAGCCAATTCCAAACGAATTTCACCAAGATCCTATTCCAGGGTATGATGTGTGGACGACCATCGATCTCACAATTCAAGATGTTGCGGAAACTGAATTACAAAGACAATTAGAAGAGCAGGATGCGAAGTTGGGTTGCGTAATTGTGATGGAAGTGGAGACTGGTCAAATCAAAGCAATAGCGAATCTTTCTAAAGGTTCTGATGGGAATTATTATGAAGATTATAATCATGCAATAGGTCGATCTACTGAACCGGGTTCTACTTTCAAATTGGCTTCGGTAATGGCGCTTTTGGAAGATCGAAAAATGTCTTTAAATGACCTATTAAATGCTAAGGGTAAATACAAGTTCTATGATAGCTATCTCCATGATTCTAGACATGGTGGTTACGGAATGATTTCTTTGAAAAGAGCTTTTGAGGTGTCGTCAAATGTAATCGCTGAGGCGGTCAATACGCATTATAAAAACAGTCCTCAAGATTTTATCGATCGACTAAATTCATTCGGACTCGGAGAGCCTTTAGGAATTGACTTAAAAGGTGAGCCAGCGCCCACGATTCGAAATGCGGGTGATGAAGGTTGGTCTGGAATTTCAATTCCATGGATGAGTATTGGATATGAGGTTAGATTAACTCCTCTTCAGATTCTGACTTTCTATAATGGAATTGCAAACGACGGCGAAGTCATGAAGCCTTATTTTGTTTCAAAAGTGACCGATGGTGCGCGAGTTGTTCAATCCTACTCCCCAGAGGTATTGAATCCAAGACTTTGCTCAACATCAACTTTAGAGGCTTTGAAGTCATGCTTGGAAGGTGTTGTAGAGAGTGGAACAGGAAAAAGTCTACAATCAGCGAGTTTCAAAATTGCGGGAAAGACAGGGACGGCCAGAATAGCCGAGAATTCATTGGGTTATGGAAGTGACCAAGATGTGAAGCACCAAGCTTCATTTGTGGGTTATTTTCCTGCTGATGATCCAAAATATTCTTGTATCGTGGTTATCGCAGCTCCCAACAAAGATATTTACGGTTCGAAAGTTTCTGGTACGGTGTTTACCAAAATCGCAAACAAAGTATTTGCAACAAGCCTCAAATTCCATAAGCCAATCAATGAATTAAAAAATGTGGAATCGGTTCCGCAAATGAAAAACGGCCGAGTGGAAGATATCAAATTGGTCATGAATATGGCAGGAATCGCCAATACGGTCGCATCTGCAGATTTTGAATGGGGAGTAACAAATGAGCAATCCAAAAAAGTATTGGTAGAGAAAAGATATATCGGTCCAACTGTACCAAATGTAGTAGGAATGGGCTTGAAGGATGCGCTTTTCTTGCTTGAAAACAGAGGTTTGGTAGTGGTTGTCAATGGCAGTGGAAAGGTAAGAAGTCAATCCGTAGAAGCGGGTTCAGAAGTAATAAAAGGAACAAAAATTCAGATTAATCTCAATTGAATACACTAAAAGACATATTATATAAAGTTCCAATTCGGGAGACCATCGGAGAAATGGATCGCTCGATTCGTTCAATTCAATTTGATTCCAGAAAAGTTGAAAAGGGAGACCTTTTTGCTGCTGTTGTGGGGTCTGCTGTTGATGGGCATAAATTCATTGATAAAGCGATTGGTCTAGGTGCAACGGTTATCGTTTGTGAAGTTTTACCTGATCAAATAAATGAGGAATTAACTTATATCAAAGTTGAAAATTCTCACGAAGCTTTAGGTCAGTTGGCCTCAAATTTCTACGATAATCCTTCAACGAAATTGAAATTGGTCGGGATTACTGGGACCAATGGAAAAACGACTTGTGTCACGCTTCTTCATGATCTCTTCATGCAAATGGGTAAGAAGTCAGGCAAGTTGTCTACGGTTGAGAATAAAGTAGGGGATGAGGTGATTCCTTCCACGCATACGACTCCGGATCCAGTGGCTCTAAACGAGCTCCTTGAAAAAATGGTAGAAGAAGATTGTGAATACTGCTTTATGGAAGTAAGTTCTCATGCAGTGGATCAGAGAAGAATTGCAGGTTTGGATTTTGATTTGGCTGGTTTCACCAATCTTTCACGGGATCACTTGGATTACCACCCAACATTTGCGGATTATAGAGATGCTAAAAAGAAGTTCTTCGATGATCTAAAAAGCGAGGCGATTGCGCTTTACAACCATGATGATAAAAATGGAAAGATCATGGTTCAAAATACTTCTGCAAAAGCCTACAATTACGGACTGAAGTCCATTTGTGATTTTCAAGCTAAAATTCTGGAAAATGATTTTTCTGGTCTGGTATTAAATATCGATGGAAACGAATTCTGGTCTAAAATGATCGGGAATTTCAATGCTTACAATCTTCTATTGGTTTATGGGGTTGCGGTTTCACTCGGTTTCGAAAAAATCGAAGTCTTGACGCATCTGTCGAAAATTGGTTCAGTTGAAGGTAGATTCGAGTATTCAAAATCAGAATCGGGAGTCATCTCTATTGTAGATTATGCGCATACGCCAGACGCCTTGGAAAATGTGTTGAATACCATCAAGAATATTCGAACGGAGAATGAAAAGGTGCTCACAGTTGTGGGTTGCGGAGGCGATCGAGATAAGGGTAAAAGACCCATGATGGCAAAGATTGCAGCAGATTTTAGCAATCAAGTTATTCTGACTTCAGACAATCCGAGAACTGAGAATCCAGATCAAATTATTCAGGATATGAAGAAGGGACTGGACGTGGTGGATCAATCAAAAACTTTAGCAATAACAGACCGAAGAGAGGCAATTAAAGTGGCTTGTTCTCTGGCACAGCCTGGAGATATCATTTTGGTTGCTGGAAAAGGTCATGAAAAATATCAAGAAATCAATGGAGTAAAACATCACTTCGATGATTTCGAGGAACTAATAAACACATTCAAACAACTCAATAAATAATGTTTTACTATCTATTTGATTATTTACAAAGTCTAGGCGTAAGCGGAGCAGGAGTATTCGAATATATCTCTTTCCGATCGGCGATGGCTTTGATTGCTTCCTTGATTATTTCCATGCTTTTCGGAAAAAGGCTGATCAACGCTTTAAGAAAACTTCAAATTGGAGAAACGGTTCGTGATCTGGGATTGGAGGGTCAGAAAGAAAAAGAGGGGACGCCAACCATGGGTGGACTCATCATCCTTGGGGCTATTCTAGTGCCAACTTTACTCTTCGCGAAACTGGAAAACATCTATATCATCACCATGTTGATTGCAACTGTATGGCTTGGTTTGATTGGTTTTCTGGATGATTACATCAAAGTATTTAAAAAGAATAAGAAAGGTCTTGCAGGGAAATTTAAGGTGGTTGGTCAAATCGGTGTGGGAATCATCGTTGGCTCAATTCTGTATTTCCATCCTGATGTAAAAGTACATGAAAAAGTCCCAGTGGATCAGGAAATTTCCGGGACAGAAGTAACGGATCTTCACGAATTCTGTGAAGATGGGAATTCAAAATGGGTGATGAAAAAAGACATGACCACAACGATTCCTTTCATCAAAAACAACGAGTTCAATTACAATTGGGTTGTTGGAGATGAGAATAAATCTTGGGGATGGCTTTTCTATATTCCTTGGGTGATTCTAATTGTGATTGCCGTGTCCAATGGAGCTAACATGACAGATGGATTAGATGGGCTTGCAACCGGAACTTCTGCAATCATCGGTTTGGCTCTGGCGATTCTGGCTTATGTCTCGGGTAACATCAATTTCTCAGATTATTTGAATGTAATGTATATCCCGAATTCGGGTGAACTGGTGGTCTTCATCTCAGCCTTTATTGGGGCCTGTGTTGGTTTCTTGTGGTACAACGCTTACCCAGCTTCTGTCTTTATGGGAGATACTGGTTCTTTGGCTTTGGGTGGAATCATTGCGGTGTTCTCCATTGCCATCAGAAAAGAATTATTAATCCCTGTTTTATGTGGGGTTTTCTTGATTGAAAATCTCTCTGTAATCATGCAGGTAGGCTGGTTCAAATTTACCAAAAGAAAATACGGGGAAGGAAGAAGGATTTTCAAAATGGCCCCGCTTCATCATCACTATCAAAAATTGGGAATGCACGAAGCCAAAATTGTTGGTCGATTTTGGATCATCGGTGTGATCCTAGCGGTAATAACCATTGTAACACTGAAGTTGAGATAATTGAATGACAAATTAAACATATCGATCATTGGAGCTGGAGAAAGTGGCGTAGGTGCTGCTCAGCTTGCGAAGAAACATGGGTTCAATGTCTTTGTATCTGATTTTTCCTCAATCAAACCAAAATTCAAGTCGGTTTTGGATGAGGAGCAAATTCAGTATGAAGAAGGAGGGCATGATTTCGATCGAATTTTAGCTTCGGATTGCATAGTAAAATCTCCTGGAATTCCAGAGAAAGTGGAACTCATTCAAAAAGCAATTTCCAATAAGGTTCCTGTAATTTCTGAAATCGAATTTGCGGCTCAGTTTACTTCCGGAAAATTGGTTTGCGTAACAGGATCAAATGGAAAGACGACAACAGCAAGTCTGATCTACCACATTATGAAAAAAGGCGGCTTGGATGCGGTTTTGTGTGGAAATGTTGGAGATAGTTTCGCTGGGAAATTAGCCCAGTCGGATCACGACTATTTCGTCATTGAATTAAGCTCTTTTCAGCTAGATGGAATGTATAAAACAAAGCCATTTATAAGTGTGCTGATGAATATTACGCCTGACCATTTGGATCGCTATGAAAATGACTTTGAACTATACGCAGATTCCAAATTGAGAATCACTCAAAACCTGGACGAAAATTGCCACTTCATCTACAATTATGATGATGAAGTTATCCGAAGGAAAGTGGAGGCACTCGACCTCAAAACAAATATGCATCCATTCAGCCTTACGGAAACGAAAGGAATGTCTGGCTATAAACAAGATAAACAAATAACAATCAATATAAACGATCAATTAAACATGTCTATTTATGATTTGGCTCTGAAAGGTAGCCACAACACACAAAATTCTTTGGCCAGTGGGATAGCCGGAAGAATATTAGAAATCAGAAAAGAAAGTGTGAGAGAATCACTTTCGGACTTCCAGAATGTGGAACACAGACTGGAATTTGTAGCGAGTATACATGGAATTGGATTTGTAAATGACTCCAAAGCCACAAATGTAAACTCAACTTGGTATGCTTTGGAAAGCATGGAAAACAAAACCGTATGGATAGTAGGTGGAGTCGATAAAGGGAACGATTATTCAGCTCTTGAGGAAATGGTAGCAGAAAAAGTAAGTGCGATCATTTGTTTGGGAAAAGATAATGAGAAAATTCTCGACGCGTTTAGTGGGATTGTTGATACGATTGTTGAAACAGAATCAGCTACTGAGGCTGTTGCTTATGGTTACCAAATAGCGGAAAAAGGGGAAACAGTTCTTCTTTCTCCAGCATGTGCAAGTTTTGATCTTTTTGAAAATTTTGAAGACCGTGGTAACCAGTTTAAGGCAGCTGTTAGAGCTCTTTAAATTGAACTATGGAAAAGAAATTTGAAACAAAAGAATACGAACAACTGATTCAGACGCGTCAGAGTCAACTTTCCAATTTCCGAAATGTTCCTAACCAACTAGAAGTGGTGTGGGATAAGGATGGGAAAGTAGTCCTGAACAATGCTGGGTCAATGGATGTGGAGTCTGCTTTGGAAGCCATTTCGGCGGTCAAAGAACGAATGATCTGGATAACGGAAATGGATTATTCAGAAATAAACTTTCATGGAATTTTAGGTCCAATACTGAATCGCTTGGACTGGATCATCAATGTTGGAGAGGAAAACCCTTTTCACTCATTGGGTAAGGGTGCTGTCAACAAGAGTTCTCTGAAGGAAGCTGTAGAGTTTGCTTGGGAGAATTTAGAGGAGAATACCTACGTGATTTACGCTCCAGCGAATAAATCGGAAATGTCCTTGAAAGAAAGAGGAGAGGAATTCAGAAATATTGTAAAACAAGTGTGCGCATAAAGTGCAAAAACTATTAAAATATCTAGAGGGTGATAAGGTGATCTGGATCCTGACACTGTTTTTATCGATTGTTTCGATTATTACGGTATTCAGCTTTATTCCGGTTTTGGTTAAAACGGAAGGAGGAAGTCCGATCAAATACATATTCAAGCATATTTTTTATCTGATTTTAGGCTTGTTTGCCATGTATCAGGTACACCGAATCAACCCGAAGTATTTTATAAAATTGTCCAAATTCGGATTTTATCTGGCAATCGGTTTACTCATTTTTACCTTCTTTTTTGGAGTACGAGTAAATGATGCCGGAAGATGGCTTAAGATCCCATTTTTGCCATTTACCTTTCAAACTTCCGATTTGGCCAAAGTTGCCTTGGTGCTTTATTTGGCGCAAATTCTGGCGGTTAAGAAAAATAAGATCAAAGACTTTAAAGAAGGCTTCTGGCCAGCAATGGGACCTATAGTTCTTACCATGGTTTTAATCGTTCGAGATAACTTTTCAACGGCAGCCATGCTCTTTACTATTTGTACCGGAATTCTATTTCTAGCTGGTGCTCGGATCAAGCATATTTTAGCCGTGGTTGGAGCTCTGGTCGTCGGTTTAGGTATGTTAATTTCAGTAGAGCTTGCCACAGATGCTGGAATTTTCCCAAGAGCTCATACTTGGTATAATAGAATGGCGAATAGAATCGATGATTCGAATGTTACCGCAAAAGAAAATCCCCAAGTCGTCAATGCACGGAAAGCAATTGCATCTGCTCCGTTATTTGGGAAAGGACCTGGAAATGGAGAGCTAAAACATTATATCGCGGAAGCTTATGCGGATTTCTATTTCGCTGTTTTTGTAGAAGAATTTGGTCCGCTCATGGCTATGGTCATTATTATGGTTTATCTAATCATGTTTTTTAGGATGATTCGAATTGCCATGAAATCGGACAAATATGTGGAAACCTATCTCATTATCGGGCTTGGAATGATTTTCATGTTTCAAGCCATTGTAAACATGGGAGTTTGTACTGGAATTTTCCCGGTGACAGGTCAAAATATGCCTTTACTTGGAATGGGTGGTTCATCCATGGTCATGACTTGTGTATCTCTAGGAATGATTCTAAGTATCTCAAGAAAATATTCAACTTCAGAAGAAGAAACCAATAAAGTAAAATCTGACGAAAATGAGCTCGAACTTGCGTAAAGTAATTATATCAGGTGGAGGAACTGGGGGACATATTTTCCCTGCAATTGCAATAGCAAATAGGATAAAAGAAGAATATCCGGATGCTGAGTTCTTGTTTATTGGTGCCGAAGGAAAAATGGAGATGGAGAAAGTGCCGAAAGCAGGATATGAAATTATTGGGCTCCCTATTCGAGGCTTATCCAGAAAACTGTCATTAGACTTAATTAAGTTTCCTTTCATGGTGATGAAGGCGGTTTCCATGGCGAAGAAAATCATCAAAAAATTTGATCCTGATGTTGTGATTGGAGTCGGAGGTTATGCTTCGGCACCAACGCTGAGAGCAGCAAATTCACTTGGTATTCCAACTTTAATTCAGGAACAAAATTCCTTCGCAGGAAAGACCAATAAATGGCTAGCAAAAAAAGTGAAGAAGATTTGTGTGGCCTATGAAGGAATGGAAAAATTCTTCCCTGCAGATAAGATCGTAATGACAGGAAACCCGGTTAGAAAAGAAGTGGTGACCATCGAGGGGAAAAGAGAAAATGGATTCAAGGCTTTCAATCTGGATTCCACTAAAAAAACACTTCTGGTTATTGGAGGAAGTTTAGGTGCACGAACAATCAATAAAAGCATCCTCGCCGCAAAAGAGGATTTGCTGAAAGAAGATATTCAGATTATCTGGCAATGCGGGAAATTCTATATCGAAGATTATAAGAAATTAGTTCCTGATCACCCGAATATTTATTTGTCCGATTTCATCTACAATATGGATGAAGCTTATGCTTGTGCCGATTATATCGTGAGTCGAGCAGGAGCCATAAGTATTTCAGAATTAACAATCATCGGAAAACCAGTGATTCTCGTTCCTTCTCCAAATGTGGCAGAAGATCATCAAACCAAAAATGCACTGGCCTTAACGAAAAATAATGCCGCAATCATGGTGAAAGATGTGGAGGCGGAATCAGCTCTGGGAGCCGAGATTTTAAGTTTGACAAAGGACGAAAACAAACAAAAAGAACTTTCAAAAAATATTAAAGCAATGGAGTTGGATCATGCAACTGATCTAATTCTGGAAGAAATAAAGAAGATCGTATAATTTGGAATTGAAAAACTTCAATAGCATCTATTTTTTAGGTATCGGTGGAATCGGTATGTCGGCCCTTGCACGCTATTTTCATAGTCAAGGATTTAAGGTTTCAGGATACGATAAAACACCATCGGAGATTACTTCTCAATTAATCTCGGAAGGCATTGAGGTGAGGTTTCAAGAGTTGTCACATCTGTGCAGTTTTGATTTGAAAAAGGATTTGATTGTTTACACGCCTGCGATCCCTAAAGATTTTTCTGAACTTCTTTATTTTCAGAAAAATGAATTCAATGTTTTAAAACGATCTCAAGTTTTAGGCTTGATCACTAAAGCTTCAAAAGGAATAGGTGTTGCCGGAACTCACGGTAAAACCACAACAAGTACCCTGCTAGCTCATGTATTGCATGAATCAGATTTGGGTTGCAATGCTTTTTTAGGTGGAATTTCTTCCAACTACCAATCGAATATCATTATCAATAAAGAATCGGAATATACAGTGGTGGAAGCGGATGAATTCGATCGATCATTTCTACAGCTAAGCCCTTTTTGTTCAATTTTGACTTCCGCGGATCCAGATCATTTGGATATTTACCAGAACGATGAAACGATCAAAAAAACATTTCAGGAGTATATTGATCTAACGAATGAACTTGGATGTTGTGTGATCAAAAAAGAGTTGGGCTATGAGTTTAAAGGAAGAAATTTTACCTATTCCATCGTAGATCCTGAAGCCGATTTTTATGGAGACAAATTCAGATATGAAAATGGTGCCTTCTTATTTGATTTAAAAGACAAATTAAATGGTCAAAAAATAAGAGGTGTAGAGCTTGGCTTACCCGGGATTCACAATGCGGAAAATGCTCTGGCTGTTTTTGCCATGTGCAAGTTCCTAAACATCCCAGAAGATTCCATCTTTCAATCATTTAAAACATTCAAAGGGGTCTGGAGACGATTCGATATCCACCAAAGAAAACCTAAGGTGTATATCGATGATTATGCGCATCATCCTAAAGAAATAAAAGCCTTCTTAGATTCCGTGAGATTGCTCTACCCAGGTAAAAAGATTCGTTCAATCTTTCAACCGCATTTATACAGCCGAACAGCCGATTTTATGGATGAGTTTGCGGAAGAATTATCCGTTGTTGATGAGTGTCATGTCATGCCAATTTATCCAGCAAGAGAATTGCCAATTCCAGGGATTACAAGTGAGAAACTGCTGGAAAAGGTAAGGGCTCCAAAAAGACTTTTAGAAAAAGAACAAGTACTCGATTCTCTGAAAGATGGTGATTACGATGTGCTAGTAACAATGGGGGCTGGAGATATCGATCGATTTGTGCAACCGATAAGTGAACAATTAAAATCCGGCAATGAATAAATTCAAAAAATACATACCGGTATTGGGGTGGACTTTTCTCATCATCTTGCTCATTGTAGTCATGGGATTTGTGAAGAATGACCGTCAGGAAAGAATTATGCAAACTCCAGATATTCTGGTCGAAACCCCAAAAGACATGGTTTTTCTGACCCAAGCGGATGTCTTGAATCGACTAAAGAATATGCACTTGATTTGGGAAGGACAAAAGTTTAAAGAACTGGACATTGATAAGATCGAATATGCTATTCTGAATATGCCTGAAATAGAGGGTGCTACGGTGTTTTTTAGATTGGATGGACAATGGCAAATCAAATGTAAATTAAGACAACCAATAGCCCGAATAATTGATCGAAATGGAGAGAGCTTTTATATCGATACCAAGAAAAAAGTGATGCCGCTCTCGAGAAAATTTTCGGCTAGAGTTATTCCAGTAACGGGAAATTTCGATCGGAGCGACTTCGAAATCGATGATGACTTAATTCACAATGAAGCATTGATAAATAAAAAATATTTAAATGAAGTCTATCAAATTACAGACTATGTTTGTAAGGATGAGGAGTTGTCTGCCTTGATCACTCAAATTCAGCTAAATAGCGAGGGAGATTATGAGTTGATAACCCTATTGGGTGAACAACCAGTGATTTTTGGAAATGCCGAAAACATTGAAGATAAGTTTGAGAAACTAAAGCTTTTTTACAAGCATGGAATCTCAAAAACTGGTTGGGACAAATACGAGAAAATTAACATCAAGTACAGAGATCAGATCGTCTGTACAAAAAAATAAGAACTATGGCTGAAAATACAGTTGTCGTTGGGTTGGATATAGGAACTACAAAAATTGCCTGTTTGGTTGGTAGAAAAAACGAACATGGCAAAATTGAAATTTTGTCTGTTGGTCAGACAGAATCTATCGGTGTAACCAGAGGTGTTGTAGCAAATATTGAGAAAACAGTTTCTTCAATAAAAGAGGCTGTGAGATTGGCTGAAGAAAATATCACGGAAGGTAAACTGAATATCAAAGTGGTGAATGTTGGGATTGCCGGGCAGCATATTCGGTCACTTCAACACAGAGGTATTTACACAAGAAAGAATATTGAAGATGATGAGATCTCACAAATCGATATTGACAATCTAATCGAGGATATGTATCAACTGGTGATGAAACCAGGTGAGGAGATTATTCATGTTTTACCTCAGGAATACATAGTCGATCAAGAGCAAGGAATTAAAGATCCACTCGGAATGTCTGGGGTAAGATTGGAAGCAAATTTCCATATTATTACAGGTCAAGTTTCTGCTGCCAAAAACATTCAGAAATGTGTTACCAAATCTGGATTAGAAGTTGATGAAATCATTCTTGAGCCAATCGCATCTTCAGAATCAGTATTGTCAGAGGAAGAGAAGGAAGCAGGAGTTGTATTGGTTGATATCGGTGGTGGTACAACGGATATTGCAATTTTCCAAGATGGAATCATTCGCCACTCGGCCGTAATTCCTTTTGGAGGTAATGTAATCACGGAAGACATCAAGGAAGGATGTACGATTATGAAGAAGCAAGCGGAGAAGCTTAAAGTAAAATTTGGATCTGCTCTTGCAAGTGAGTCTCAGGATAATGAAATCGTTTGTATCCCAGGTCTTCGTGGAAGAGCGCCAAAAGAGATTTCAATTAAAAATTTAGCCAATATCATCCAGGCAAGAATGGAGGAAATCATTGGGCATGTGCACTATGAAATCCAAAACTCAGGATATGAGAAAAAGCTAATTGGAGGAATCGTTGTTACCGGAGGTGGTTCACAACTAAAACATATCACACAACTGTTTGAATATGTTACGGGAATGGATGCGAGAATTGGTTACCCAAATGAGCATTTAGCAGCTACTGCGAATTTTGATATTCTAACATCACCAAAATATGCAACTGGTATTGGATTGGTGATTAAAGGTTTAGAAAAATCGGAAAAAGTAGAAACTGTCAAAGAAACTTCGGTAAAACAACACTCGAAGAAAAGAAGCTCAGGTTTCTTTGATAAAATCATCAGCAGATCAAAGGAATTCTTTGAAGCTGGAGAAGAAGAATAAATTATAGCAAAACAAACAAACAACATAATTATGAGTCTAGAATTCGATTTACCAAAAGATCAATCTTCGATCATTAAAGTGATTGGAGTTGGTGGTGGAGGATCCAATGCGGTCAACCACATGTACAATCAAGGGATCAAAGGTGTAGATTTTCTAGTGTGTAACACAGATGCACAAGCCTTAGATGCCAGTCCGGTTCCAATTAAAATTCAATTAGGTGCAAGTCTAACTGAAGGAAGAGGAGCAGGATCAATCCCAGAAATTGGGAAAAATGCCGCTGTCGAGAATATTGACGAGGTAAAGGATATTTTATCGAAAAACACGAAGATGGTGTTTATCACTGCCGGAATGGGCGGTGGAACAGGAACAGGAGCTGCTCCAGTAATCGCGAAAATTGCGAAAGAAATGGGCATCCTTACTGTGGGAATCGTAACGGTTCCTTTCACTTTCGAAGGAAGAAAAAGAAGAATTCAAGCCGAAGAAGGTTTGGATAACTTGAGAAATGAAGTGGATACATTACTAGTCATCAATAATGATAGACTAAGAGACATGTTCGGGAATTTAGCCTTAGGAAATGCTTTCGAACAAGCGGATAATGTATTGACATCTGCAGCGAAGGGAATTGCAGAAGTAATTTCGGTTACTGGAGCAATCAATGTGGATTTTAACGATGTAAACACAGTTATGAGAGATAGCGGTGTTGCCATCATGGGGTCTGCTGTTGCGGAAGGAGATAATAGAGCACATGAAGCTGTTTCAAATGCCCTTTCATCTCCATTATTAAACGATAACGACATCGAAGGAGCAAAATATGTTCTTTTGAATATCACATATGGTGAAAAAGAAATTTTGATGGATGAGATCGCAGAGATCACAGATTATATTCAGGATGAAGCAGGTTCAACTGCAGATGTAATTTGGGGTCACGGTAAAGACGAGTCTCTAGGAGATGGAATTTGCGTAACCTTAATCGCTACTGGATTCCAATCTTCACCAATCACAGGATTCGAAAAAGCTCCAGAGAAGAAAAAATTGAAACTGGAAGACGAGCAAAAAGCAGAAGCTCCAGCTCCACAAACTTCAAACGAATGGTCGGCTAAACCAACGGAAGTTGAAAACAATGTAGAGGAAGAAATGGAAGCTGAGCCTTATTTAAAGTCAAATGACGAGCCTCAAGCAACTGAAGAACCTTCAGCTACAGAGCAAGGATCCTTTAATTGGAATATAAATTCAACGGATGCGCCTGCTGAGAATAAAGCTGAAGAAGAAGAGGTGAAAAGGTTTTACCTGGAAGATGATGAAGAAGAGGAAACTCAGAATTTCACTCAGCCTACAAAACAAGTTCTTTCTCCAGAAGAGCAACAAGCAAAGTCTTCTGAAAGAATGAACAATATCAAGGACTATACGGAAAAGCTAAAGTCTGCGGATGGAGTGGATGAATTAGAGTCTGAGCCTGCTTACGTGAGAAAGAACGTAAACTTGGATGATGTACCACATTCTTCAGAAAACAATATCTCAAGATTCACTCTTGGTGAAAGTGAAGATGGTGAAAACCCAGGTTTGAAAAGTAACAATTCATTCCTTCACGATAATGTAGATTAAGCATGAGTTTGACAGAAAAAATAAATGCAGATATTAAAGCTGCAATGCTGGCAAAGGAGAAAGAAAAACTAGCCGCATTAAGAGATATCAAAGCTAAACTATTATTGGAGGCAACTTCTGGTTCTGGTTCTGAAGTATCAGAAGAAACTGAAAAAAAGATAGTACTTAAATTACATAAACAAAGAATAGACTCTTATAATCTATATGTGGAGCAAGGAAGAGATGACTTAGCTGCTGATGAAAAATTCCAAGCGGATATCATCGAAGCTTACCTTCCAAAGATGCTTTCTGAAGAGGAGATAAGAACTGAAGTGCAAAATAAAATTGCCGCAGTAGGTGCTACTGGCCCTCAAGATATGGGGAAAGTTATGGGACCGCTATCCAAGGAATTGGCTGGGAAGGCTGATGGCAAGGTGATTTCTGGACTTGTAAAAGAAGAATTAGGAAAACTGTAATTTATACGTTTCGTTTGTTTTAGAGAGCGGCTTTAGGTCGCTCTTTTTTTTCCCCCACATTTTTTTAATACCGGATCGAATACTGGTTTAAATACTTAATCATCAATTTAAATCTGATTGTAAATCAATGGAATGTCTATATTTGTATCCGTGCAACAAACACTTAAAACAATGAAAAAAACAATCGTATTCTTTATTGGATTTTCTTTATTTCTAAACGCTTGTTCAGAAGGTGAAGAAAAGAAAGAAAAAAAAGCTGAAGATCTTCCTCCTCCGAAAGATATGTTTCTGGATGCTAAGGCTGAAGAAATTTTAGACGGAATGTCTCAGAATATTGGAACGTTGAATTCCTGTTCTTTTACATTGCATGCTGCCGAAAAATCTTCGGAAGATTCACTTTTTCAACCTACAAAACAATACGATGTCTACTTCAAAGATTCAGATAAGTTGCATGTGCATGCTGTATCTGCAGATAAAGATTTTTCAATATGGTTTAACGGAGAGGCTTTTGAATATTTTAACTATCTAAATCATACTTTCGATTCAATTGCTTTTTCTGGAACCACAATGGAAATGATTGCAAAATTAAACGAAGAGAAAGGCTACAAATTTCCAGGGGCTGACTTCTTTAGTCCATCGCTAACCGATGATTTGGTTCAATTATGTGATTCGGTCATTTACATTGGGGACACAACCGTTTCAGAAGTTAATTTTTCTGTAATTAAAGCGAATAATCCTGATTTGGATATTTATCTTTTCATCAACAATTCGAAGAATTTACCTGGTGGTTTGTTCTTTCACAATAAAACGAAAGAAACCAAATACAAGTCGATGTTCATGAATTGGCAGCTAAATCCAAAATTGCCCGATGCGATCTTTGAGTTCTCTGCACCAACTCATGCTGAAAAAATTAATCTTAAAAATATTTAATCATGAAAGGAACAAGCATTTTTGTAATTCTATTGTCGGTTTTCTTTCTTTTTGAAGGAAATATTACACATGCACAACGCTTTAGTCGAGGTGGTGGAGGCGGTGGCCGAAACTTCTCTAGACCATCAGGAGGTGGAGGAGGCAAAATGAATGGCGGTTTTAATAAGGCGCCAAACAGAACGCCAAGTAAGTCTTACCAAAAGCCGGCAAATAAATCTTATAGCAAGCCAAATGTGAAACCGGCAAATCCATCTACACCAAACAGAAACACCAATATTCAAAGACCTAATAATGGTAATATTCAACGACCAACAAATGGTGGCAACAATGTGAAGAACAAGGTTGGAAACACCAATAATGTGAAAGTGGGGAATAAAACCAATATCAATAATGTCAAAAGAAATAATGTAACGATCAATAGAAATGTTCACGTGAATGTGCATCATTCGAACAGATATTACAATGGATATAGAGGTTATCGTCCTTATTATTATCATCCATACAGACCCTATTATTGGGGACCAGCTTGGCACCCGGTCGGATTTGTGCTTACGACAATGGCCACAACAGCTATTTTGATCGAATTGAATAATCAGAAGTATTATTACGATCAAGGTGTTTATTATGTTGAAAAGAATAACGAATACACAGTAGTGGAAGCTCCTGTAAATATTACCATTACAGAAATGCCTGATGGTTTTGAAACGGTTGAACTTAATGAAAAAAAATACCTCTATTACGGTGGTGTATTTTATGAAGAGGTGAAAGATGGTTTTAAAGTTGTTGAGGCACCGGATGGAGCAATTGTGACAAACATACCTGAAGGAGGTCAAGAACAACAAATAGAAGAACAAACATATGTTTATGTAAACAATACTTATTTCCTTCCGATTTCTGAAGGAGGTAAAGATGTATATCAGGTAGTTCAAATGGTCCCTGCAGAATAATTATGAGTAAACAAGGAGAACAAATTGGAAATTTTGTATTCGTCGGTTGCATGTTTATCGGCGGTGGAATCGGGTTCGCAGTGGATAATTTATTCGCTGGAGGTGCAATAGGAATGGGAGTTGGGTTTTTAGCCAGAGCTTTTATTCTCAGCAGGTACAGAAGTAACGACTAGTGTTTTTTAAGGCTAGCAGAATCTGATTGCTGCTTGGTAAAAAGAATATTTACTCTGATTTGACAAGATTTTTAATATTCATTCTCACCGTGCTTTTGCTCTTCGCTTGTTCAGAAAGCAAGGAAAAGGAGCCGGAATGGAAAGTGAAATACGAATACCCGGTTTTTATCTCTACTCAAAAGTCTATTTCCTTTAGCTCTGAATCAAAAGAATCCATTGACTTTGCAGAGAGTGATTCTAAAAGAGCAAAACGAATCTTCAAATACATCAATAGCCGTTCAAAAGCACTTCTAGATAGTCTCAAAAAAGATAAATACAAACACCTATCTGATATTCAACATAAGGTTGTATTTGTCGAAACAAAAGAAGGTAATGACGGTTTTAATTTTCTTTTGTATGCAACTGAAGACAGGGATTGCCAAGAGTTACTTCTAGATTTTATTGAAATGACAATCAGTGAGTTGAATTACATTCTATATCAACCTCATAAACAATTGAAAATTCAAGTGATGATAAAAATGGATAGCATCGCCAAAGAAATGGAGAAAATGCTAGATATTCCAAGAGAGGAGCTAGATAAGGAGAAACTTAGAAAACTTAACAAAATCTATACACATTTACTTGAAAAAAGAACGGAACTGGAGATTTCGGAAGCTGGTCAGACTTCTCCTTTCTTTTATTTGTACCGAAAGCCGAGAAAAGTAAAATTGGAGGATTAATTAAGCTTCTACTTCCAATTTAAATCCTACCCCATGAACATTCGAAATCGAAATGGAGGAATCTTCTTTTAAATATTTACGAAGTTTCGTGATAAAGACATCCAAAGATCTTCCTACAAAATAATCGTCCTGACCCCATACCGAATTTAAAACAATATCTCGCGGTAAAACTTTGTTTTTGTTTTTGCACAAAAGCTTCAATATATCAGCTTCTTTTTTAGTCAATTTTTTCTCGAAATTTGGATGTGTTAGTTGATAGTTATTGGTATCAAACTTATAAGCTCCAATATCAAAAACATCATCATCTTTTTCTACTTCAATATTTGCTCGCTTCAGCAATGCACGTATTCTTAGAGTAAGTTCTTCCGCACTAAAAGGCTTGGTTAAATAGTCGTCTCCACCAGCTTTAAAACCTTCGATTTTATCCTCTATTTGAGATTTAGCCGTTAAAAACAAGATCGGAATATCTTTATTTATTTTTCGAATGTCTTGAGCTAAGCTGAATCCGTCTTTTTCAGGCATCATGACATCTAAAATGCATAAATGGTATGTGTCAGAATTAAACTTCTTCAAACCCTCTTTACCATCTGTTGCTAGATGAACGGAATATCCATTCATTTTTAATTGATCTTGTACAACAAACCCAAGATTCAAATCGTCTTCTGCAAGCAAAATCTTCAACTTATTCATATGCATTCTTTTGGTAAATAAAAATAGAACTTACTTCCTTTTCCAGGAGTGGATTTCACCGAAATGCTTCCTCCATGTTCTTCAATGATTCTTTTCACGTAAAATAGGCCGAGACCAAATCCTTTAACATTGTGCACGTTTCCAGTTGGAACCCGGTAAAATTTTTCAAAAATATTTTTCAAATTCTCTTTTTTCATCCCAATTCCATTGTCTTCAACTGAAATCATCACGCCGCCTTTATGGTCTTGTGTGCTAACTTCAATTCTGCATGGAGGTGAAGAGTACTTTATTCCGTTGTCTATTAAGTTATAAATAACATTGCCAATATGCACGGGGTCTACCTTTAAAATGTGATTCGAGGCATTCAAATTTATTTTAAACTCCCCCTTGTCTTTTAGTTGATTGCTCTCAAAATTTTCCTTTGCTTCTTGTATGAATTCATGAAGATCAAATTCTTCTTTTGTTAACTTAATCTGATTCTTTTCAAGCTTGGTGATGTTCAATACGCGTTCAACTTGTTTTTCCAGTCGCTTATTTTCTTTATAAATAATACCTGCATATTGCAACGCACGCTCCTTATCATTTAATATATCCTGATTCAACATGGCTTCGCTCGATAAGGAGATAGTGGAAATTGGCGTTTTTAGCTCATGCGTCATATTATTGATAAAGTCATTCTTGATTTCTCCAAGTTTCTTTTGTTTCAGAATGATATGCATCGAAAATGTAAAAAATCCAACCAATAGTAAAATGATAATGGATATGTAAATCCAAGGAGTTGGATCGGTAGGAATTTCTCTTAAGGCAATGCTTTTTAATTCGGGGAATATAACCCCAAAATAATGACCATCCTTATCCCAATTTATGGAGTGTTCACTAGGATCAAAAGCTCGAGTCAATATGGTGTCATTTTGAATGGCAACTTCATTTCCGAATACTATGGAGTCCGCAAAGCAATCATAAAGACCGTAGGCGAAACTTTCTTTAATTCCTAGACTATCAAATTGATGAATGAGTAAACTTTCAAGTAAATAGAGGTATGGGCTTAATGTATCACTGATTTCAATTGTGAAGGAGTTGTCCGAAACTTGTTTTACGCGATGGTAGTAGTCCGTTTGATCCTTATTCATTCGTTGCAATTCCTTCACAACGTTTGAAAGTGAGATTTTAACCTCTCCAACAAATTCCTGGTAATTCAGACTGTCTTGTTTTTTAGCAACCTCAATCTCCTCATTTTGAATCTCTATTGCTCTATTGATCCAATATATCTGCGTAATGATGATACTAAACAAAGCGAGTACACCAATAATAATAACCAGTCTGATCCTTTTATTATTCATACAAATACAAGAAATCTAAAGATAAAGAATTCCTCAAATCTGATTCAACAAAATAACAAACCCTTAACAAAACAAGGAGTACACCTCCCAAGAACCCGCCAAGGGTTCAAAAAAACAAAGAACCCGAAAAGGTTTCAAAAACCTTCAAGGAACCCGCCAAGGGTTCAACAACCATAAACCATAAAAAAAGCTGCCAAGTAACCCTGACAGCTTTAGATATATAACCGTTCCGCACTACCCGCTTAAGCGGCAAGCTTGGATCGTCTAGAAAAAACTACATCATTCCAGGCATACCTCCAGGCATACCACCACCCATTGCTGGTGCTCCAGCATCATCTTGTGGCTCATCTGCAATCACGCATTCTGTTGTCAACAACATGGAAGCAATAGATGCTGCGTTTTCGATAGCAATTCTAGTAACTTTTGTTGGATCAATAACACCAGCAGCATATAAGTTTTCATACACTTCAGTTCGTGCATTGTATCCGAAATCACCTTTTCCTTCTCTGATCTTTTGAACAACAACTGCTCCTTCTCCACCAGCATTTGCAATGATTTGTCTTAATGGCTCCTCAATTGCTCGATGAATAATCTTGATTCCAGTCTCTTCATCCTGGTTGGCACCTTTTAACTTTTCAAGTGCTGCTTCAGCTCTAATTAAAGCAACTCCTCCACCAGGAATGATTCCTTCTTCAACAGCAGCTCTGGTTGCAGCAAGTGCATCATCAACTCGGTCTTTCTTTTCTTTCATTTCAACTTCAGTAGCTGCACCAACATAAAGTACCGCAACCCCACCAGCTAACTTTGCTAGTCTTTCTTGAAGCTTTTCTCTATCGTAATCCGAAGTTGTTGACTCAATCTGAGCTTTGATTTGTCCAACTCGAGCATCAATAGCAGCTTTGTCTCCTGCTCCGTTGATAACTGTAGTATTGTCTTTGTCAATTTCAACTTTTTCGGCTGTACCTAACATGTCTAGAGTAGCTGTTTCAAGAGAAAGCCCTCTTTCTTCTGATATCACTGTTCCTCCAGTAAGAATTGCGATGTCTTCCAACATGGCTTTTCTTCGGTCTCCAAATCCTGGAGCTTTCACAGCAGCAATTTTAAGTGAACCTCTGATTCTATTCACTACCAATGTTGCTAATGCTTCACTCTCCACATCTTCAGCAATAATCAATAATGGTTTTCCTGCTTGTGCAACCGGCTCAAGAACTGGAAGTAAATCCTTCATGTTTGAGATCTTTTTGTCATAAATCAAAATTTGAGGATTCTCCAATTCTGCAATCATTTTTTCAGTATCTGTCACAAAATAAGGTGAAAGATACCCTCTGTCAAATTGCATTCCTTCTACAGTTTTTACTTCTGTTTCAGTTCCTTTTGCTTCTTCAACAGTGATTACTCCATCATTTCCTACAACTTTCATGGCATCCGCAATAAGAGCTCCAATCGTCTCGTCATTGTTAGCTGAAATTGTAGCAACTTGCTTGATCTTCTCATTGTCCGATCCAACTTCCTGAGATAATTTTTGAAGTTCTTTCACTACAACTTCTACCGCCTTGTCAATTCCTCTTTTTAAATCCATTGGATTTGCTCCAGCAGCTACGTTTTTTAATCCAGCTGTTACAATCGCTTGTGCCAATACTGTCGCAGTAGTTGTTCCGTCACCAGCAATATCAGCCGTTTTAGAAGCAACTTCTTTAACCATTTGTGCTCCAATATTCTCAATCTCATCTGCCAATTCGATTTCTTTCGCTACGGAAACACCATCTTTTGTAACATGAGGAGATCCAAATTTTTTCTCAAGAATTACATTTCTTCCTTTTGGACCTAAGGTAACTTTTACTGCATTCGCTAGTGTATCAACTCCTGCTTTTAGTTTATCTCTAGCATCTACATCAAAATGAATTTGTTTTGCCATTTTCGTCTAATTTTTTATGATTATAAAATTCCGTAAACATCCGATTCTCTCATGATCAGATATTTTGTTCCATCCAACTTGATCTCTGTACCAGAATACTGACCATAAATTACTTTATCACCAGTCTTAACAGACATTGGCTCATCTTTCTTTCCTGGTCCCGCTGCAACAACAGTTCCTTCTAAAGGCTTTTCTTTTGCAGTGTCTGGAATGATGATTCCACTTGCTGTTTTTTCTTCAGCTGGTGCTGGTTCAATAAGAACTCGATCTGCTAAAGGTTTGAATTTTACTGACATTTTTATTTCGTTTTATTGTTAAACATTTTTACAGATTCTACTTCTACGAATTCTATGCCATCGAAATTTCCTTGTAATTATGGCATAAAAACGAAAGTTTGGAGCAAAAAAAATGTCAGTTCTATGACAGACTGACATTTTTTATTGAATATCTTTCTTTGATTATTTTCCCGGAGGAATTTGACCTGCAGGAGGAGCAGTTTGTTGTGTTGGTGCAGCACCACCCTCTGTCTCAGTTTCTTGAATTTCTCCTGTAGTTGGTAGCCAAATTGGCGAGATCAAAGCTAAAAACACAATAAAGATTGCCAATGACCAAGTTGCCTTCTCTAAAAAGTCTGATGCTCTTCTAACTCCACCCAATTGCGATGCTGAACCAAAATCAGTAGAAAATCCACCACCCTTTGGGTTCTGCATTAAAATTACAACAATCAACAATACACTTGCGATTACCATGAATGTATAAATAACTCCTAACATCTTTTCTAATTAATTTTCTTTTTCTAATTCGGAGATTTCCTCCAATTTTTTTGCAAATAAACTCTTTTTTTCCGGAAATTTCAAAATTAATTTCTGATACAAAACCTTCGCCTTTTTATAGGATCCTTGGTAAACGTGTAAATCAGCCAATGTTTCTGATACAATTTCCATGTCGTCTTGAAGACTCTTCTTTGCATTTCTGGTTGGTGAGAAAAACTCACTCTTGCCCTGAGAAATACTAGGTTCGTCCTCAATAAATTTGTCTATAATCTTTTCGCTCTTCTCTGATCTAGTGCTTTTTTCTTTCGAACGAACTTCTTTTTCCTCCGTTTTATTCGCCTTCAGCCAATCTAAAAAGGTGAGTTCAGATTTTGATGTGACTTCAATTTTAACCGGTTTATTAAAACTTGAATCTTTCTCTTTTGATTGTTCTTCCTTTATATCAACGGTTTTTACAGCCGATTTTTCCGGACTGATTTTTTGAGCTTTTTTCTTTTTGGCTGCTTTTTTAGGAATCTCTATAAAGGTCTCTTCGGGTAAATCCTCCTCTGATTCTTGATCTTCATAGGCGATCGGTTCTAAATCTGAAAAATCGATTTCCAAATGATAATATTCGGAATCTTCACCCTCAAATTCCTTAAACTTGAAAGGAGAATCAGCTTTCTGTTCTTTTAGCTTAGATTCTATAAGTTCCTTGTCCTTCTTCTTTTTGGACTTTTTCTCAGAAGCTAATTTTTTAGCTTTCTTTTTCTTCTTTTCAGATTTTTTCTTTGGCTTTTCTCTTGAAGGTTTCAGACTTTCTTCCAAACTGAATTCGATGATCTCTTCTTCATCTTCCTGAACTTCCTCAATCTTTTCAGTTTCGTTTTCTTGATTATCTACCTCAGCAATTTCATCAATATTTTCCTGAATAATTTCAGGTTCCTCTTTCCTAATGGGCTTTTCCTCTACTTCCTTTTCAACAATTTCCTCCTCTTCTTCAACTACTTCTTGCTCTTCATCATTATCGATAGTTGTTTCAACTCCATACTTCTTGTTGATTTCTGCGATTATTGCTAAAGTTTCCGGACTCAATTCTGAGCTTAATTCCTCTTCTTCTTTCTCTTCTTTTTTCTTGGCCGATGGAGGAGTGGTTGTCTTTTCAATCAACTGAGCTTCCTCTTTTTGGGGTTCGGGCTCTGGTTTC
Source organism: Bacteroidia bacterium (assembly GCA_030427935.1). GTDB lineage: Bacteria > Bacteroidota > Bacteroidia > Flavobacteriales_D > Crocinitomicaceae > JAGQYP01. The sequence goes on along the minus strand of JAUICI010000009.1, from coordinate 16,469 downwards.
TTTTCTTCTGCCGGAGGAATGATCTCTAATTTTGGTTCAACAGGCTCATCGATTTCTTTATTATCCACTTGCTCTGTCTTAGGAGCTTTTGCTTCAATAATCGGTTCGTCTTCTTTTTGAACTTCGATTTCTACCGTAGGCGCTTCTTTTGAAGTGATTCCACCTTCCTGTTCTTTGCCAATACTTTCAATATACCGCTCCAATACCGCTCGGTCATTTACTTGAATGGCAAGTTTTTTTAGCTCACCTTCAAAATGAATGTTTTTTCCGTCTTTCAGTCCCTTTAAGATGATCATTGGAAAAATAGAGGTAAAAGGAAATTTCTCATGCAATTTTTTTGCCTGCTCCAAAACAGTTTCATCCACTTTAAGCTGGTTTTCAATAACTGCTATGATCTTATCTAAATTCATTTACCAGTTGGAGTTCAATTTATTTAGTATGTCCTGCGTAATTTGTTCGTTGATTTCCTGTAAAAGTACAGTTTGTACTGAATTGATATCCTGATCAGAAGGATAATCTGCAAATCTTCTAAAAGTTTGATTAAAACTTAAGCTGTCCTTAACAATGTTTTTATGGATCACATTAATACTTATCGTTAACCTATTTTGAGCAGCTGTTTCATTGTTCTGAATGGAAACAGGGGTGATCGCGTAACCTGTAATCTTTCCCTCAAACTGAAGGTCGCCGTTTTCAGTTACTAATTGGTATTTGGTCCTATTTAATAAAGCATCTTTTAGATCTTCTGTAAATGCTTGTCCATAATTTACAGGTGCATTTGGGTTCGAATTCTCAAAAATTTCAACGGAAAAGGTTTTACACTCCGAACATGCAGGCGTTCCATCGGTGAAACCATAGGTGACTTTACAAGAATTCAATAAATGAAAACTGATTGCCAAAATTAGTATGGATAGGAGCGCTCTCATTTCAAATTATATTCCTTGATTTTTCTATATAAGGTTCGCTCAGATATCCCCAATTCCTGCGCGGCATACTTTCTTTTCCCTTTATGCTTCTCCAGAGCCTTCGCAATTAATTCTTTCTCCCGATCTTCTAAAGAAAGTGATTCCTCTACTTCAATGTGCTCATCAATTCTTTCCGAAGGTGCATCAGTATACACATGGGTTTTCGGGTGAACATAAGCTCCACTTTCAGAAGAAGCAGGAGGTAATAACTTCGAACTTGTTCCTGCGTCTGAATATATTTTATTAATCAGATTCGCTCGCTCTTCATTGATCTCAATATCCCCTCCATTTTTCATTAAATCCATGACTAATGACTTCAAATCATTCAAATCATTTTTCATGTCGAATAATACCTTATAAAGGATCTCTCGCTCAGAAAAGTCACTTTTGCTTTCAGAATTTACAACCTGAGGCAAATTGGATTGAATGGGAGGTAAGTAAGAAAGCAAAGTGTGGGCATCCAATAATCGGTTTTGCTCCACAATGGAAATGTGTTCTGTAATGTTTTTTAACTGTCTAACATTACCAGGCCAATTGTAATTAATCAAGGCTTCAACCGCTTCTGGTTCAAGTTTGATCGCTGGCATTCGATATTTTTCTGCGAAATCAGAAGCAAATTTTCGAAACAACAAATGCACATCGTCTTTTCGATCTCTCAAAGGAGGAAGCTGAATTGGAACGGTGCTCAATCGATAAAATAAATCTTCTCGAAACTTGCCTTTTTTTATGGCGATTTGCATGTTTTCATTGGTCGCTGCAACAACACGCACATTGGTCTTTATTACTTTGGATGAACCAACACGAATAAATTCACCAGTTTCTAATACTCTCAGAAGTCTTACCTGAGTTTGAAGTGGCAATTCTGCTACTTCATCCAAAAATATAGTCCCACCATCTGCGACTTCAAAATAACCTTTTCTAGATCCTGCCGCTCCTGTAAATGACCCCTTTTCATGGCCGAACAATTCAGAATCTATAGTTCCCTCTGGAATCGCTCCGCAGTTTACGGCTATATACGGACCGTGCTTTCGAGCACTCAACTGATGGATGATTTGAGGAATAATTTCTTTTCCAGTTCCGCTTTCTCCAGTAACCAATACTGAAATATCTGTTGGCGCAACTTGAACACTAATCTCAAGTGCCCGATTGAGCATTGGTGTATTTCCAATGATCCCAAATCTTTGTTTTACCGATTGTATTTCCATTTAGTCTACTATTTCAGCTAATAATGTTGCTGCTGTGCAGTCGTGAGCTTTTACATTTACATAATCTCCCGCCTTTGTATCTCCCTTCGGGAATACGAAAACAGCATTCTGGGAATTTCTTCCAAACATGTGTTCATCAGATCTTCTCGATTTTCCTTCAACAAGGACTTTATAAACCTTGTTCAAATACTTTTTATTGTTCTTTAAACTTGATTTCTGCTGGAGTTCAATCACCTCTGTTAACCTCCTTTTCTTAACGTCTTCAGGAACATCGTCTTCGAATTTCCTTTCTGCAAGCGTTTTTGGTCGCTCCGAATAGGCAAACATATAAGCATAGTCATATTCAACCTCTTTCATTAAGGAAACCGTATCCTGATGCTCTTCTTCTGTTTCACCACAAAATCCGGTGATAATATCAGTAGAAATCGCACAATCTGGGATTCTATCTTTGATAGCTTTCAATCGATCCAAATACCATTCTCGCGTATAACCACGATTCATTCTTTTCAAAACATCCGAATTTCCAGATTGAACTGGAAGATGAATATAGTTGCAGATATTTTCATATTTCGCCATGGTTTCAGCAACTTCATCGGTCAAATCCTTAGGGTGTGAAGTGGAGAATCGAATTCTCAAATCGGGGTTTACCAAGGCCACTTTTTCCAATAATTGAGCAAAATTAACTGTTGGTTTTGCGGGATCAATAATTTCTTTCTTACTGTTTACATTCCATCTGTAACTATCTACATTTTGACCTAATAAGGTAACTTCTCTATAGCCTTTATCAAAGAGTTCCTGAGCTTCTTTTACAATAGTTTCTGGATCTCTACTTCTTTCTCGACCTCTTGTAAATGGAACTACACAGAACGAACACATATTATCGCAACCTCTCATGATCGAAATAAATGAGGTAACCCCATTTTTGTCCAATCTCACTGGTGAAATGTCTGCATAGGTCTCCTCTCTTGATAGAAGAACGTTAACTGCTTTTTGTCCACCATCTGTTTCCTCAACTAAACTCGGAAGAGATCTATAGGCATCAGGACCTACAACAAGGTCTACTAATTTTTCCTCCTCAAGCAATTGTGATTTTAGTCGCTCCGCCATGCAGCCCAAAATACCGACCTTTAATTCCGATTTACTGTCTTTTTTCTTTTTGAACTCGGTTAAGCGTTTCCGAATTCTTTGTTCGGCATTTTCTCTTATCGAGCACGTATTTAAAAGAATAACATCTGCTTCATCCACGTCTTTTGTGGTGTTGTACCCATTTTCAGACATGATAGAGGCTACTATCTCACTATCCGCAAAGTTCATTTGGCATCCATAGCTTTCTAAATACAATTTCTTGCCATTCGTTCCATTGGATTCAACCATGGTTGCATTCCCCTGCACATTCTCGTCTATCTCTTTATTAAACTCTGTATTTGATTTCATTCCAGTTCGTGAATTTCGTCCTGCAAAATTACCTAATTAATGTGGTTCTGACAAAATGACATAGACCGAAAAATAGGATAATTAACTTTTTTTGTCATAATTTTGGGGCGAATTTTACATCGCGAAGTATTATGGCAAAAAATCTTGTTATCGTTGAGTCCCCCGCAAAAGCTAAGACTATAGAAGGTTATCTTGGTAAAGATTTTACAGTTAAATCCAGTTATGGTCACGTTCGAGACCTTTCATCAAAGGGTATTTCTGTAGATATCGAAAACAATTTTGAACCTGATTACAAGGTTTCTTCAGATAAAAAACAAATCGTTTCGGAATTAAAGAAATTATCCAAAGAAGCTGAGACAGTTTGGCTCGCGACGGATGAGGACCGTGAAGGAGAGGCGATTTCTTGGCATTTAAAAGAAACGTTGGGACTTAAGGATGATAATGTAAAAAGAATCACCTTTAATGAGATTACAAAGTCTGCGATTTCCAAGGCGATTGAAAATCCGCGCACGATCGATGTGAATTTAGTGGATGCACAGCAAGCACGAAGGGTGTTGGATAGATTAGTAGGTTATGAGTTGTCGCCAGTACTTTGGAAAAAAGTGAAACCTTCCTTGTCGGCAGGAAGAGTGCAATCCGTTGCCGTTAGATTAATTGTTGAAAGAGAAAAAAGTATTCGTGAATTCAAACCCGAATCTTTTTACCGAATAAAAGCTATTTTTTCGATTAGTGGAGTAGAGGTGAAAGCGGTATTGCCTTCGGATCTGAAAACTTTGGAAGAGGCACAAGCTTATCTTGAAAAATGTTTAGAAGGTGGTTTTGTGATTGACAATGTAGAACAAAAACCAGGTAAGAAAAGCCCTGCGCAGCCTTTCACGACATCAACCTTGCAACAAGAAGCTTCATTGAAATTAGGTTATTCTGTTTCAAGAACGATGATGGTAGCTCAAAGATTATATGAATCGGGACGTATTACCTATATGAGAACAGATTCTGTAAATCTTTCCGACCAAGCAATTGATCAAGCAAAAAATGAAATTATTTCTTCCTACGGTAAGGAATTTTCAAACCCGAAAAAATACAAGACAAAATCAGGTTCTGCGCAAGAAGCACACGAAGCGATTCGCCCAACTGATTTTTCTTTACACAGTTTACCAGAAGATTCGGATGAATCAAGATTATATGAATTAATATGGAAAAGAACGGTCGCCTCTCAAATGAGCGATGCGAAATTGCAAAGAACTATTTTCAAAATAGACAATGGAAAAGTTGGTGATCCACTTCAAGCTAAGGGTGAAGTCATCACCTTTGAAGGATTCTTGAAAGTGTATTTAGAATCCAAACACGATTTTGAAGATGAAGATTCTTCCGATACGATTTTACCTGAAGTGAATCAAGGAGATCCATGTGAACTTTTATCAGGTGAAGCTTTGCAAAAGTTTTCGAGACCTCCTTATCGTTTTTCAGAAGCATCTTTGGTGAAAAAGCTAGAAGAATTAGGTATTGGTAGACCATCAACATATGCCCCTACGATTTCTACTATCCAGAAAAGAGGTTATGTTGAGAAAGGAATTCTAGAGGGAAAAGAAAGAATGGTAACCAATTTGATTTTAGCAGAAGGGAAAATTGAAAGTCAAGACCGAACAGAAGTTTATGGAGCTGATAGAAATAAATTAATGCCAACAGATATTGGATTCGTGGTTAATGATTTTCTTGTAGATCACTTTAAAGACATCATGAATTATGATTTTACTGCCCAAGTAGAAAAAGAATTTGATGATATCGCAAAAGGGATGATGCAATGGACGGAGATGATCAAGAAATTCTACACACCATTCCATGAAAACGTTGAAGATACCCTTGAAAACTCAGATAGAGCAACTGGTGAGCGAGAAATCGGAGTAGATCCCGAAAGCGGTAAACCTATTATAGCTAGAATCGGAAGATTTGGTCCAATGATCCAAATTGGAAAGCAGGATGATGAAGAAAAACCGCGATTTGCCTCTTTAAGAGCAGGACAAAGTATTTCAACAATTACACTAGAAGAAGCACTAGACTTATTTTCTTTCCCTAGAATTTTGGGAGATCACGAAGGAAAAGAAATAAAAGTGAATATCGGGAAGTATGGACCTTATGTTCAGTATGATGGGAAATTCGCTTCCATTCCAAAAGAAGAAGATCCCGGTTCAGTTAGTCTCGCAAGAGCCATTGAGATCATGCAAGAAAAGATTAAGGAAGATGCGAACCGAATCATCAAGACATTTCCTGAAGATGAAACCATGCAGTTACTAAATGGTCGATATGGAGCTTATCTGAAAATTGGAAGAAAGAACTTTAAGTTACCAAAAGATGTAGAGCCTGCAAACCTCTCTTATGAGGAATGTGTCGAAATTTCAAAGAATCAACCAAAACCAAAAAGAAAGGCTAGAAAAAAATAAGAGTTGTTAACACGTTCTTATTATTAACATTTGCAACTGCTTTTCTTTTGAATCTTTGCTAAAAGTATATTTGTTCTAGAACCAATTTCTGTTCTATGAACGATATTTCGATCTATTTTAGTCCCGTTGAAAATTACGCCAAGGAGATCAAAAAAGGCTTCCTAGGACATCGCATGCATGTCCATACAGTAAATTATTTCCCAGATATTAATCCAAATGATATCGTGATCTTTTCCGTTCCGGAGTTCAGAAACACGCATGTTTCGGTCGAAGGTTCAGTGGAATACATGAATTTCCGTAGATCGCTTTCGGAATTATCAGACAATGAGCTAAGTGCTGAAGTATTGGATATAGGAATCTTAAGTCCAGGAGAAACGATAGAGGATACAAATTATGCCTTGAGGTCGGCTGTTTCCGAAATACTCAAGCAACAAGCGATACCAATTGTAATTGGTGGTCAGCACGATTTATTAATCCCCCTTTATCAAGCTTATGAAGCTACGGAACAAATAATCAATATCTGTACGGTCGACCCAAAGATAGATTTAGGGAATCCCTCTGAGTCAATTAATCATAAAGGATTTTTGAGTCATTTATTAATGCATCAACCCGGACACCTTTTTAATTATAGTTGTATCGGAACACAAACTCATTTTTTGAAAAGAGAAGAGCTTGATTTATTTGATCGATTGTATTTTGATATATTAAGGTTAGGGGAGTTTAAATCTGACACGAAAAAAGCAGAGCCCATAATCCGAAATTCCGATTTGTTTAATATCGATTTGGATGCAATGAAATATTCGGACTATCAAAATCTCGATTATTCTCCAAATGGGATTTCCTCGGATGAGGTTTGTCGATTGTCGAGATATGCAGGTTATGCCGATAAGGTGAGTGCTTTTTCCATTTTCGGATATGCACCTGCCAATGATAATCGTATGAATGAAGCAGCCTTGATAGCGCAGATGGTGTGGTATTTTATGGAGGGTTATGCTTTGAGGAAGAAAGATTATCCAATTGGTAGTAAAAGAATGTATAGCAAGTTCACGGTTTCTATTCAAGACATGAAGGATGATATCGTTTTCTATAAAAGTGATAAAACCGAAAGATGGTGGTTGGAAGTGCCTTATCCTCCGGAAAAAGGAATCAAATTTGAAAGACATTATTTGATTCCCTGTGATTATGAGGACTATGAGAAAGCTGCACAGAATGAATTACCTGATTTGTGGTGGAAGACTTATAGAAAACTCATTTGATGAAATGAAAAAAAAATCTGAATTTGTAACTTTTTTGAATGACTTTCGTTTACCGGAAAATGGGCGAGATGTATTTTAAACAAGGCTCTGTTGATAAGGATTAAATAAATGAATAAAAAATTTCCTTTTTATAAATATTTAATCTATTTTAGCGACCTATTGGATAAAATACCCACTCGTCTGGGTAATTTTTTAATAGTATAATTTTAACCTAGGTATGAGGAAAATATTACTTACGATTAGTTCGGTTTTCTTGTTGGGTACAGCCACTGTAATCGGGCAGCAGGATAGAGCATTGACACATTTTATCTATGATAAGATGAGTTTTAACCCTGCGGCAACTGGAGTTAAACCTGGATATTGTGGAACTTTGATTTATAGAAATCAATGGGACAAATTTATCGGTGCTCCGAATTCTTTTGTATTCAATGCAGAAGGAAATTTCGCAAATTTCAATTCAGGTATCGGTGTAACTTTTGCACACGACGCTATTGGTTTTCAAAGAACCAATAAGTTTTATTTGAATTATGCATATCATTTACCATTAAGAGGAATTGGTGGTATTTTGAGTTTCGGTGCAGGTTTAGGGATGATCAATGTTGGGTTTACACCTGAATGGATCACACCATCCGGTGCGCCACCTCAGAACGACCCTTCTTTAGGTCCTAGTGGTGAAAAGACGTCAGCAACTACTTTCGATATGAATTTAGGTGTGATGTTTTCTGGTAAGCAAGGGAATAATGATTATTGGGTTGGGATTTCAACTACACACCTTACTGGTTTGCAGTTGAAGAACATCAATTATAAAAACTCAATGCACTTTGTTGTGATGGGTGGTTACATGATTAATTTTGGATCTTCAGGATGGGCAGTAGAGCCTAATGTGATTGTTCAAACTGATTTTGTTAAAACATCTGTAAATATCAATGCATTGGCTTATTGGAAAAAGAAATTGAGATTCGGACTTGGATATAGAATTCCTGAGTCTTTAGGTATTCTTGTTGGTTGGAAGCAACCTATTGGCAGTAATATGGCTATTGATATAGGATACTCTTATGATATTACAACAAATAGTACGATTGCAACCTATAGTAAAGGTTCGCATGAAATTATGTTGAAATTCTGTTGGATTAAACCTCCGAAGCCAGTTGAGCCAACGAGAAATCCAAGATGGTTGTAAGTCGAAATTAATTGTATTGTAACCAAAAAAAGTTTTAAGCGTTATATTAATCCGTAATCATTGTGTGTGAAAGGTGATCTGATTTTAAAACGAGGTAGTATGAAAAGTTTGGTGATTATTTTATTAAGTGGATTATTTATTGTGTCGTGTAGTGGACCAAGTGGGCACTTAATTGGGGTTCAAGGTAGAGCTCCTTATATTCCAGAGATACCTTTAGGGATGCTTTATATTCCTTCTGGTGGATTCAATATGGGTCAGAGTGATCAGGATGTGCCGTTCTTGCATCAGACAAGATCGAAGACGGTTTCTGTTCAGGCTTTCTATATGGATCAGACTGAGATTACGAATAACGAGTATAGACAATTCGTGTTTTGGGTGAGAGACTCCATTGCAAGAGAATTGATTTATGACGTTAACGATGCAAACCCTGGTACTGCAACTCCAGAGCCATTGGATGCGGAAACGCAAGCTGAATGGTTGGATTACAGAGATGAGTGGTTTGATGAAGCGAACGTTGCCTGGGTGGACTACGATCCGACAATGAAGTTGGAGAATAGAGAGATGTTCGGGTTTAACTGGAGACAAAAGTTGGATTATGGCGACAGAGATTTAATGCCATACTTGACGGATATGTACCTTCCAGACTACGAAAGATTTTATAAAAGAAGAGAAATTGATACTAGAAAGTTGATCTTTAAGTATGAGTGGATTGATTTAGTTGAAGCTGCTAAAAGAGGTAGATATCACATTATTAGAGATGGATACAATAATAAGCAGAAGAAAGTAAACAAAACTCACCGTACATTGAAGAATCCTCCACATCCATTTACTGAGAAAGATGATGGTATGGAAAAAGACATGGGATACTTCAACAAGAAAGGTCAGAACAATGCAATTAGAGGACACAAGGATAGATCTAGATTTATCATCCAGGAAGAAATCAATGTGTATCCAGATACATTGTGTTGGGTAAGAGACTTTACTTACTCTTTCAATGATCCAATGACAAATATGTATTTCTGGCATCCAGCTTATGATAACTACCCTGTAGTTGGTGTAACTTGGGTACAGGCTAAAGCATTTTGTGTATGGAGAACACAGTTGTTAAATGTTTGGTTGATCCAAAATGGAGATCTATTTGTAAACGATTTCAGACTTCCAACAGAAGCTGAATGGGAAAGAGGAGCTAGAGGTGACTTAGAATTGTCTCCTTATCCATGGGGTGGACCTTATATCAGAAACTCTTCAGGATGTTTCCTTGGAAACTTTAAGCCAATGAGAGGTAGATACTTCGATGATGGTGGTTTCCATACAGTGAAAGCGTATTCATACAACCCGAATGGTTGGGGTCTATATTGTATGGCTGGAAATGCAGCTGAGTGGACAGAAACAACTTACGATGAGTCGGTTTATGAATTTTCTCATGACTTGAATACGGAATACAGATATTATGCAATGGACTGGGATCCGCCATCAATGAAAAGAAAAGTAATTAGAGGTGGTTCATGGAAGGATGTTGGATATTACCTTCAGACTGGAACAAGAACTTACGAGTACAGAGATACTGCGAAGTGTTATATCGGGTTTAGATGTGTGATGACACACCTTGGAAGAGGAGGAAGAGATTTCTCAAAAGAAGGTGGTGAAGAGATCAAATCAGATATCCAGTTGAACTAAGACTTTATTAAGTATATATTTAAACCAAAATAAAAATCAGTTAATTAAATTGTTAAACTAAAAAAGCAAGGAATACTATGAAACCAGGAAGTAAAAGATGGAAACAGTTTATGGCGAAGTTGTACGGATTCGGTGCAGCAGTTGTAATTGTAGGAGCGATGTTTAAAATTATGCACTGGCCGGGTGCAGGTGCGATGCTTGTAATCGGACTATCAACGGAGGCGTTAATCTTCGTTTTCTCGGCATTCGAACCAATTCACGAAGATCCAGACTGGACTTTGGTTTACCCAGAGTTGGCTTTAGGTCACGATGATATGGATCATGATGAATTACCAGAAATCACTTCAAGAGGAAGAGGTGGAGCTGGAGGTGGTTCTGGAATCACTGAATTATTAGATGAAAAATTACAAGAAGCGAATATTGATTCTGAGTTGTTAGAAAGATTAGGAGATGGAATGAGATCTCTTGGTGAAAATGCATCTCAGTTGAAAGCAGTTTCTGGTGCAGCTGCTGCAACAGATTCTTATGTTTCTGCTTTGGAAGGAGCTTCTGATAAAGTATCGAAATTGACAGAATCATACGAAAGAGCTTCAGAATCTCTTACAGGGTTGACTTCAACTACTGAAGAAGGAGCTTCATTCGGTGAGCAAATGCAAAAAGTATCTAAAAACTTAGCTGCTCTTAATAATGTTTATGAGCTTCAATTGAAAGGATCATCTCAACACCTTGAGACAACTGAGAAATTCCAGTCTCAGGTTACTGAAATGATGCAGAATCTTTCTGATTCAGTTGAGGATACAAAACTTTACAAAGAGAATATGGCTATGTTGACTAAGAACCTTACGGATCTTAACTCAGTATACGGAAACATGCTTAAAGCCATGACAATATCTAGAGATTAATTAGTAGTGTTACTAATTGGATATTGTGAATTAATACAATGAAAATTTATTAACTAAAAAAATTAATTCAATATGGCAGGAGGAAAAGAAACCCCGAGACAGAAGATGATCGGTATGATGTACCTAGTACTTACCGCTCTTCTAGCATTGAACGTATCCAAATCTATTCTTGAAGCCTTTGTATCTATGGATAACAACATCCAGGCGGGTACAAGATCTATTATGGCTAGAGGAAATGAAGCTTACGCGGATTTGGAGTTAGTGAAAACTGACGCAGAAAGTAAAGGAGAAACAGCCAGAGCAGAAGCTGCTCAAGGATGGCTGGATAAGGCTGCAAAAATTAGAGAAATCACAGCTACTCAAATTGAATTGATTCATGCTATTAAGGATGAGTTGATTGAAAAGGTAGGTTCGGATATTTCAAAAGTGAAATTAGAAGACGAAGCTGGTAATGTGGTTTACGACTGTGCAGCAATTGATGCAAAGGATAACTACGATATTCCGATGCTTGTAATGATTGGAGCTGGTGGAGACATCAAAGCACCAGATTCAGGAGCAAGAGGGATGGAATTGTGGGAGTCTTTGAAAGCATATAGAGATAATCTTGTTACAGAGTTGGCAACATACAAAAAGAATACATTGGACGCTTCTAAACTTCCAGGAGAAGGAGAATGGTCTGAAGATATGTTGAGTACAGTTAACAAAGAAGATCAAGCAGTGATTAAGGCAATATACCTTCAGTTAACTAAGGTTGAGTTGGCAGATACACATGGAGGTGAAAACAAAGATATCCACTGGGTGGGTAGAACGTTTGACCATGCTCCAGTTGTAGCAGCACTTGCACAATTATCTTCTTTAGAGCAAGATATCAGAACAGCTGAATCAAATGCTTTAGCTCATATTAGAACTAAAGTAGGTGGGTCGGATTATTCTTTCAACAAAGTACAGGCTTTAGCTTATTCGCCTTCAAACTACTATAACGCTGGTGATAGTGTTGAAGTACAAGTCTTTATGGCTGCTTACGATTCTTACAATCAGCCAATCGTAACATACCAAGAAGAAGGAGCGGATAAAGAAGTGAAAGATGTAAAAGAAGGTAAGGGATACCTAAGATTTAGAGCGGCTGCTTCAGATACATTGAAAGGTGTTTTGAAAGTGAAGAAAAAAGATGGGTCTCTTCAACCATTGGATTGGAAGTTCCCATACACGGTTGGATCTCCATCTGGTGTAGTTTCACTTCCAGAAATGTTTACATTGTATAGAGGATATCAAAATAAAGTGATTGGAGCGGTAACAGGTTATACCGATTATAGATTGAGTATGTCTGGTGGATCTATTAAGAGATCTGGTAAAGAGTGGATTGCTTCACCTTCGAAAGGGGTGAGAAAAGCTTCGATCTCGATTACGGGGATTGCACCAGATGGATCGTCGGCAGCTCTTGGTAAATTTGATTTTGATGTAAGACAGATGCCTTCTCCGAGTATTTATGTTGGTAAGAAAACAAATGGTCAATCAGCATCTAAAAATGAGTTGAGAGCTGGTATTTCTAGGCTTTTTGCAAGATACGATGAATCTATACCTTTGAAAGCTACTTTTACTATTACGAGATGGGAAGTTAGAGTTGAAGGTGCTAGAGCTCCAGTAAAAGGATCTGGTGCAAATGCTTCTCAAGCTTCAAGATTGGTTAGTGCATGTCCTAAAGGAGGTGTTGTGGCGGTAAAAGCATGGGTAAGATATCCTAGTGGATTGATTAAACCTTTAATGTCTACAATTACAGTACAATAATTAATAATTTAAAAGATAAGTCATGAGAAATTTTCTTTCAAAAGTCACTTTATCTTTATGTGTGTTGAGTTTTAACTTCGCTTTATCCCAAGGTGGAGTCAATAATGGAGAAATGCTTGGACCAGTTCCGAATCCAGCGCCTGGTGTTTTGGATGGAGTCTATGTTCCTGAGCATATTCCAACGAAGAAGTTAATCCCGTGGGAACACGTAAGAGAAGCGGACGCAGTTTGGAGTAAGAGAGTGTGGAGATATATTGATTTAAGAGAGAAGATTAATCATTCGATGTATTATCCTTTGGATAAGATCATTGCTGATGATAAGTATAGTTATGATTGGATTAAACATCAGAGAAGATGGTCCCTGTGGACAGTGATCCTGTCCAATATTATTAATGGGAACTTGACAGTTTATTCTCCGGAACATCCTGTTCAGTTTACTATTAAGGATGGAGATTCGTTCAAATACCCTGTCGTGCCTCCTCCTGGTAAAACAGTTACTGATTCTCTTTTCTTCGGAGAAAGATTATCATCGTTCATTGGAGAAGAGGAATTGTGTGATCCAATTCCATATACTGATCAGTGGGGGGAAGACTCAGTAAGAACTAATGCTAATGGTGATCAAGAAGTAGTAACTATGCCTTGTCCATATAATTTTTGGCAATCACAGGATATTGTTCAATATCGATTGAAGGAAGATTGGTTTTTTGACAAAGAAAGATCGGTGATGGATGTGAGAATTATTGGAATTGCTCCTGTAACTCATAAGAAATCGAAGTCTGGTCAAATACAAGGTTATAACGAATTGTTTTGGTTGTATTTCCCAGAGTGTAGGTACGTTTTTCAAAACTACTACGTTTATAATGACCAAAATGACTCCAGATGGTTTTCATACGATGACTTGTTCTGGAAGAGACAATTTAATTCTGTGATCTATAGATCTTCTAACGTTTACGATAGAAAGATCGATTCTTACAGAGTTGGTGTAGATGCTCTTTTGGAGTCTGAGAAGATTACCAATGAGATTAGAATGATTGAACATGACGTTTGGAGTCTATAAGATTCCAGAAACAATACTTAGAAAGGGTCTCATTTGAGACCCTTTTTTTATTTTTGCCTTATGGTAATTATCGAGAATATGAGTCTGCATCTGCCTCAGGGATTTCTTTATAAAGAGGTTTCTTTGCAGATTAAACCTGGCGACAAAGTTGGATTAGTGGGGAAGAACGGTGCTGGAAAATCTACCTTTCTAAAATTACTTTCAGGAAAAGCAAATCCAACTGAAGGGAAAGTACATATTGGAAAAGGAAGCAGTATCGGCTTTTTAAGTCAAGAAATCGATATTCACTCCTCAAAGACGGTATTTGAATTTATTAAAGGTTCAAATGAAAAGCTGAATTACTTTACCGATACCATTGAGTCCATCAATAAACAACTGGAGCAAAGAACGGATTACGAATCAGTATCCTATTCAAAGCTGCTTGAAGATTTGAGCGATGCGCATGAACAATTGAATCACCTGGGCTTTGACTCTTGGGAGAAAGAAATAGAAAAAACTTTATACGGTCTTGGATTTAGAGAGGAAGATTTTCATAAGGTCATAGATGAACTGTCTGGTGGCTGGAAAATGAGAGCCGAATTGGCAAGAATCTTGATCAATAATCCGGACATCTTATTGTTGGATGAGCCTACGAACCATTTAGATATTGTTACGATTCAGTGGTTGGAAGATTACTTAAAAACGTTTAGTGGAATTTTAATACTAATCTCACACGATCGCTTGTTTTTGGATAATGTGACCAATCGAACCGTTGAGATTATCAATTCTAAAGTAAAAGATTATCCTTTTCCATATACGAAATATAAAGTGGTACGTGAAGAGGAATTAGCCAACTTAACGGCTCAAAAAAAGAATCAAGATAAAGAAATCAAGCATACCGAAGAGCTTATTAATAAGTTTAGAGCAAAGAAGAATAAAGCAGCTTTTGCGCAATCTTTGATCAAGAAATTGGAGAAAACCGAAAGAATCGAAGTAGAATCGGATGAAATCAGAAAAGCCAATATTCAGTTTCCAATCAATAAGGTTTCAGGAAAGAAAGTTCTTGAAGTGGATATCAAATCCAAAAAGTATGGTGAGAATACAATTCTAAAAGATTTAGAGTTTATTCTAACTCGTGGACAAAAAATTGCTCTTTTAGGGGCAAACGGTACCGGAAAATCTACATTGATCAAGTCCTTAATGGGCGAAACAGATTATAATGGAAGTATCGAGTTAGGGCATAATGTGGAAATCGGATATTTTGCTCAGGATGCAAGTAAAGCATTAAATCCATCTGATTCTGTTTTTGAAACAATCGATCAAATAGCGGTTGGAGAAAAAAGAAAAGATATCCGTTCCTTATTAGGAGCTTTTCTATTTAGTGGAGATGATATTGACAAAAAAGTATCCGTTTTATCAGGTGGTGAAAAAACGCGATTGGGACTGTGTAAATTGCTGTTTTCAGATTCAAACTTGTTGATACTCGATGAGCCAACGAATCATTTGGATATTCAGAGTAAGAACGTTTTAAAGGATGCTTTAAAAAATTATGAGGGAACTTTTATTGTTGTGTCCCACGATAGAGAATTTTTAGATGGTCTCTTTGATGAAATTTGGGAAATTACAGATGGTAAAATAAAAGTGCATTATTCTGGAATTAAGGAGTTTTTGGCATCGAAGAGTCAGGAGTATTTAAGCAATAATCAACCAAGTTCCAAAGAGTCGAAACCAGCAGTTCAAGAAGTAAAGAAGTCTGACAGTAAGGATCAGAAAAAAGTTAAAAATAAAGTTAGAAATCTCGAACAATCCATAGATAAATTAGAATCAGAAATCGAAGAATTAAGAGGACAACTTTATTTAGAAGAAAACGTGAGCAATGTCGAGAAACTGAATGAACTAGATCAAAAAATCAATGAATTGGAATCTAGTCTGGAATCGAAAATGAATGAATGGGAGGAGTTATCGGCTTCACTTGAGTGAGTCTAAATCTTTCGCCGCACCGTTAACATAAAACCGTTTATAGATTGTATCTCCCTCAGGGTTTAGTTTGATATACCAACCATCATATCGATTATTTTTGTGTGGAATTGAACTAGCTAACTCGCCATTTGGATGATAAGACAAAAAACTACCATTCAGCATCCCATTTGCATATTGTCTTTTAGATTCTACTTTCCCACCTCTTCGATACAAAATACACCAGCCGGTATAAGGCTCATCTATTCCAGATAAATGAATTGTATTTTTCTCTCGATCCAAATCTAATGCTGTGCAGTCGCACAAGGTATCATTCAGCATTAAGTCTGACTTTGGATCATCTTTAACAAGCTCTTCAGACTCCTCTTTACTAGAAGTTGAACAAGCAAATAAAGAAATTAAGGAAATAAAAAAAACAAGATATTTCATGCTTCAAATTTACCTAAAATAGACAGAATAAGAGTTGAGGAGATTACTTTTCTTAAGAACATTTAACAGGTCAACTAAATGCTTAAGCTAGAATTCAAAAAAGAAATAGGCATAAAAAAAGCCGATGATTTCTCACCGGCTTTACTTGGTAGCGGTCCCGAGAAATCGGGAGAACTGCGTCCGACCGT
>JAUICI010000174.1 GCA_030427935.1 Bacteroidia bacterium | reverse complement strand
CAATCCAAGGCTAGCATCTGCATTTCTGTTTAGTCCATATTGAATCAGTTTCATGTCATTGGACTCCACAAGCTTTGGGAATACTTTGTTGATACTACCTCCGTATTTCAAACAAACATCCATGGATACCGAGTCTTTTTTTGTTGCGGCATAATCCATGGCGTAATCCTTCGTGTCTTTCTTTAATGTTAAACAAAGATCTAATAAGGAAGTGTTTTTTGAATCGATTGCGAATTTGATTGCCTTTTTTGCATCCGCGCCTTTCGAAAGAGAGGTCGTAATTAATTGCGTATTTTTTGTTTCAATCCCTAAATCCAGTCCTTTGTCTGCGGATGCTCCGTGCTCTACACAGATATTGGCGATAATCGGATTCTTTTTCTGAATGGCAATTTCCATGATCTGATTTTCCTGTAAGTATTTGTCAGCATGTGCTGACAAAGCATCAAATGTTTCGGTATTATTTTGATTGGCCGCCAAACTAAAATGGGTTGGATTTACATTAGCTCCTTTTTCGATAAGCATTCTCATGATCAAACCGGCGTCTTTGTTTTTTGTCTTATTGTAATTTAAAACTGCGTTTACAACGTTTGAGGTCTTAACATCAGCTCCAGCCTCAAGAAGTAATCCAACCGAAATGGAATCTCCCTTTTGGATAGATAAAATTAGCGGTGTCGTATTATTTGTATCTTTTTGATTCACATTGATCTTCTGATTAATCAAAAGAGCAACTACTCGGTCAAACCCAAGTGGACAAGCGGCAAATAAAGCGTTTTGCTGTTTGTGATTCAAATGATTGATATTAGAACCTTTTCCTAGTAAAGTATAGATTCCTGGGATGTCATTGTTTCGTACAGCTTTAAATAAACTAGTTTCTCCAAATTGATCCATTTGAGTCACATTATCACCATAATTGATCGGACCTGTATTTGTATTTCCGTTTGAGTTTGCATTCAATGGGTTTAATGATTTCTTCACCCAAGAATTTCCTTGTTTTCTGTATACTGCTCCGAGTTGATCAATTTTCCATAGTTCCGAACTCGAACCTGCATCCATTTTTATAGCCCCACCTGTTTGAGCCACCCAATTGGATCCTGACCAATAATAAATCTTGTATCCCGTTCCTTCCCATTCT
Source organism: Bacteroidia bacterium (assembly GCA_030427935.1). Lineage (GTDB taxonomy): Bacteria > Bacteroidota > Bacteroidia > Flavobacteriales_D > Crocinitomicaceae > JAGQYP01. The sequence continues at coordinate 6,096 of JAUICI010000174.1, read as the reverse complement.
TTGGAAACAATCCAAATTTTTCCAGACTCATCAATGGTCACGTCTTTTGCTTGTTTTGTGCCTAAAAGAGTCCAATTGTATCCATTTTGTTTAAAAACATATCCTGAGGTATTAATGGAGTACATGGTTCCAGAAGGATCGAATTCGATATGAGCCGAAGCAATTTGAGCTCCGTTGAATGGAATCCATTGTCCATTCATATAGCTATAAATATTTCCATGCTGAACACTCCAAATCACACCATTGTTTTTGGCAACGGCGACTTCGGACATATTTCCCGTTAGCATGCTCCAATTACTTCCATTTAATTGGTAAGCAAGTCCCTGTGAGTTAATGACAATAGGTCGATTATCTTTACCAACAAAGATCTTATCACCCTGAACACCAGTATAAAATTTCCAAGTATTGCCCTTATTGTAGAAAATCCCTTTCCCTTTCTCATCGGATTCTCCGATCATCCAAACATGGCTGCCTGTTACAGCAATGTCTGTGGCTTTGAAAGGTGCTGCACAGTATTGTTGTGCAAAAGAATTTACAATTGAAATGACAAATAATACAAATAGTAATCGTCTCATAGTTTTCGAACTTTTTAATTGGTTTTTGGAGTAATCGTTTCAAATTTAATACCAATCTGTGAAAATCAAAATTTTCAAAGGCTTGAAGACTAGGAATAATAAATGCGAAAGAAGATGAGGAATTCATTTGAATGTAGTACCTTTGCGCCCTTATTAGAGAAGTATGAATTTTAGAGAATTAGGACTGAGTGAAGACTTAGTAAGAGGTGTAGAGGAATTGGGGTTTGAAAATGCAACTCCAATTCAGGAGCAAACAGTCCCGTATCTTTCAGCAAATGATTCAGATTTGATCGCTTTGGCTCAAACTGGAACAGGAAAAACAGCCGCATTTGGCTTGCCCTTGCTTGAAAAGATCGAAAAAAATAATGACCGAGTTTCTGGTTTGGTTATTTGTCCGACTAGGGAACTTTGTTTACAAATCACAAAAGATTTAGAAAATTTCTCCAAGCATAAAAAAATGCAAGGAGTGGTTGCTGTTTACGGTGGAGCAGATATTGTAGCGCAAATGAAACGCATCAAGAAAGGTGTAGACATTGTTGTTGCGACTCCCGGTAGATTGGTAGATATTATCAAAAGAAAAGCTGTTGATTTTTCAGAAGTTGATGTTGTCGTTTTAGATGAGGCTGATGAAATGCTGAATATGGGTTTTAAAGAGGATATTGATACCATCCTCAGTAAAACGCCTGAATACAAAAATGTTTGGTTGTTTTCAGCAACAATGCCGAAGGAAGTATCTAAGATTGCTTCCAACTACATGGTTGATCCATTTGAAATTACAATTGGAAACAAGAATGAGGGGTCCAAAAACGTAGATCATATCTACTATTGCGTTAGAGAAAGAGATCGTTATTTGGCTTTGAAAAGAGTGATCGATTATTACCCAAACATTTTTGGATTAATTTTCTGTAGAACAAGAAGAGAAACTCAGAAAGTGGCGGATCAATTGATGAGAGATGGTTACAATTCTGATGCACTTCATGGGGATATGTCACAAGCGCAAAGGGACCGTGTAATGGCAAAATTCCGTAATCGTGAATTACAGATTTTGGTGGCAACTGATGTAGCAGCCCGAGGAATTGATGTTAATGATATTACACATGTTCTTAACTATAATCTTCCTGATGATGTAGAGAATTATACGCATCGGTCAGGTAGAACAGGTCGAGCAGGTAAGTCTGGTTTATCCATAGCTATAATCAATACTTCTGAGCAATACAAAATCAAACAAATTGAGAAAGTAATTCAAAAGGAATTTGAGAGCAAAAAGCTTCCGAATCCAAAGGATATTACGGAAAAACAACTGTTTCATCGTATTGATGAGATGGTGACACAAGAAGTTAATGTTGAGGGATTAGCCCCGTTTCTTGTAAAGATCTATAAAGAGTTTGAAAATTATTCCAAAGAAGAGATCATTGAAAGATTTGTAGCCAATGAGGTTAATCATTTACTTGATTATTATGAGAAGGCAAAAGACTTAGATGCGGATCCGAGATCAGGAAAAGGAAAAGGCAAGGATAGAGAAGAAAGACCGAAAAGAGGTGGAAAAGACAGAAAAAGAAAGTCGGATCCAGATGCATCTCGATTCTTTGTGAACATCGGAAAAAAACAAAAACTAAATCCAGGTGGATTGCTAAGAGTGGTCTGCAATGAAACAGGTTTAAGTAGTGCAGATGTTTCAAATATTGAAATCTTAGACAAATTCGCCTTTTTCGAAACTTCAAAGGAAAATAAGGATTTAGTACTCTCCAAATTGTCGAATTCTAAGTTTGATAGTCATGATTTAAGAGTTGAACTTAGTGAGAAAAAGAAATCCTCTTCAGGTTCTTCTTCTCGATCAGATTCCAGAAAAGGTAAGGGAGGAGATCGAAGAAAAAAGAAAGCGACTAGCAAAGACAGAAGAAGAGTTAGAAGAAATAAATAATCCAAGACAAACTACATTTTATAATGGAAATCAGAAATATTGCCATCATTGCGCACGTTGACCACGGAAAAACAACTTTAGTAGATCGAATGATCGAAGCTGGAAAAGTTTTTGAAGAAAGAAAACAAACCGGTGATTTAATTATGGATAATAATGACCTCGAGAAAGAAAGAGGGATCACGATTACATCGAAAAACGTAGCTCTAAATTATAAAGGAACTAAGATTAACATTATTGATACTCCGGGTCACGCTGATTTCGGAGGTGAAGTTGAGCGGGTATTAAACATGGCTGATGGTGTTTGTTTGTTGGTGGATGCTTTTGAAGGTCCTATGCCTCAAACAAGGTTTGTACTTGGAAAGGCTTTGGAACTTGGATTGAATCCTTTGGTTGTGATCAATAAGGTAGATAAAGAAAATTGTACGCCTGAAGAAGTGCATGAAAAGGTGTTTGAATTGATGTTTGAATTGGATGCTGATGAAGAACAACTGGATTTTCCAGCAATCTATGGTTCAGCAAAGAACGGTTGGATGAGCACGGACTGGAAACAACCAAAAGATAATATTGAAGATCTGCTTGATAAGATTTTGGAATATTTCAAACCAGCTGAAATTGAAGAGGGAAATACTCAAATGCTGATTACTTCGCTTGACTATTCATCTTTCCTTGGAAGAATTGCCATTGGCCCATCACCATGGTAAAAAGAGATGGGACTCAAGAGAAACATAAGATTAAAGAAGTTTTTGTTTTTGAAGGACTTGAAAAACGAAAAGTTGATCAGGTAGTTCCTGGTGATATTTGTGCGATTACAGGTATCGAAGGTTTTGAAATTGGAGATTGTATTTGCGATCTTGAAAATCCAGAGCCTCTAGAAACGATTTCCATTGATGAGCCAACAATGAGTATGTTATTTACAATCAACGATTCTCCGTTTTTTGGGCAAGATGGTAAGTTTGTGACTTCCAGACATATTTTTGAAAGACTTGAAAAAGAACTTGAAAAGAATTTGGCCCTGAGAGTTCAGCCGACAGATTCAGCCGACAAATGGATGGTATTTGGTCGTGGTGTTCTTCACTTGTCTGTATTGATTGAAACCATGAGAAGAGAGGGGTACGAACTTCAAGTGGGTCAGCCACAAGTTATCATTAAAGAAATCGATGGTGTGAAGTGTGAGCCTGTTGAAGAATTAACGATTGACCTTCCGGAAATCAACTCTGGGACAGCCGTTGAAGCGGTATCCCAGAGAAAAGGTGAGATGTTAAACATGGAACCAAAAGGGAATAGAATGATCATCACCTTCAATATTCCTTCAAGAGGTCTGATTGGATTGAGAAATTACTTGATTACTCAAACAGCAGGTGAGGCGATTATGACTCACAGATTCATCGAGTATCAACCTTATAAAGGTGAAATTCCAGGTAGGTTAAACGGTTCCTTGATATCCATGGAAAAAGGTACAAGTATTCCTTATTCTTTAAATAACCTTCAAGAAAGAGGGAAGTTTTTCGTGGCTCCGAATGAGGAGATTTATGAAGGACAGGTGATTGGAGAGAATTCAAGAGCAGGTGATTTGGTTGTGAATATCACAAAAACAAAGAAACTTACGAATATGAGATCTGCTGGAGCAGACGATAAAGTGAAATTAGCTCCTCCGATCAAATTTTCTTTAGAGGAGGCTCTAGAATATATTGGTCCTGATGAATATGTTGAGGTGACTCCAAGTAATCTGAGATTGCGTAAGATTCTCTTAACGGAAAATGAACGAAAAAGAGCTGGTAAGAACTAGACTCTTAACCACTTGTTAATATCCTTGTTAATAAAGATTTCTGACAGGCCATAAATCGCATGTCCACTTTTTTAAATTTGTTAGAAATCAAAAACTTGCAGGGCATGTTAGATGATCATAACAACGAAAATCAAGATCGGATCATAGAGGCTGTGAATGACTTTGAAGAAGTTATCAGTGCCAATGAAACGAAATATTTTGATCCCGAGATTCTTGAAGGAATCATTGATTACTACATTTTCAAATCAGACTTTGAGAAAGCTTTGAAGTGTGCGGAGTTTTGTGTTGATCAACATCCTGCCAACATGATCTTTCAACTTAGAAAGGCGCAGATATTATCTTCTTTAGGTCGTGTAAAGTTAAGCCTTGAATTGTTGTCTAAAGTCGAGGTATTGGATCCGAATAACGAAGAGATTTATCTTACCAAGGCCAGTTGTTATAGTCAACTTAAAGATCATGAACGCGCGATTAAGAATTTCGAAAAAGTTCTTGAGATCGCAGACGGAGACGATACGTTTGATGATGTATTGCTTGATTTAGCAATTGAGTATCAGCATATCGGAGAAATGTATAAAGCCATAGATTGTTTGAAAAAGGCATTAATGCTAAATCCGAGCAATGAAACTGTGTTGTACGAGCTGGCTTATTGCTACGACCAAGTAAATAATCTTGAAGATAGTGTTCAGTTTTACAAGTTTTATCTTGAAGACAATCCTTATTCTTTCACGGCTTGGTTTAACTTGGGGAATTCCTACTCTAAAATGGGGGATTTTGTAAGTGCAATTGACGCTTATAAATATTGCACTTCGATTAATGAGGATTTTGCACCTGCTTATTTCAATATGGCAACTTGTTATAATGAACAAGATAAAACAGATGAAGCTATTGAAGCGTTAAAAGAATGTGTTCGAGTTGACGCTGAGGATGCACAAACCTATGGTTATTTGGGTGAATTGTACGAGAAGAGAGAAGATTACAATTCAGCTGTTGAATATTATGTGAAAGCAATAGAACTCGACGATCAGTTAGCTGCTGCATGGTTTGGAATTGGTATGGTTAAAGTAAATTTGGGTGAATTTGATGAAGCGATTTCATATATTCTGAAAGCGCTGGATTTGGAAGAAACCAATTCTGAATACTGGCAGTTTTTAGGAATGTGCTATTATAAAGTTCGAAAATTCAATGAGGCTGAGGATGCTTATGTGAGAGCGATTTCCGTTGATCCAAATAATTGTGATGCACTAATTGATTTTACCAAAATAAAAGAAGAATACAATAAGCAAGATGCTTTGGATTTTTTGGAGACGATTGTGACCATTTATAATATCAATGATGACTCGAAAGTGTATTTGGTAAAACTGTATTGGGAACTTGGTTTCCGGACAGATGCACTTTTCTGTTTCAGAGATTTGGTGAGAAACAATCCTAATTCAATCAAATCATTATTTTTGCACTTTCCAGAAGCGAAAAGCATTCCAGAATTCCATAATTGTGTGGATGGATACTAAAATTGAGAAAACATTTAATGAATTTCGAATTACCATACATTCCTGAAAGAACAATAAAGCCTAGAAAAGAAGGTGTCACAATGATGATGGATAAAGGCCTCAGTATGAGAGAGGTCGAAAACTTCATTGATGCCTCGGGCGATTTTACTGATATTGTGAAATTCGGGTTTGGGACCGCCTATGTGGTCAAGAATTTGGAGCAAAAGATAAAGCTTTACAGAGAAGCAGGAATCCGTCCATATTTCGGAGGAACGCTTTTCGAATTATTCTATGCCAGACAGAAAATAGATGATTTTAAAAAGCTTA
>JAUICI010000173.1 GCA_030427935.1 Bacteroidia bacterium | reverse complement strand
TTTGATTTCTGACATTTTCAGCTATTTCTAACACAGTCTTATTATGTTCTTTTTGAGACTTGGTTATTTTTCCTTCCTCTGGTTCAGGATACAAGTATAACTTTAGATACTCATAGGTCCTATTACCCTTATCATAATAGTCAAGATACAGGCTAATCTTTTTCCCCTTCTTCCTTTTCCTCAATGTTACTTTCATAGAATAATAGATTTTGATGCCGGCAACAAAGTTTGATGCCAAGGCAACAGATTTTCTTCAAAATTATTCTAAAAACAACAAAAAGGCAACAAATAAAAACTAACAAGTTTTCAACAAAGACAACAAAATCAACACATTAGAAAACAAAAGAAAGACACTTTACTTTCCAATACAGAAATTCGCAAAAATATTTCCCAAAATATCATCCGTAGAGATCTTTCCTGTGATTTCTCCTAGGTAATGAGAGGCTTGCCGAATATCCATGGCAATGAGGTCGCTGGATAGGTTTACTTCGAAGCCCTCCTCTATTCTATTTAAGGCTTCCTGAGCTTTCGACAGGGATTCGTAATGGCGGATATTGGAAATTACGGTGGCATTGTCATCCAGCTTTAGGGATTCTACCAACTGCAGCAACTTATCTTTGATCTGTTCAATATTCTGGTTTTCTTTGGCTGAAATTCTTAAAATATTGGGGTATTCATTTAAAAGTATGGCTTGTTTTTTAGTTAAAGTATCGCTTTTATTTAAAACTGTAACTACCTGAATATCTTTACCTAATATTTTTTCTTTAAAATTATCGATGATGTCTGTGATATTGAGTTCGACATCTCTCTCGTCTATTAAGAAAAGAATGATTTTAGCTTCATTGGCTTTTTTGTAGGATCTTTCAATTCCGATGGATTCGATTTGATCTTCTGTTTCCCTTAAGCCCGCCGTATCAATGAATCTGAAAGTGATTCCTTTGATAACCATCTCGTCTTCTATCGCATCTCTTGTAGTTCCTGCGATATTGGAAACGATGGCTTTTTCTTCGTTTAAAAGCCGATTTAGTAAAGTAGATTTCCCAACATTTGGTGAACCAACAATCGCCACTGGAACTCCATTTTTCACCGCATTTCCGTAGGCGAAGGATTGAATCAAACTTTGAACCTTTAGTTGTATTTCTGCTAGTAAACTCTTGAACTGCGTGCGATCAGCAAATTCCACATCTTCTTCTCCAAAATCGAGTTCCAATTCCATTAAAGAAGCAAAATTGAGTAGTTTTTCTCTTAAATCTGCAATTTCATTGGACACCCCCCCACGCATTTGCTTCATGGCTACATCATGTGCCTTTGCTGATTTGGAAGCGATTAAATCTCCCACTGCTTCGGCTTGAGAAAGATCCAATTTGCCGTTTAGAAAGGCTCTTTGTGTAAATTCTCCAGGCTCAGCACTTCGACAACCTTCTCGGATGAGCAGCATTAAAAGCTCATTGATCACAAAAGAGGAACCATGACAATTGATTTCTACTAAATCTTCACCAGTATAAGATTTCCCCTCTTTATAAGCAATCACTACAACTTCATCCAGATCTTCTTCCTTTTTTTTAATGATTCCGTATGTGGCTTTATGTGATTCAACTTTGGTTAAATCCTTTGAAAATATGGTATTCACAATAGAAATTGCATCAGGTCCTGAAACCCTAACAATTCCGATCGCTCCACTTCCAGAGGGAGTCGATAAAGCGCAAATGGTGTCTTGTGAAATCATGGGGGCAAAAATAGCTAAAAAACCCGCTATAGACTACTTTTCAAAGTAATAATCATTGATCTGAAGATAATGCTGGAATTTATCTTTAATGTATACGATCAATTCATAGTCACTCGCTTTCTTTAGGCGGTCTTCACTGATATTTAGGAATTCAATAAAATCATCGAATTCATGTTTTTCAAGCTTGATAATATCGTTGTGGACATAAACGCGCAACATCTCTTTCAAAATCTCCTTTTTCGATTCTTCGTATTGCAATTCAAGTAATATTCGCTTTGATTTTTCTTTTTTAGAAAAGATATTGAACAAAGCAGTAATCGGACTTGCAAAAGCATCAATCCCTCTTGGATCAGGCGTTCTCACTTTCTCCTTGGCTAATTTTGCTCTTGCTTCTTTTAATTCTTGAAGGGTTTTAAGAGGCTTTACTTCTACAACGGCTGACTGATACTTAATCATGCTCAAGGTAATATCTACTTTATAAACTGAAGAAGGAAGTGAATCTTTGAAACATAATTTCACTACTTCGTACCCACGAGTGGACACCAAAATGGTATCTGTTTGCCTTGCTTTGACTGAAAAACTACCGTTGAACTTCCCGAAAGTTCCGTTTCGAGTTCTTTTATTGACTACCATGATACTGTAAAAAGGAGAAATTAAGTCTGGGTCAGTCACCTTACCCATTATTGTAACCAAACCTTCCTCTGGTTCCGCAACTTTAGATGTGTCTTCTTGAGAGAAAAGCGGAAAACAAATTATAATGATATGTAAAAGCAAGATCTGCCTCATTCTCCAAAAATATTGAATTACTGAAAATAGAAAAGCGTTTTACAATACATTAACAAAATACAGTCCAAACTAAATTGGAAGCATTCCCGGTATGGTAATCTTATTTCTGGAAAGCTCTACCTCTCCTTCTTCTTCCGCTTTTTTTAGGAGTCGACTAACAACTTCTCTAGAAGTATTCAACTCTTCAGCGATCTTTTGATGGGTGATATTGATATAATTTTCCCCATGTACCCTCGCCTTTCCCTCAATATAACGAAGTAAACGTTCATCCAACTTCAAGAAAGCAATACTATCCAAAGCCATCATCACTTCATCAAAACGAGATTGATAGGTAATCAACATGAAGTTTCTCCAAGATTGGTATTTCTTATTCCATTTCTCTAGATATTCAATTGGAATGGAAATAAACATACAGTCTGTTTCAGCAACCGCACGGATATTACTTTTTTTATGGTTGACACAACAAGCTAAAGAAACCGCACAAGTTTGACCGCGATTCACAAAGTATAAGAACACCTCATGGCCATCACCATCATTTCTTAAAACACGTATCGCACCCTTTACAAGCAAGGGAACTCTTTTGATGTATTTTCCTGTTGTAATAATATCCTCTCCTTCTTTGAATTCAATCATGGAACCCACTTCTTCAATCTCTTGAAGTAATTCCGGTTCATTCAATAAGGGAAATAAGGAAGCAATATCTGTCATTTCAATAATTCTCTAAAAGTTAAATTTATTCTAGGCTCGGCTAAGTTAATCATTTTGGGTAATTGATGTTTGTAATTCAATTGAGACCCTTTACCCATAATCAATAAGCTGCCATTTTCTAAATCTAGGTCGAATTTCTCTGTTTTATCTTTCGATTGAAGCTTAAATTTTCTTTTGGCACCTATAGATACAGAAGCAATAATAGGGTCTGCCCCTAACTCTTTTTCATTATCCGCATGCCATCCATTTGAATCCATTCCATTTCTGTAGTAATTGATCAAAACAGCATTGAATTGATAACCCAATTCGTTGATTTTAATCAATAATGCCCTTATTTCAGAAGACATTAAATTACTCTTCAATTTTTGTCCAGAATAGGCATATTCCAAACCTTCATTCTCAACACACAACCTTTCTAAACGTGGGCTTTCATAGGTTTTCCCAAACATCTTAATCCTTCTCTTTTCCCAATAATTTTCATTCTGATGAAGGAAGTAATAGAATAATTCTTCTGACTCTTCCACTGTTAGAAACTCAGAATCGTATAAAAAATCAGCTTGTTTTAAATCCAGTTTGATCATCTCTTCACTAAATCCGCCAATTCCTTTCCAACTAAAGTCCCAATAGCCACTCCCATCCCTCCTAGGCGAAGTCCACAATAGACTTGTTCCTCCACCTGCTTGATAATCGGCGCTTTTTCCTGACCAACACCCATGATTCCTGCCCAAGAGTAATCAATTTCATATGGCGTGTTTGGTAAAATCACGGTCTTCAAATAAGTATTCAGTTGACTCATAATCTTTTCAGTCGTCTCCATCTCGGTAGTCGTCTCACCTTCAAAATCAAGATTTCTTCCTCCACCAAAGAGAATTCGATCATCAATATTCCTGAAGTAATAATAACCTTCTTCTAAATGAAATGTTCCTTTTATTTTCAAGTCTTGGATTGGTTTTGTAATTAAAACCTGAGCTCTTGCTGGCTTCACATCAAATCCAAAGTCTTGTTTTGCAAATCCGTTTGTGCAAATAAGAAGCTGTTTTGTTTCTAAAGTCATCCCTCCTGCCAATTGGATTTGGATCTGATCGTTCTTCTTTTGATAATCCAAGACTTCACAACCAAAATTGATCTCAACTCCCAATTCCTTTGCTAGATGGATTAGGTTGAACATCATTAAACCTGTGTCTATCTGTGACTCAAATTTGTTTACAACTAAGGAGCTCAATTGCTTAAATCCAAATGAATTGGTCGCAATGGAAAACACCTGATCTTTAAAAATATGCTGGAGTTCAGAGTTTAACTGCTCTAGTGACTCCAAACACCTCGTTTCGATATGTTTTTGTTCAGATGTAAATAATTCATAGCCCCCAAAATTGAGAAGACCAATATTTTGATCTCCAAGGAGTTCTCTTAGTGTCAAAAGTCCTTTCCACCTCTTTTCAACTAATTCAATAGTTTGGTCTAAGCCCACATGATCAATGTCGGACAAAATCTCACTAATGGAACCAAAACAAGCGAATCCCGCATTTTTTGTGCTCGCTCCCCATGGAGTCATCCCTCTTTCTAAAACACGGATATTTGAATCCGGATACTTCTTTTTGAGGAAGATTGCGGTACTCAACCCCGTAATTCCAGATCCAATGATGGTGAATTCGGAGACCTTTACCAGGTGTTTATTTTCCCAATAACTAAAATTCATGTAGTTAAATTAACGAACGGTCCAGTTACCTCCACTAGTTTCACATTCAATTTCCAAAATATTGGCTTGTTCCGATTTTATATTGGAATATAAGGACTCAGAACCATCAGGAAATACACATGCATAATCTTTTCTGCAAGACACACATACCACAGCTGCGGATACAAGAAGGCATATAAATTTCTTTTTCATTTTTTATGCATAAAAAAAGGGAGCAAAGCCCCCTTAATTACTTTTGATTCTCAACGTCTATTTCTCACGCCAAGTACCTAATGCGTTTTCACATGTAGTTTGAGTTGCACTTGCTTCGTCTGAATCAAGTCCTGGATAAGGAGTACAAGTCTCAAGTCCTCCTGTTGTCCAACAACACTCATAATCTTTTGTGCAAGAAGTTGCAACGAACAATCCTGCGATAGCTAGTAATCCAAAAATTTTCTTCATCTCTCTAGAGTTTTAGTGATAAAATTAATTGAGTACTAGTATAGTAATTCCATCTCTTATTTCAATAAAATTAAAATGAAATTTTAGGTTTTAGCAAAAAAAAGTGGAGCAAAGCCCCACTCTTTTGTTTCCTTTTTCTAATCCCAGAATTAATCTGCAAGTCCATCTTCTAGCTCACAAGTAGCATTAGGATCTCCAATTTGAAGCTGAGTTAAATAAGCGTCACAAGCGGTTTGTGCGTCGTCTTTCTTATAGTTCTCATAAGCTTCTTCCACTTCAACCCCACCAGCCATACAATGACAGTGGTAATCACCTTTACAAGATGCTAAGAATAATCCTCCGATTGCTGCAATTGCAAATACTTTCTTCATAATAGTTTTAGTTTTAAAATGAAATAACGCTTACAAAGATAGTCTTTTGTTTTTTAAATGCAACTTTGTTTCATTTATATTATTTTTTTTCAATAACACAGGAAGCAGAAGGATCAAAAACGATTGCTAAGTCTTGAAAAGCTTGACAAGACTCTTTTGCATCGGATTTCTTCACATTTTCATAAGTATTTGCAACTTCTGTCTGCCCTTGACCATTCGTGCATACACAATCATAGTCTCCAGTGCAACTTGCAAGGGAAACAATAAATAGACCCATAAATAATTTTGATTTCATTTTAAACATGATTTAGGTTTTAATATTTAGATCAAAATTATTGATCTCTATTTCAAACCTATCATGATAAGCGCTTATATCCGAATATAAATGCTTAGAGCTTTTCTATGCGACATTTCGCGCCTGTATTTGTTAATTGGTCTTCATACACCGAACAGGATTCCTTAGCATAAGCTCTTTGTACATTGTAGTATTTCAAGGCGGATTGGGAGACTCCATTTACCGTGCAAACGCAATCATAGTCTCCTTTGCAAGAAGAAAGAAATATAAACACCAACAGTATAGTTAAGATTTTTTTCAAACTATTTGATTAAGCGATCAATTCATAATCGATCAAGCCCAACTGATCTATTTTTTCCAACAACTGGTTATTTATATTGATCTTTAAGCTTCTTGAAGGCATGTGAACATGTATCTTTTCAGCTTCATCATAGACAGTGAATTTAACTTGTGTACGACCTGAAAACTCAGCAAAAACCTGCTCCAGCTGTTCGATCATGTCCGAATCCACATCATGCGCGGCCATTTTAAAGCGAATGGCTTTTGTTTTATTCTCCCTAATCTCAGACAACAACTCAATGCCAGTAACTTTGTATTCGATTTTATCACTTGGCTTTCCATAAAACATGGGTCGTTGTACCTTTCCTCTGAAATAGAGAAACGCTCCCTGCACCATAAAATGCTTCAATTTGAGATAATCCTCTCCAAACAGAAACAATTTATGAGAATCGGTATAATCTTCGAATTCAATTGTACCAAATGGCTTTCCTTTTTTTGTAAATCGATGTTCAACTTCCGTTATAATCCCAGGGATTGTAAGTTCTTTATTTAAGTATTTTTCCATGTCATTCAGCATGGCTACATTTCCAGTACAGAAGCTTTCGATTTCCAGTTTAAAATCATCTAAAGGATGTCCAGAAATATAAATCCCAACCACTTCCTTTTCTTTTCCTAGCTTTTGCAAAGAACTCCATTTCTCTGCTTTTGGTGGTTGTGGTTCGGCTAACTCCTCTTCTCCTCCGCCCCCGAAAAGAGAATGCTGAGATGAGTTTTTATTTTCCTGAAAATTTGCTCCATACTTAATTACGGTCTCCAGAAATAATCTTCCTTTTGTATCGGGCTCAAAATACTGTGCACGATGAATTTTTTTAAATGAATCAAAAGCACCTGCCAAAGCCAAACTCTCGAATACCTTTTTATTACAAGCTCGGAGGT
>JAUICI010000172.1 GCA_030427935.1 Bacteroidia bacterium | reverse complement strand
ACGATATCATCATTTTCATTTTGAAGATCCACCCGTTTCAAAGCCACTGTAATCAGCTCCGAACCGGAAGCTATCAAAGCCTCTTCCATCTCCTCGTTTGATCGAAATTTACCCGTTCCCGTAAACAGTCTCGAACCAAACTCTTTATCTCCTATTTTTAATTTATCCGAAAGCATAATTTCCTTCTAATTTTTTAAGCATTTCTTTAATTCTGTTCTCTGTATTTTCATTGAAATACGAAGAAACCGCTACTCCATGAACTCCCACCTCCACTAAAGGCAAAACATCCTTGGTTTTAATATTCCCAATCGCAATTACAGGCGGCGCATCATCCCCAAGTGACCGCATAATATTCAGATAGCCTAGATACCCCAATACCGGATCTAAATTCTCTTTTGTCCGCGTAAATTTATAAGGACCCAAGCCCACATAATCCACTCCAGCCTCTTTTGCTTTTATGATATCTTCAATCTTGTTCGTTGTCCCCCCTAAAATCTTTCTTGTCTCACCCGCCGAAGCTCTTTTAGACTCCGTAGCCTCAGCGAAAGAGTCAGCGAAGGAGGGCATTTTCCTTGCCTCACTAAGCTCCATATCCTTCTTCCCCAAATGAAATCCATCTACTTCGAATTGATCTATCAAATGAATACGATCATTTACAATCAACTTCACCTCAAACTGATCTGTCCATTGTTTCACATCTTCTACCCGAGAAACAAATTCATCATCCGAAATCGTTTTCCACCTAAGCTGAATCCAATCGATACCCGCGCCACAGACCTTTTTATACCAATCGGCATGATGCACCTCTTTTGAGTCGGGTATGATATAATGTAATTTGCTAATCATCTTTTATGGTATGCCAATTTCGTTTTGTTGGATGCTAATATTTGAGTTACATAATCTTTAGCGCGTAAACAAGCCTTATTTAAAGGATAACCTTTAGCCAAATAGCCCGCAATGGCACTCGATAAAACACAACCCGAACCATGCTTTTCGGTCACATCCGTTCGTTTGGGTTTGAATGTAAATTGTTTTTCTCCGACCAATAATTTATCAACCCCCAAAGCATCTCCAGAGTGTCCGCCTTTCAGAAAAACTCGACACTCGCAACTCGCAACTCGCAACTTGTCTTGTTCCATCAAATTCGGTGTTACTAGAAAGATCTTTTTCCAATCAACTTTCATATCCGTTTTGTGAAAGTCAAATCCTGTGGATGAACTCAAAATTGGATCCCAAATCACTTTTATTTTGGGATTGTGCTCATGCAATCTTTCTAAAATCACATTTAACTGCTCCGCACTTTTAACTAATCCAATTTTGACGACCTCATATGTTCTTTTGCTCAGTATAAAATCCAATTGCTTCAAGACCTCATTTTCATCCAGCCAATTCACCGAATCAAAAGCATCTTCATGCTGAATGGTGTTTGCAGTCACAACAGCTTCACCGTAGACTTTCAACTGCTCGAAAGTTTTGATATCAGCTAAAACTCCAGCACCTCCTGAGGGATCAAAACCGGCGATGGTCAGTATATTTGCTCTAGACTCTCCCATTCTTTCTTGATTTTGATAAAACTGCTAATCGCCAATTCAGGCTGATTCCACAAGGTCCCCAACAAAGCAATATGCTGAAATTGCTGCAGGCGTAAATCCACTAATCTCGAATATTCAATTCCACCCAAAGCCACAACTTTTCCCCGCTCATTTTCCTTTAAATTGTCGACTTCAAAAACTTCTTTCGGCGAGTATTTGTCTTTGGATAAACTGGTATAAATCGGACTCAGAAACACATAGTCAAACTGAGGCAACTTCAATTTCAATTCTTCCATAGAATGTGCCGAAGAAGAAACAAATCGATCTTCATTCTCCATGGCTTTTCCCGAATGTAATTTCAATCCGGGGAATTCTTGAGCCAATTCATAATTCGAATGAATCACGATCTTATCCAAAACTGAAGCAGGTAATTTTTGCAATAAAGCTCTCCACTTAGAAATATCTCCAAGCTTTTTCAAATGCAGACGCTCTAATCCTTTTTCAAAAAGAGCCTTCAAAATATCCGCTTCGCCTGTAAAGAAGTCGATATGTGAAAATACAATTACCAATTTACTAGTCCTTCAAAGCTGAGGGTTCGTGGTAAATATGCGAACCTTTTTGTCTAAACTGACTCGCCTTTTCTTCCATTCCGGCTTTCAAAGCTTCATCTTCACCAATTCCATGCTCTTTTGCATAATCTCTCACATCTTGAGTAATTCGCATCGAACAGAAATTTGGTCCACACATCGAGCAGAAATGCGCCACTTTAGCATTGTCCGAAGGCAAGGTTTCATCGTGAAATTCTCTTGCTCTTTCATGATCCAATGAAATATTAAATTGGTCTTCCCATCTAAACTCAAAACGCGCTTTAGACATCACATTATCTCTGTATTGGGCTCCGGGGTGACCTTTAGCTAAATCTGCCGCATGCGCCGCCAATTTATAAGTAATCACACCTTCTTTAACATCGTCTCTATTTGGCAGACCCAAATGCTCTTTCGGAGTCACATAGCACAACATCGCCGTTCCGAACCAACCAATCATCGCTGCTCCAATTGCCGAAGTAATATGATCATATCCTGGTGCAATATCCGTTGTCAGTGGTCCTAAAGTGTAAAATGGAGCTTCATGACATTCCTTCAATTGCTTGTCCATGTTTTCTTTGATCATGTGCATCGGCACGTGACCAGGCCCTTCAATCATTACTTGCACATCGTGCTCCCAAGCAATTTTTGTTAACTCTCCTAAAGTCTCCAACTCTCCAAACTGAGCCGCATCATTGGCGTCTGCAATGGATCCAGGTCTCAAACCATCTCCTAACGAAAAGGAAACATCATAAGCTTTCATAATCTCACAAATCTCTTCGAAATGCTCATATAAGAAACTTTCTTTATGATGCGCCAAACACCATTTTGCCATGATCGAACCACCTCTGGAAACGATTCCTGTAACTCGATTGGCAGTTAAAGGCACATATTTCAATCTTACTCCAGCGTGAATCGTGAAATAATCTACTCCTTGTTCCGCTTGCTCAATTAGAGTATCTCTGAAAATTTCCCACGTTAAATCTTCCGCTTTTCCATTTACTTTTTCTAATGCTTGGTAAATTGGAACTGTTCCAATCGGTACCGGAGAATTTCTCAAAATCCACTCTCTAGTTTCATGAATATTTTTTCCTGTTGAAAGGTCCATCACCGTATCTGCACCCCAGCGGATTCCCCAAACCATTTTCTCAACTTCTTCTTCGATCGAGGAAGTCACAGCGGAATTTCCAATATTCGCATTAATCTTCACCAAGAAATTTCTTCCAATAATCATCGGCTCCACTTCAGGGTGATTGATATTTGCAGGAATAATTGCTCTTCCTTCTGCAATCTCTTTTCTTACAAATTCTGGTGTAATCACTTCCGGAATATTCGCACCAAAACTTTCACCGTGATGTTGCATCATCAACTCAGGATCCATCTTTTCTCTTAGTTGATTTTCGCGAATTGCGATGTATTCCATTTCAGGCGTTATGATTCCTTTTCGTGCATAATGCATCTGAGTCACATTCATACCTTCTTTTGCTTTCAAAGGCTTTTTCAAATGCTCAAAACGCAACTCGTCCAATTTAGGATCATTCAATCGCTGATTTCCATATTCCGAAGAAATTCCATCCAATTCTTCCACATCACCTCGCTCCAAAATCCAACCTTGACGTAATTTCGGAACACCCTTTTTCACATCAATATCAATATTCGGATCCGTATAAGGCCCTGAAGTATCGTAAACATATAAAGGCGCATTCTCCCCTTTCTTAAATTCTCCATCCGTAAACATTGCCTTTGAATCGGTCAACGTAATCTCACGCATAGGCACTTGAATGTCCTCACGCGATCCTTGCACATAAATCTTTCTCGACGCCGGCATCACATCTCTAGTAATCACCGACTGACTTGGTATTTTATCTTTCTTACTCATAATTTTATAGACTAATAGATGCTAGATCGCTTCGCTCAAAGACAAAAGACAACCTGTACACCAAATTTTTCATTTTTCATTCTTAATTTTTCATTCCGGTCCCTGAGCCTGTCGAAGGGTTCATTCCTCGTCCGACGAAGCTTAAGCGAAGTCGGATATTTCTTATCATTTATTATTGTCTTAATCATATCGTGTATCCTAAACCAGTCCGACTAAAGTCCTGGATTAGGGAAAAGTGATTGCAATTACAGAAGTTGGAAATAATTCTGGACCAAAGTCCTTTCACGCAATCATCCAACCCCAATTTCAACGAAGCTTTAGCGAGGTCAAACAATTCTTCACTCTTCATTTCTCGCACTGAGCGTAGTCGAAGTGTTCATTTCGACCGCAGGGAGATTACCCTCCCGCCGTAGCAACAATCAAAACCACCTTATCCCCATCAGACAGAAGAAAACTTCCCCAATCATCTTTCGGACAAATAGTTTCATTCACGGCTACAGCAATTCCTTTTTGGTCTTTAATTCCGACTTTATCAAGCAAGGATGCAATCGTTTCACCTTGATCGATGTCTTTTTCCTCGTTATTAAATTCTATTTTCATTGAAACTCAATTATTGCAGGGGCGCAATAATCATTGCTGATCTAGACTTTTCCTTTCGACGGTATGAACCGTATCAAGTTCAAAGGGTAAGATCTCAGCCACCCAAGTGACACCCCTAAAGTTTTTATAAAGATAATAAGAATTATAGAATTTAGAATTTTAGGTTTCGAAAACCTGGAAGGTCTTTTTAAAACTCCACTGGTGTGAGCGTCTCGCCCATATCTAACAACTTTTCTTTTCACCAACCCCCTCAAAACCAACCCAAAAACCCCTATCTTCGTTTAAAGTTTCGAAAACAATCTAATCGACGAAGCTTTAGCATAGTCGGACTAAAAACATAAAAATGAAACAACTACTAACTGTACTATTTCTTATTCCGTTTTTCGGATTTGGACAAACAATTTCACCGACTCAATATTTTGATTCAACTTACGACATCACCAACGAAAACATGATTCCCGGTTACGATTCTTCTTTAATCTTATCTGGCGCAATCCACAGTTTCCCACCAGCTCTCTACATTCATAAAGTTGATCTGGATGGAAATTTAATTGCCGAAAAATCCATTGAAGCCTATACAGCAGACATGCTTTTCCCTTCGAAACTGATAGGAACTAAAGACTCCAACTACATTACGGTTCATACGATAATCCAAAGCTCATTTAATAAGCTAGTGTTCAACAAGTGGGATCAAAACCTGGATACCCTCTGGCAAAAAATCTATGGTTTCAATGCAGACATGAAAATTGGTTCTATCGTTGAAGCCTTTGACTCATCTTTATATGTTTCCTTTGGAGATGATCAGGATTTGTATGTGTCAAAACTTAATTATTACGGTGAACTTCGGTGGACCAAACAGTATTCTTACAGCAGCAATATCAGTCCGTCTTCTCTTGCTGAAATGCTCGACTCAAACTTTTGTCTGATGTCAAGAAATAACGATGGCACCTATTTGACAATAATGGATACCAGTGGATCAGAAATTTTAACTAAAGAAATAACAGATCATTCGTGTCATGAACTCATACAAGATTTAAGTGGTAATATTTATTTATTGGGGAACAATAACTCTTCCAGCTATGCTTCTTTGATTAAACTTGATTCAAATTTGAATTATCTTGATTCAAAATCATTAACCTACCTATCTTGGATTGGAAATTCACAATTGAAGTTTGTTTCGGATACAACCTTAATCGCCGGAGGATCGGGAGGAGGAGAATTTGAAGGTACTTTAGCGATTATTGACACTTCTTTGATAGGTCTAGAGTCTGTATATTTTTTAGGTGAGTTTAGAACATTTTGCCCAAAACTAGATCAAATCTACCATACCCAACAAGGACCTTTGCTCGGTGTTAAAGCTACAATTGCTTCCGGACATTACACAATTAGTGGTTTTCACGATGATTCTCTTGCGTGTAATAGCCTGACTTCTGTAGCATTGAATCCATCGGCATGTAATCTTACTACTTCAAGCGTTTCTGAATCAATTATAGTAGGACAATATATTGACATCCAATTACCAATTGGAAACCCTAACTTTGGAAATGATCATTCTTGTATTACTATTTTAGGCTCGCTCAACGAAAACCAATCCCCAAACCTCTCCATCTACCCCAACCCCTCCCAAGGAACATTCACCATCGAAACCGAAGGAGGGAGAATCATCGAATCTCTTGAAATTCATGCATCAGATGGACGGCTTGTTTACAGTGATACAAATTTGAAAATGACAAAAACTCAAATCCAGTTAATTCATTTGCCAAAAGGGATCTATTTTTTGGAGGCAATACTTGGAAATGAGATCATTAATAACAAAATTGTAATTGATTAACATATATAAACCTAAACCATGAAGCAATTAATGCTTTTAGCAATATTTATTCCTTTGTTCACTATTGGTCAAAACCATCTACCAAAAAAATACAACGTTAATCCAATTAAGTATTGTGACTTATCTTTTAGAGCAGATAGCACTTTTATTTTGACCTCCTCAAGTTTTTCCTCAAATTCTTCAGTATTAAAAACAGACCTTAACGGTAATTTACTGGAATCACTACACTTACCATTTGAAAATGTACTAATGACCAAACGAAATGACTCCACTTTCAACTTAGTTACATTTGATGACAATTCAAATTTTTATGTTTTAGTTGAGCTCAACCATGATTTAGATACAAATTGGACAAAGAAATTTGAATATAATGGTACAATTGAGCCTACTTCCATTTCATTTTCGAATGATAGTTCAATATTGATCTCAGGTAAAATACAAGATTCTATTCAAAAACCCATTATTATCAATTGTAATCAATTTGGAAACGAAAAATGGGTGCACGCTGTTGACTTTCAGACCAATTACATTTTTGATCATTGCAATGCAAAATCTATTAATGACACCTTGATTCTTTTCACCTCTACTAATTTGCTATATCATAAATCGCACGTATGCATGCTAGATACAAATGGAAACATACTTTGGTCAAATAAGTATTCCAATCTATCGGTTTTAGATTTTATTTCGGATAGCTTAAATCAAACTCACATTTTATCCAGTGATTCTTCCTACTTTTTTAGTTTGATCACCATTAATTTAAATGGAAATATTTTAAGAGACAGTACTTACAATTTAAACAATATTGCCAAAGGAAAAATTAAATTCATTTCT
>JAUICI010000008.1 GCA_030427935.1 Bacteroidia bacterium | reverse complement strand
CTTCTACATCTTGTGGAGATCGCCCCATCCATTGAGTGAAAACTATTTGCTGATTTTCACCTATATCAGGAATTGCGTCCACAGAAACAGGATCTCTGGGCAACCAATCAGAATCGAAATTAAAAGGAGCTGTAACTAAACCCCAAATGACAAATAAACCTAGCAATATCCATGCTACTAATTTATTGTCAAGGAAAAATTTTATGATATTATTTAACATGACTTTATTTTTTTTGACAAACACAAAAAGCCCAAACATCTACAAGATGCTGAGCGTTATCAAAAAATAAAATCAAATTCTAAAGACTTGAAACAGAACCTGAACGTCCTGATCCAAAGGAGGGGGGTGATAATAATGGAAGTAATCTAATTCACTTTTGAAATCAGAGAAAGTGAATTGAGTATTAAAACTATGAGAAGTAAAAACTAAAGAATGATTTAAGTTCAAAGTGAACTGATCTCCTTCATAAGAATCAGAAACATCAATACTAAAAGTTTCATTATGACAGCAATTGCCTTTTACCTTAGAGCTATGATTACATTTCCTAGTTTCTTGAATTTTAGTACTCTCTAGAGACTGACAACAGGCGTTCTTTGCCGACTTTTTCTCTATTATTGCTTCAGACATTTTGCATTTTTCAGCTTGTCCAAAAAAACTGAAGCTTTTAATCTCCCCTCCACAAAAGTGAACGTCCATAGACAAGCCAAAAGAAGAGCTTAACATTAAAACCGCTAGAAGAGCAGCTGTTATTCTATGTCCGAATCTAATTTTCATTTCACACTCATAGTGTAACGCAAAGTTACAAAAAATATTTCATTAACTTTTAAAAACCTTATATACAGTCATTTAAAAGCGAAACAAGGGATCACGGTTTTTATTACTTTAACATAAACACACATGAGCGTTAGAGGAAGTAAAACTGCCTGTTCTGGGCTAGATTGGAATGTCATGTTGGGTCTTTTAACCCAACTTAAAAAAGACAAGAAGTGGCAAGATTATCTATTGATTTGTATTGGTTCATACCTCGGATTAAGAGCATCCGACTTACTTAATTTAAAATGGGATGACATCGTGGGTGTATAATGTCAGATTAATGTTTACCAGTTAAGGGATAAAGTTAAGTTATAGTTAATTACTTTGAAATATGACTTGTATTAAATCTTATACAAGTGCTTTTAAAGTGAAAATCTATAATAAGTTTGTTACTATTCTGTTATTATTAATTTTAATGCACCCTATAAAAACCCCTAAACTCTTTATTTATAAGTATTTAAGGTTATTGTGAATTTTTCTTCCCGCAAATGAAACCAGAGAAGTGGGATGCACCGAAAGGACCAGAATTAACAGAAAACGAAAAGTTGATTTTTGATATTCTAGAGAAGGAAAAATCGATGGATTTGAATGTTTTGAAGGAGCAAGCTGGTTTATCAAATAAGCAATGGGATAAAGGAGTAAAAGGTCTTGCTAAGCATGGTTTGACTAAAGTGACCAAAACAGATGACGAGCTGATAATAGAGATCGTAGAGGCTTAGTTGTATGGAAATATAAAATTAGAAAGCACCTCTCGATAGTTGTTTGGAGGATATGATGCTTTTTGAAATAGAAGTCTATTGGTTCTCTAATTCTTCCAATTTCTCTTTTGTATAAGCAGATTTTGGATTGAGTTTAATCGCTTTTTTGTAGTTCTCAATTGCTTTTTCTCTTTCTCCTTTCAATTCATATAGATCTCCAATAGAGTCATAAACATTAAAACTTTTTGGGTAGAATTTTATATTTAGCAAAAAGAGTTGTTCTGCCTTCGGATATTGTTTCATGTTCATAAATTGATAGGCCATGGAATTTAAATAGTCTTCACCTGGCTTCTTTTCGTATCCAAAAAATGAACTTAATTCTTGATAATGAGTTTCTAATTTCTCTGCAATATTGGAATTCGGAAACATGTAGTCTACAGCAGTTAGCTTAAATTTATGTGATCTAAATATATACCTAAATGCATCATACTGCGCATTAAAAGGAATGGATTGATGGTCATCAGCTGGATAGAACTTTGCCCTGTAGTTTAGTTTATCTCTTTGTGATTTCATAATATCGTGGAATTCAAAAATCGACCGGGTATGCTCAGTCCAAGGAGTTTGATCATTTCGAATGGTCAAACTATCTTTTTCTTCAGTATCAGAATTGGCAATTCCAAGATATAAAGACCGATTCTCATATTTCTTACCAAGTTTTTTCTTTTTGATCTCCAATAACAACTTTTTCTTGTTCCAAGACATGGATGGATCAATTGCTACATAAGCATTAAAAAGTTCAGGTTTATGGAAGAAAGTATGCACGGCCATTAGTCCACCCAATGAATGACCCACTAGCATTTTATAGGGTTCCGTAGGATACTTTGAGTCAATATAAGGAATCAGTTCTTTTTCAATAAAGGCAATGAAATTTTCTCCACCACCCGTTTGTGCAATCATCTCTGCATTCATAAAAGGATCATCTCCCAAACTCGGCCTCGAAGGGGATAAATCTCTCCATCGATTTGTATTTGGAATACCTACAATAATCATCTTAGGGCATAGTGTATTTCCATTTACGAAACTCAACTGCTGAATCAAACCTTGCATTGAGCTAAAAAATGCATCACCATCTAGTAAAAACACTACAGGGTACCTTTCTGGTGTAAAGATCTCTTTGTCTGCTCCTTGAGGTACATGAATCCATAATTTTCGACTTTCTCCCAGAATCTCGGATTGTATTGAATCTATTTGACCGATAACAATGTCCTTATTTTGGGCAAATAGATTGACTTGAATAAGAACTAAAAAGAAGAGTAGCAAATTTCTCATTTGGTTTATTTAATCAAATTATAATTACAAAAGTAGCCGAATTTTTATTCGTGGTTAATGAATAAACATAATTCCTCATGCAAATGATTGCTATCTTTAACAGGTCAAAACAATGAATTCACCCACAACAAAATCCATAGCAGTCCTCCCATTCGAAAACATGAGCGATCGAATGGAAAGCGAATACTTTGCAGATGGAATTACGGAAGAAATCATAAACGCACTTACTCGAGTTCAAGGACTCAAAGTGACTTCAAGAACCTCTTCTTTCTTCTATAAAGGAAAGAATATTCCTATCCCCGAAATTGGCGAAGAGCTAAAGGTATCTTTAATCTTAGAAGGAAGCATACGATTTGGAGGAAACAAAGTGCGCATCACAGCACAGCTAATTGAAGCAAAGGATGATTTTCATTTCTTCTCTGAAACTTGGGATCGAGAATTGAATGACATTTTTGAAGTCCAAGATGAAATCAGCATATTGATTGCAGACAAAATAAGAGAAAGTTCCGGACACCTAGAGTTGGAAGAACATCTGGTAAAACCCCAAACAGAAAACATCAACGCTTACGAATACGCGCTTAAAGCAAGATTTCATAAGAATAAATGGAGCTTTAAGGATATTCAATTAGCCGAGGAGTATTACAAAAAGAGTTTGGATTTGGACCCTTCTCTTGTACAATCCATAATTGGCCTAGGGGATGTCTACAGTTTCATGGGAATGACAGGCACGATGCCATTCGAAGAAGCTTGGACGAAATGCAATGGCCTGATTGAAAAAACACTTGAAATTGATCCTAATAATCACGAGGCTTTTTACCAAAAAGGTCATAGTGCCTTTTTTACTGAAGTCAATTATTCAAAAGCCTTAGAGTATGGAAATAAAGCCATTCAGCAAAAACCCAATTATGCTGAAGCCCAACAGTTCATGTCCTTTCTTTATGTGCTTTCAGGTAAAATTGACAAAGCAAAAAAACATTTGGATATCGCTCTTGGTCTCGACCCCCATAATCAGGAGACCTTATTTTTTAAGGCCTATTTTGATTATATGACGGGAAATTATTCAGCCGCATCGGAACAATTAAAAAACTGCATTGAGGTCAACCCAGGAAATATCCCAGCACATTCAGTCATGTCCCTTTGTCTGCTAAAAATGGGCGAATACGATGAAGTGATTCACTATTTTGATGCCTTCGAATCTAAATATGTAGAAGCAGAAAAAACCGGCGCCATTGCATTGGTTCACGCATACAAAAAGGATCAGGAGAATATTTCCAAGTACATGGATATCCTTTTAGAAAAAGCTGGAAATCCTGATGGATTCACCTTTGATTCTTATGTATTCATGATGTATGCGGTTAACGGAGAATTTGACAAGGCATTTGAATGGGTCGAGAAAGGGATTCAGAACAAAGCTTCTTTATTAATGCTGCGTTTTCCAGATCCGATAGTGGAGTCTTTGAAAGAAGATGAACGGTACCAAAAATTGCATGATCAGATTTACAAAACGACTGCTGCGGTCACATCCAATTCAAGTAAAAAAGCTCTTTTAGACGAATCATCAGCTAAAGCATACAAAGAAAAATTGGTTTCCCATGTTGAAGAAAACAAGGCTTTCTTGGATTCGGGACTTACACTAAGATCTTTAGCAGAGCAAATCGATATTCACCCCAACAAACTCTCTTGGTTGATTAACGATATGCACGAGCAAAATTTCAATCAGTTCATCAATAATTACCGAATTGCGCATTTCAAAAAGCTGGCACTGCAACCAGATAGTTCTCAATTTAGCATTTTAGGTTTGGCTTATGAAAGTGGTTTCAATTCCAAAACCGTCTTCAATACCTATTTTAAAAAGAGTACAGGGCAGTCTCCGAAAGACTGGATTCAATCCCAACAAGCTTAGTTTTATCCGATCTCTATTGAAAAAGGTTCGGATTTATAATTCAGAACCTCATCATTTTGATTCCGAACGTTTTAACAATCCACTTACCCTAATTTTGGTCTCAGATAACAAAAACAAATCGTATGAGATCAATTATTGTAAATGCCTATGGAGGCCCGGAAGTTTTAAAACTAGAAAACGTTGAAAAACCAACACCAAAATCAAACGAAGTATTAATCAAAATTGAAGCAACATCCATAACTGCGGCCGCAACGATGATGCGGACAGGAACCCCTTATTTTGGTCGTTTATTTACTGGACTAAGAAGGCCAAAAGTGAAAACACCTGGAACCGATCTTGCTGGAATTGTAGAAGCGGTTGGTCAGGACGTAAATCGTTTCAGTATCGGAGATAAGATCATTGCCGCTACTGATTTAAAATGTGGGGCCTACGCCGAATATATTTGCATTCCACAAGACGACATGATCGTTCACCGACCAGAAAACATATCTGCAGAAGAAGCTACGGGAATCTTAGATGGAGGATGCACAGCTTTGGCTTTCTTCACGGATCAAGTAAAAATTAAACCTGGAGATAAGGTACTCATTAATGGAGCTTCTGGAAGTATTGGAACCGCAGCCATTCAACTAGCAAAAGAGTTTGGTGCTGAAGTAACGGCTGTTTGCAGCGGAAAAAATGCTGAATTAGTCAGCAAGTTGGGTGCAGATCAGGTTCTAGATTACACTAAAAATGAACTGGAAAATTCCACTGATCAATTCGACGTCATTTTTGATACCGTTGGAAAATTGTCTTACTGTAATTCCAGAAAACACCTGAAAAGAAATGGTCTTTTCTTAACACCAGTACTAAAATTAAATGTGCTGATGACAATGCTTTTTGTTAACCCTTTTTCAAAGAAAAAATTAAGATTCTCTGCAACTGGTTTACGAAAGAAAGAACTCAGAATTAGAGATATGATCAAGATTATAAACCTATTGGAAACAGCAAAAATAAGAACTGTAATTGATCGTGTTTACACACTTGAAGAAATGCAGGAAGCTCACAAATACGTGGACTTGGGTCACAAAAGAGGCAATGTAATCATCAAAATCGCTTAAACATGAGGAATGAAAAAAAGATTGCTATCGGCATTGCAGTAGGAAGTGCAATTGGAACTTCTGTTGGTGTTTTAACAAATAATCTGGCCTTATGGATTAGCTTGGGAATCGCAATTGGAGCTGGGGTTGGGGCCTCCATCCCAAACAAGAAAAATTAAGATTCGAAAAAAAAATTGAAACCAAATAAGAAATGGGAACACTAAAGAGCAAAACATAATCAAGAAAGCAAGTATTAATTTAAAGCAAAAGAACATGAAAACAATGATGATGATTTTAGGGTTTGTGGTGACAACATCCCTGATGGCAAATGGGAATCGTCCCATAAAAGAAGAACTAGAAGATAAACTTACCCTTGATCTTCACGATTACAAATTCCATGATGAATACCAAGATTTTGTAGTCGTAAGTTTCACGGTAGTGAATCAAAAAATTCAGGTTCAAGAAATCATGGGGTCGGATCAATGGTTGATTAATTCCGTAAAATCCGAACTATCTAAAATGGATTTGGAGAACATCTACCCATGCGAAGAAACCTACAACTTCAAGTTTGTCTTTGAAAAACGATAATACAGAAGCAACAAGTTAAAAAGTGTCTCTCCCGATAGTTATCTGGAGGGAGAGATGCTTTTTATGTTTGAAACCATTTCGAAATAGAGTATTAAATCTTCTTATTTCGCTGGAGTAATTGACAGATAACCTTATCTATTTCAAAGACATAATTGACTCGTTCACAGATTAAATATTTTGTGTCAAAATTCAAAAACTACTTTTGATCCAAGCCAAATAACTAAATAAAAGAAAATCATGTATAAATTTCTAGTAATACTTTTGCTAATTCCATTTGTCATTTCCGCTCAAACTGACTCTATTAGAACAGATGAATTTTTAAAAAACATAGACCGTGAAATCCCAGAATTACTTGAAGACTTTAATGTTCCAGGAGCTGCTCTTTGTATCATCGACAATGGAGAAATTATTTTGCAGAAAGGTTATGGTTTAGCAAATACCTCAAAAGGAACAAAAGTTAGCAATACCACAGGTTTTAATATTGGCTCCATTTCCAAAACGGTAACTGCTTGGGGAATTATGAAATTGGTCCAAGACGGTAAAATTAAACTGGACGATCCAGCTGAAAAATATCTTACCCGATGGAAATTGCCTGAGTCAAAATATGACTCAAAGAAAGTAACTATTCGAAGGCTCTTGAGTCATACTGCTGGTTTGTCCTTACATGGTTATCCTGGATGGTCACCAAATGATACTTTACCAACCATTGAAGAATCTCTAAACGGTAAAAACAATGGTCCAGGAAGAGTTGAAATCATCATGGAACCAGGAACACAGTGGAAGTATTCCGGCGGTGGATATACCATCCTGCAATTGATTATAGAAGAGGTTTCCGGAGAAAAATTTGAAGACTTTATGCAGTCTAATATTTTATCAGCTCTGGGTATGAACAATAGTAGTTTTAAGATTGACAAAAATCTATTGCTAAAATCTTCTGAAGAATATGACGCCTTCGGAAATAAAATCGATTTTGAATTATTCACAGCGAAAGCGGCCGCAGGATTTCATACAACTATTGAAGATTTCTCCAAGTTGATTCTTGCTACTCTCGACCCAAAATTCTTGACCAAATCAACTGTAAGTCTTATGATGAATCCAGTCCCAAATTCGAATGAAAGTTATGGTTTGGGATATCAAATAATGGCTCTAAATGGAACTTCAGAAAAACTTACGGGTCACTCGGGTGCAAATACAGGATGGCATGCTCTTTTTTGGATTAATCGAGAAACGAAGGATGCTTTTATCATGTTTACAAATGGAGGAGCTGGACATACTGTTTACCGTAAAACATTCTGCGATTGGGTTTCATGGAAATACCAGGCCCAAATGGGAAATATTTGCACTATTAAGATTCCAATTTCGAATAAATTGAAAGCGTATATTGATACTAAAGGAATTAAAGATGTTTCTAAAATCTATAGTGAACTGAAAAAGTCACAAGGTGATATTCTAGATTTTTCTGAACAACACTTGAATACTTTAGGATATACTTATTTAAATAATGGGGAAATCGAAAATGCAATTTCTATTTTCGAACTAAATGTCGAAGCATTTCCCAACTCATTTAATGCTTACGACAGTTACGGAGAAGCCTTACTCAAAAACAATCAAAAAGAAGAAGCCATTCAGAACTATAAAAAATCAGTAGAATTAAATCCCGGGAATACGCATGGAATTAAAGTACTAAAAAAATTAGGGGTTCGTACAGAGAATACTGCTAAAGAAATAGATGATGCCATTTTAAAAAGCTATTTAGGAAATTACGAACTAGCTCCAAATTTCATGCTTACCATTAGTTTAGAGGGACAACAACTCAGTGCAGAAGCTACGGGACAAGGAAAAATTCAAATTTTTCCAAAAACAGAAAACTTCTTTTTTTCCAAGGATATTGAAGCACAAATACAATTTAACACGAATAAAAATGGGGAAATTGAAAGCCTTACTTTATTTCAACAGGGTAGAGAAATGATAGCACCGAAAGTGAAATAATTCATCTGCGTATATTGATCCATTACTGCAGATAACTACTTTCATCAATTTGAAAATGAGGAAAGATTCTTCCCTATGATTTTAAGTGCATAAAAACCCTTACTTTCATAGGAAAATTTCGAAATGAAATCCATATACCTAATTGCGTTTTTGACCTTTGTCAATTTCCTAAACGCCCAAAAAACTTGGCAAGATTTTGACCGTCTAAGCCAATACCATCTTGAAAAAGGGCATCTAGACAGTGCCAAGATCTTCGGACTTAAACAAATTGAAATCCTTGAATCCAAAGGAAAAATTAAAGACACTATTTACGCAAATGCTTGTCAACGACTGGTTCCCTCTTTTGAAAATGAAGGAAACTTTAAAGAATGCTACAACTATCTGAATAAGGCTCGAACCGCAATTGCAGAAAGCATTGGAAAGAAGAATGATAAATACCGTCGGATTAGTCTCGAAATGGGACATTATTTGAGCAAACTGGGCGAATTCGATGCAGCATTAAAGCTCTATCTTGAATTAAAGGAATACGATGAACAAATCTTCGAGTCAAAAGACCCCAGAAGAGCCCAAACTCTGAAGTCTTTAGGTATTGTTTATTTAGACATGAATCAGTTTGATAAAGCCTATGAAAACCTGCTCGCAGCAAAAAATATTGAGGCAAATTCAACAGGAAAAGAGACCGCTGATTATGCGCATTCTTGTTTTAATTTAGGCATGTATTTTACCGTTGTTGGAGACTATGATAAAGCTTTGGAAAATTATAAGGAAACCAAAGCCATCAGAGCTAAGGTCTTGGGCAAAACGCATCCAGATTATGCCGCCGTTTGTTCCAATATTGGGGGAATTTATCGCCTCGTTGGCGACTATCAAAACGCTTTAAAATATGGACGAGAAAATTTAGAAATCCTCGAGAACACAGGGAGAAAAAATCATTTTGACTACGCCATTGGAATGGCAAATTTGGGTCAGTTATACGTCAAAATCAACAATTACGAAAAAGCCTTGGAAGCCTATCGCGAAGAAAAGGAGATTTTGAAGAATGTCCTGGGAGAAGAACATTTGGATTATGCCTATGCTTGTGGAGATGTTGGTTTGGCTCAAATGAAACTCAAGAATTATGACGAAGCTCAGAAAGCCTACGAGTTGCAGCGTGAAATCATGGAAAAGGTCGTAGGAACAGAAAATACTAACTATGCCTACGCATGTGTCTCCCTAGGTGTTTTGAATTTCTACCTTGAAAATAATGAGGAAGCGCTTGACTATTATGAAAAAGCTCAAGAAATCTATAAAAACAAATTTGGTGTGGAGTCTCGCTTATACTCCAGAAATTTCTTGAATTTGGCCATGCTTTATGATCAAATGAAGAACAATGAAAAGGCTATTGTATATTTTGATAAAGCGATTTCTTCAAGGAAAAAGAAGTATAGCTGGAATCACCCAAAATTGGCTTATTCCTTCTTAAGAGCACATCAATTTTATACAAGAAAAGGGGATTTAGATTTGTCTGAAAACTATTTGAAAGAAAACCTGAAAATCAATAAGGCAAGAATTAAGAAAAGCTTTTCATTCACTACAGAACAAGAACAAGTCAATTATATAAAAAATGTAGATCAAAGCTTCAGAAGTTTATACGCTTTTTCCAATATTCGAAAGGAAAAAAACCCAGAAATTACGGCGGTGACCTATGACAATTTGCTCATGCATAAAGGGCTTCTTTTAAAATCTTCCACACGCATGCGCTTTGCTATTTTGAGTAGTGGAGACCCTAACTTGATTCAGAAATATCAAGATTGGATGAAGTTTCGAAAAAAGATAACCAAGGAACAGTCTAAATTATTGAGTAAGCAAAATAAGGACCTCAAATCCTGGAAGGAAAAAGCGGATCAACTGGAAAGAGAACTAGCACAAGCTTCTTCTGTTTTTGCTGATGAAAATTCTGATCAATCTTATAGTTGGAAAAAAGTCCAAAAACATTTAAAGAAAAATGAACTAGCCATCGAATTTGTGCGGTTCAATGCAGGTATGTTTGAGAAAAAAGATTCTGTTCTATACGCGGCGCTCATTGTAAATCAATCCTGTGAATATCCCATTATGGTTAACTTATTCAAGGAAAAAGATCTGGTCAACATCTACCAAGATGTAACCGGTTCTGACTTTGTTAAATCGAACTCGATTTACGGCAGTAAAAAGAAAAAAAATAGTGCTCTATACAAACTTATTTGGGCACCAATTGAAAAATATATACCGAAAGGATCCAAAGTTTACTATTCCCCAGATGGCATATTGCACCGTGTATCATTTGCTGCTATTGGCTCTAAAGACTGGTATTTATCGGATAATTATTCCATTCAATTGATGAGCACAACAGCCATAATTGGAAACGAGACTCAAATGAATTTGGACGACAACTTAAATGCTACGCTAATTGGAGGAGTAAAATACAACAGCCTCAAAGTTGAAGATGAAATCTGGTCTTATTTACCTGGAACAAGTGAAGAGATCAACAGCATTAAATTCATTTTAGACAAGAATAAAATAAGCAATAAGATTTATAGTGATACCCTAGCCTCAGAGGAGAACATCAAAAAAGCACTACCAAATTCAATGATTGCTCACATCTCTACGCATGGCTATTTTTATCCAGACCCAGATGAATTGTGGAAGAATATTGAAACTACTGTGGATTCAACCCTTATTTTTAGAGGAAATAGCAGAGGAGGAACTAGAGGCTTTGGTTATTATTCTTTGTTAAAAAACAGAAATCCAATGATGAGAAGTGGACTCGCCTTGGCAAAGGCAAATGAAGTTTGGAATTTAGAGAGTTTTCCCAATCAGGAAGATGGTGTGTTAACTGCTAGAGAAGTTTCGAATCTGGAGCTGCAAAAAATGAAATTGGTTGTTTTGTCAGCCTGCGAAACCGGACTTGGAGACATTAATGGAGCAGAAGGGGTTTATGGTTTACAAAGAGCCTTTAAAATAGCTGGTGTCAACTATATCGTTATGAGTTTATGGCAAGTACCAGACCGTGAAACCAAGGAATTCATGGAAATACTATACGATAATCTCATTTCTAAAAAATTGAATATTCGCCTTGCTTTTGAAAAAACGCAAAATGCAATGAAATCCAAATACGACCCTTACTTTTGGGCTGCTTTTGTTTTAATTGAATAACTATAAAATGCTCAAAGCAGCAAAAATCATATTCTACGCCCTGTGGAGCGCCAGCGTTTTGGCCTTAATTATCTTCTATTTTGTCAGACCAGATTTGGTAACCGTAGAAGCCCTGAGCGACTTCATTTCTTCCTATGAAAATGAAATGCTCCTAATTTATATTGTACTCACTCTGGTTCGGGGATTATTCTTGATTCCAAGCACCCCTTTTGTACTCGCTGGGGTTGTTTTGTTTCCAGATAACCTGATTTTTGTCGTAGTTATTTCGATGATCGGCATCATGCTCACCTCTGCTGCGCTTTATTACTTTTCGGATATTCTAGGGTTTAGTAAATACCTGGAGAAGAAACACCCAGATGGTGTGGACAAATGGAAAAAAAGATTGAATAATCCTAGATCTACTCTCTTCGTAATCGGTTGGTCCTTCTTTCCTTTTGTGCCAACTGATTTAATTTGTTATGTTGCTGGAATTGTGAAAATGCCCTTCAAATATATGTTCTTGGGTGTTTTTATTGGAGAAATCATTCTCGTTACTTTCTATGCTTATTTTGGGTCGGGGATGATGGGTTAATATCACTAGAATTGAGTATACTCTTTTTGAGTTCATTTAACAGATTAATTCTATTTTAGTGGAAAACAACTCTATACGATTTACCATGAGACTTGCTTTGTTATCCATTTACATCATTATTAATTTGAACTGTCTTTATGGACAGTGCGACAAGGAGAATCCGACTAAATGCGAAATTGTACTATGTCAGATTAGTCAACTTCCTAACGAAAAGGCTTTTGACAATGTAATTGCATTTTTTATCGAGGAGGAAGATTATAAAGAGGCATTGCACTATTTAAATCAAAAAATTCTATATCATCCTGAATCCGTTCATTGGAGAAAAGAAAAACATCCAGATGACGAATATGAATTAAAAGAAATAATCGAGTCAAAATTAGTCAATAGCAAATCATGCGGTTGCATCCTTCCCGAAAGAGCAGAATGGATAAGTAGTGAAGGTCCTCTAGGTGCAGATGCAACTGCTTTTCTAAAAGATTCCCGTGGTAATTACTGGTTGGGAACAGGTTCTTCCGGGGGAGTCTATTTTTCAAATAACAAAGGTAAAAGTTGGGAAATGCGAAATCAAGGAATCGGTCCTTGGCATATATACGCGATCGCAGAATCTAATGACACGATTTTCATTCAAGTAGATTACCCTCGTGGTCTCTATGGTGGGTGGGAAAGTAATTCTAAGTTTTATTATTGGACCGATGTCAATCAATCATGGAAGTTTATTTCGGCAAAACATGAAGCTCCAGGCCCTACAAATAAATTATATGCAAATACACTAACAAAGTTCAAATCAAATACCAAGCTTCCTTCAAATTTAGAGTTCAATTATACTTGGGAGAATGGAGCAAAATATGCTTATGCAGACATTGAGTACTATCAAGATAGGGGAGTTATTCCTTACGCCTATTTAAATTGGCAAGGAATCTATAATGAGGGTTATGCAAGTGAAGGAACTAGATATACAAATGATAGTATGAGGCTTTTTGGTTTTAAAGAAACAAATGAAAAGATCGCAAAGTTGAACGAAAACTTTCCTCGTGACATGTTTTATAATGGTTCCGGTAATTATTATAATTTGGGTAAGGGAGATGGGATTTTGTTATCCCGCAGTGGTCCCTACTTGATGAAAAAATCTAAAAAAATTAGCCCCTTGAGTGACCGAGGGCTTGTAGCTACAGATGTCAGGCAATTAATTACTTCGCACGATGGAAAGACCTATGCCCTAGTAAATGAATCAGACATCTGGATGTTTGATGGTGAATGGCATCATGTTTTCAATGCATACGAACAGCATTTGAAGATGGAAAATCCCATTTCCGATAAAGGTTACGATACTAAAATCATGACGATTCAAGCTGATAACTCTATACTATTTAGCTTCTGCGGCGAACTATGGCAATTAAAAGATGGTAAATCCAAAAAAATTGAAATCAATATTGCAAAGATTGTTAGGAATTGGGAAAATACTGATTACTGTAAATCAATTGTTCAGTGTGCTACTAAAGATAAAGACAACAACCTATATGTTGTTTATATGATCTACAAATACCAAAATATTGAATTTGATTATCAAGAAGAGGAGGTTGATTCAGATGTGCTTTTAATTAAAATCGACTCCAATCAAAATATCCAATTGTATGATAAGTTAACTGGTTACGGAGCAGACCATATGTTTGTATTTACTGATTATGAAGGAAATGCATGGGTAAATAGTTTAAAAGAACTTAAAATGATTAATGATTCTGAAGGGATATCCAATCTTCATACAAGGTGGGTTAAAGCAGTTCCAACTATTGCTTTCAGTAATTCAGGTAAAATTGCTTTCTACGATGGTAAGATTAAGGAATGGGATCCGAAAAAGAAAGCATGGTCCACAATTACTGTAAGGACCAATCTTTCATATGTCAGTTCAGTTGGGTATGACAACAAAGACAATTTATACCTTGGTACTGGACGAATCTACCAGCCCTCTTGTGGTTATGATGAGTACACAGGAAAATCCTTAGGCTTATATAAGCTTAATGAAAAGGGAGAAGCGGAACCAATACTCAATGGCCCAAATACCTGGATCTACTCCATTTGTCCGAATGACAAATATGGACTAGCAGTCGGTACGAGTGGTAGCGGTGTTCAATTCTTAAAAACGAAGTAATCATGAGAAATTTAATCATCATAATAGCACTCTCCGCTTCTGTATTTGGTTATTCTCAAGAAGAATTTAAAAATTCAAGAGATAGTTTGAGTGCGATTGGTTACCCCAATGGTCAATTGTTTAATCTCTTTCCAAACGAAGGCGGAAATTTCACTTTCATTCACGAAGGAAAAATGGGCTTGGCGAATATTATGTTTGAGAAAGCGCAGGTTTTAATTCCCCCAACTTATGATCTGATTTTTAATGAACGATTTGCTATAAAGAATGGAACAATCTACTACCTAAAAAGACATAATCAAGGTAATTGGAATGAATATGTCATCTCTAAAGAACTGCAAGCAAGAAAATCACTGAGATTAGATTATGACTTAGCGGGTGTTGTCACCTATACAGTAGATGGAAAGTACTATGAAATTGTCTACAACGGAGAAGATGATACCATGCGTTTAAAGCAGCAAAAAGAAATTAGAATTCATCCAGAATTTTCTTATGAGATAGAAAAGCTTGACCAACAGCTGTATAGAATACTTAAACACGATCGGGAAGAAATTGATCTCTACGATGAATACGGAGATATTCTTAAAACAGCCTACGAAGGCGAAGATGTAACTGGTATTTTCGATCTCAAAAGTAGAAAATGGAAAATACCCCCTATAGCCACTGATGTTCGTAAAGTGGAAAATGGTTTCATGCTCCTGAAAGAAAAAGAAACCGACATGTATGAAACAATAAGTTCCTACGGCTACTTTTCAGATTCCATTCATTTTTTGGAATACTCCGATAGTATTCAAGAAAAGCTTTTAGTACCGTTTTTACCAAAAGACGCCCAGGTCCTCACACAAAATGACGATCATACATGGATTATTAAAAAGAACAATAAAGTTGGGCTTTTCTATATGAGTTTATTCGAAATGAAAGCCGAAACTTTTGTAAAACCACTGCACGATTTTGCTGCATATTGTTCCGACCTTGATTTGATTCTAACCATAAACAAAGGAAGAATTGAATTAAAGAAAACGAATCTTAACACTACCAGTAAGGAAATTAACCTGTCTTCAATTCCTTCTAAAATCATTAAATCTTTCATTTTATATCAAAATGAAGTGGATTACTACGAAGAGCCTGCTCACATTATTTCAATAAACGGAAAAGTTTACGGGATAGATGAGAAAGGAAATCTAGAATTGAAAAAGACTCAAACAATCTCTTTTGGTAACTGGATTCCCCAATATGAACTGTATTTACAACCGAACAATAAAGTGATTTTATCAGTAAACAACCTTCGAAAAGAACCTATATGGGACGAATGGGGTGAACAAATGTTTGACGAGAATGGAGACTATGCATATACTATCAGTGGGTGGAGATTTGGTGGTGTTTTTAATCCCCAAACCAAAAGTTTCGAAGAAATTCACAGTAGAGTCGCACCTTTAACCAAAGGGCTTGTTTTTGAGAAAGATGAACGATCAGGTGATAAAATCTCTTCTAAGAGTTCTTATATCTATAATGAAAAGAAATTTAATGCCGATTCCTTTCAAGAAGAAAATGGCCTAATCCAGTTTACAAAAAATGGCGAAACAGGAATCATGAATTCAGAACAGATCATTCTTGTACAACCCAAAGATTACTCCTCTTCCATCATAATTAAAGATGGCATTCTTTTTTCCCCACAACAGGAAATAATCAATGAATGGGGTGAATATGATTATGACGAGAATGGCAACTTGATTATGAGTCCGGAAATCTTAATTACCTCTAGAGGAGACACTGTTAAAACTGGTTATTACAATAAAGAATTACTGAATAATCAACTAATGATTGCTCAAGATTCAAATTCTAAATTTATTCTTTACGATCTCAAAAATAAAAAACCTCTAGCAGGTCCATTAGAAGCTCACAATTTTGATTTGCCTCAGCCCTTAGGAAACATTAGGTGGATACAAAAAGATGGAAACATTGCGCTGTATCAAGTGGGCAGAAAATTAAGTCAAATATCTAAAGAAAATTACACAGCTATTAATCGAGATTTTATTGATGATTTACCCTATTTCAAAGTTAGAAAAGCGAATCTTTTGGGGTATTACAATCCTTATGGGAAACAAATTCTCTCCTGTAAATATCAAAAGATCGATTCACACATCGAATCATCAGATAATCCTAGCCTTAAAGATGCTTCCCTAATTCTAAAACAAAATGGAAAATATGGCTTATATAACATTCATTTCAAAAAAATGATCTTGAACTGCGCGTACGATAGCATTTACATAAACTCAGACGTAATCAATGTAAAAAATGAAAATGCTTGGGGTCTTATAGATTATCAATATGTAAGAGATCATGGAAAAATAGTGTGGAAAATCGAACCTAAATATGATTCTCCGCTAGAGTGGCACAAAACTGAACACTACATCGATTTTGGTTCTGGCCAATCAAGAGGAAGAATGGATGAAAATGAAAAAGTTTTAATCGAAGCCCGCTATGGTCGGTTTGAGTACTTAAGATCGCTTTCCGAACCGAAAGAACAAGTATTTATTAAGACCATATTAAATGAAAATACTTACGGAATCTATCTCCAAGGTGAAAAAGAATTACTGCCTTGTAAATACGATTATGTTGGCCTACCGAAATCCACCGTTCACCCGGTAGCCATTGTCGGTCAAAAGGTAAATGGAAACATGCAATATGGAATTTACAACCTTGAAAAACAAAATTTCATAGCTGAATGTAAGTATGAATTCATTGAACAAGCCAGAGATCAATTTCTCTTTATGGTGGGAAACCAAAATGATTATGGAATTCTCGATAGTCTTGGAAACAAAGTTCCAAATTTTAAATTCAAATCAATTAAAGGAAAAGCCAAGGATGTCTTTGATGCCTATTACATGAAACCACAATATTACCTTGTTGAAGGTGAAGATGGAATGGGACTTTTTAATTCTGAAGATCTTTGCCTGAGCATCCCCATGGAGTATGATTCCATTCAATACTATGACTTTCCATTCCTGCTGGTCTGGAAAAATGGGCTGACGGGCCTCTATCAGGTTCGAGAAAAAGAGTTGGTTATTCCAGTCGAATTCAATTCGATTCAGAATCTTAATTTGATCACCATTCTGGAAAAAAATGGTCAATATGAATTTAGAAATCGTGAAGACAGTGTCATCATTTCAAATGCTTTAGATTTCGAAGATTTCAATGATTACTTGAAAATTGAAAAGCAAGGAACCATAGAAATCTATAAAAACGAGTACCCTACCTATACTTTCTTTTGCAAACTGGATGCAGAAGAAGTCTTACAACATTTTGAGTTTTATCGTTTCAAAAGAGATGGAAAATATGGTTTACTTGATGAGAACTTTAAGGAAATCATAAAGCCCGAATATGACTTGGTACATGTATTTAAAAACAATATTATAATTGTTGGACTAAAAAATCCATGGGCAACACTTGATCATAACTATACCGTCGGACTTTTAGATAAAACAGGAAAAGAAATTCTTCCTATTGAGTATAAATACTCAAAAGAGGCTGGTAACTTTTTCTTTCTTAAAGAGGGAAAAAAGTACTTTCTTAATGATAATTTAGAACTAGAAGAAGCAATGGAATAAACTGAATATGAGATCTCTATTCAAACCATTTTAATTTCCTTTCATAAGTCTCAAAAAACCGCTGATAAAAAATAAGGCCCGTCTCCTGTTGCTTCTCTTTATCTTTGATCAAACCTATGCAGCAACAAGAATTTATACAAGAATTAACGCCTTTTGAAAATTCCTCTGGAAAAATTAATCATTCAAGGCTAAAGCAATTCAATCGAAAGGTGGAGTCTTCGCCCTATTCTGTAAAATATGTTACCGAAGGAAAAGAGCGCTATAAAATGAATCAGACCAATTTCGAAGTGAGTCAAGGGCAGTATCTCATAGTAAATGCTCAAGATGAATTTACCATCGATTTTGATGCCGATGAGTATGCACACGGTATTTGTGTTTACCCGTCTGAAGAGTTGATCAGAAAGGCTTACGAAGCTAAAAAGTCTTCGCTTGAACAAATTCTAGAGCATAATTCTCATGAGGACTTTCATTTTCTTCATCAAGTTAATTCCACTAAAAAGACGCAAACTGGCAAGTTCTTAGATTGCTATCTACCCTCACTAATCCAAAAACTCGAAAAAGGGGAAAATCTCGATTTGGATTCATTCTTCCTTGATTTGGTGGATTATATGGTCATTGATCAAATCAATGTCGATAAGCAACTGGTTAATCATTCAGCAGCCAAAAGACAAACCAAAGAGGAGCTTTTTAGACGAATCTCTTTAGCAAAAGACTATTTGTCTGACAATTTCAAGGAAAAAGTCAACTTGGATCACGTGGCCGAAATGTCCTGTTTATCGAAATATCATTTTCTAAGAAGCTTTAAGGAATTTTTCGGAATGTCGCCCTACCAATACCTTTTAAGTTTCAAACTAAACGAAGCTCAGAAATTAAGAAACAAAGGCTTTTCTTACAACGAAATCAGTTTGGAAGTCGGTTTTTCAGACCCAAAAAACCTGAGAAAATCGATGAAAAAGCACGGATTTATCGATTAGCAATTTTTACCCCAAATGAATAAACGTTCTCGTTTATCTTTGAATCATTATAACAGAGTTATATAATTTTTAGCAACAAGTAATCATGGTTAGGAATCTGAGTCGCCCGATTCAGATTCCTTTCGCTTTTAAGACAAATTTTATGAGAACGATTTTCATACTCACACTTGCAATTATAACTTGTCAACTAAACGGACAAGAACTCAAAAGAAGGGCTGCTCTCGGAATACGCATGCAAAACATGAATGATTCCCTTAAAAAACTCACAAACTTTAAGGAAGCCGGAGGAGCCTATATTGACTTAGTACTTCCTGGATCCACTGTTGACCAAGCAGGAATGAAACCAGGTGCCGTACTTACTAAAATCAATGGAAATAAAATCAATACAATTCGCGATATAGGTCCTGCTGCTGGGACTTTAAGAGATGGTGATCCCATCGAAATCAGCTACTTTCAAAAAGGAAAAACAATCACGAAGAAAGTGAAAGCTGTCGGCCGACCTCATGAGCAGATAGAGGGGGCCGACATGCTTTACGATGTAGTAGAACTTCCTGGTCACAAATTAAGATCGATTTTAGCTACGCCAAAAGGAATCGAGAATCCGCCAGTGGTCTATTTTATTCAGGGCTACACCTGTTCATCTACCGAATTTGCTATGGTTCCAGACATTACATCCATGAAGCTTTATACAGATTGGATTAAAGCTGGGTATGCTGTCTACCGGGTAGAAAAAGCAGGAATTGGAGATAGCCAAAGCGAAAAACACTGCATGGAAATGAACTTTTCTGAGGAGCTGGAAATTTTCAGGCAAGCCTATAAATCACTCCAAAAATATGAGCAGGTGAATACTGAAAAGATTTTCATTTTCGGGCATTCCATGGGAGGAGTTATCGCGCCAATTTTAGCAAAAGAATTTAATTCATTCGGAGTGATGACCTACGGAACTTTAATCCACTCCTGGTTTGAATACATGCAAGAATTGACAAGAGTTCAAGGTGAAATGTTTAATACCCCATACGCCGAAGTCGAAGGAGATATTCGAAGAGTAACTCCCTTTTGGTATGATTATTATATCCGAGGTTTATCAAAAGAAGAACTATTGGCCAATGAAAAACACTATAAAATGCTAGAAGATGAAGGTACATTGGAGCAATTCAAAAATGGTGTTTTCATGGATCGTCACTATACTTTTTGGCAGGATCTTCAGCAGGTAAGTTTGGTCAATGAATGGTTGCAAGTAAAATCTCATACCCTTGCCATTTACGGTGAGTATGATATCCAAGCTCTAAACGCCAATCACGTAAAGTCCATTGCAAGAATTGTAAACTCAAACAACCCAGGTAAAGGAAGCTGGAAAGTCATCAAGAATGCGGACCACGGATTTGTGACTTTTAACTCCATGGAAGAAAACGTGCAAACGCTGAACTCCAGAGGATACTTTCAAGCATTGACTTCGAAATACAACCCAGAAGTCGGAAAAACGACAATCGATTGGATGAATTCCCTAAAATAACCCGGGAATTCATTCCCGGGATATTTGCTCTGAGAGTTTAGCCCATATTAGTGAAATGTGTTAGCCCTTCCTGATTTTGTGTTAGTTCGTACTTTGGTTTTGACCTAATTTTGTCAATAAATCGTAGTATCTTAATATCATAAAATCAGAGTTATGTCAAACGAAATAGTCAGAATATCATCTTTAAGCGAAGGATTTCAAATGATGGGATTGGAACCACCCAAACATCCCTTGGTTGGTATCGTTGATGTTTCCAAAATGAATGTGCCGGAAGAAGTCGTGGGAGTAAAAATGACCACGGATTTCTACATGATAAGCATGAAAGACGCTGACTGTGGAATGCGATACGGACGAAATTATTATGATTTTAATGAAGGTGTTCTAAGTTTTATTGGACCCAACCAAATCATTCAAAGCGAAAAAGATGAATTCAGTGCCAACGGTTGGATGCTATTTTTTCATCCCGATCTGATTCGAAAATCCAACTTAGGTAAACATATCGATGCGTACTCTTTCTTCTCTTATGATGTCCATGAAGCTTTGCATTTATCAAAAAAAGAAGAAGATATTCTAAACGACTGTATCGATAAAATTGATTTTGAGCTGGACCAGAATATTGATGCCCATAGCCAACAATTACTGGTTTCGAATATTGAATTACTGCTGAACTATTGCATGCGATTTTATGAGCGCCAATTCCACACCAGAGCTTCATCGAATAAAGATGTGATCACCAGAGTGGATGAATTATTGAAAGAATACTATCAAGAAGAAAAACAGCTTTCCGATGGAACGCCAAGCATCCAGTATTTTGCCGATGAAGTGGCTCTTTCACAGAATTATTTGAGCGATTTATTGAAAAAAGAAACTGGTCGAAATGCCAAGGATTATATCAACGATTTTATAGTGGATAAAGCCAAGACAAGGTTATTAAACTCAGAAGAAAGTGTATCCGTAATAGCTTACGATTTAGGTTTTAATTATCCCCATTATTTTTCGAGATTGTTTAAGCAGAAAACAGGTCTTACTCCAAATAAATATCGAGAGTTGAATATGAATTGATGCTCAAATCTTTTAATTACTTCTAAATTTGTGGCTTCAAGTCAAAATTATGAGGTATCACATTCTTATTTTACTGGTTTTTTTATTTGCCGCTAACTCTTTTTCACAATCGAAATTGGATTCACTATTGGCTCATCTGGAAAAAATTGAGCAATCTAATGACGTTCTGAAAATCGCAAAAACGAATTATGCGATCGGTGATGAGTTGAAAAAAAGAAATCCTAAAAAAGCCATTCTGCATTATAAAAAGGCTGAATCAATCTATATAGACTCTAACAAAGCGCTTCCCAGAGCCAATGTTGTAAATAATATTGGTTGGTGTAAGAAGGAATTAGGGATGAACGAAGAAGCCTTGTTGGATTTTGAAACTGCACTTAAAATCTTTCGAAAAGAAAAATACCAAAAGGGAGAAGCCAATGTTCTCAACAATATGGGCACGATGTTTCGAAGAGGTGGAGATTATCAAAAAGCGCTCAAATACTTAACTCAAGCTTCTGAAATCAGCAGAGATTTAGGAAATGATAAAGTGTATGCGAACAATTGCGGCAATATCGGAAATATCTATTTGGACCTTGGAGATTTTAAAAAAGCAAACGAGTATTTCCAAATTGCTTTAAAACTGCATCAAAAACTTGGTTTGGAAAAAGCTATTGGATATGATTACGGAAATATTGCCATTATTTATTCTGAACAAGGATCACATTTGAAATCACTTGAATATCACCAAAAAGCCCTTGAAATTTCGACCAAAACTGGAGGGAAATATACACAGGGTATTAACTTAGAAAACATCGCCATTGAATATGCTGAATTGGCAGAAGAACATAGCAATCAACCTCAAATACGAGATAGCTTGCTAAACCAGGCCTATGAGCATTTCAAAAAAGCATTAAAGACTTGTACAGAAATTCAAGACAAGGCGGGAATAGCGGCAAATACCTCGAACTTGAGTAGCTTTTTGAAATCTTGTGCCCAATACTACAAAAACACGAACGACAAAATACACGATAGTTTAATCCAAGCCTCCCTAGAATATGTCTACTTGGCCGATCAATTATATACAGAAAATGGAAGGTTATATTCCCTAACAATTAGTAAAAACAGCCTTGCTTCGAATTATCGAATTTTAGCGACTAGATTGAAAAAAGGAGAGCCTTTACAATCCCAATATTTAGACTCCACAGACTATTATGCCAAAAAATCATATGAAATTGCCAGTGATATTGGCTCTGTACTGAGAAAAGAAGACGCCTTAAGAAATTTAGGAAGCGTTAATTGGTTTAAGGGCAATATGAAAAATGCTTTCTCTTATTTAAGCGAAGAGCTACAACTAATCCAACAAAAGTTAAAAAGTAATTTCTCATTCATTTCTGAAAGCGAAAAAGAAAACTTTATGAATGAACAGTCTGACGTTTTTATGAAGTTCTACTCATTTGCAATCGAATATTCGGAAAAAGAGCCCAGTATATCAAGGCAGGTTTATGACAATATCTTGTTGACCAAGGGCCTTCTTTTAAAGTCATCCACCGCAATGAGAAACATCGTATTAAACTCAAAGGACTCATCTCTAATCAAAGATTATGAACAATGGCTTAAGCTGAAAAAACAAATTGATGGATTATATGCGGTTCCTGAAAGATACAGGAAGCAAAACATCAAACTCCTGGAAGACAAAGCAGATTCCCTCGAATCCAATTTGGTTGCAAAATCTACTGATTTTTCGGATTTTAATTTGGTTTTGGATAATCAATGGAAGGATGTTAGAAATAAACTGAAAACAAACGAAGCCGCCATCGAATTTCTTAGATATCGCGAGTTTGATGGAAAGGGAATTAATGACTTTAACGACACGTACCAATACTGCGCGCTTCTAATAAAAAAGAACTTTAAACAACCCTTGATCATTAAGTTGTTTTCCGAAGAGAATCTCATCGAAATTATAGATGTGTTTGGTGGAAATAATAAAAACTATGTAGAAAAAATCTACGGTAAAAAAGATGGAGGAGGGTCAAAACTATTTGAACTCATTTGGAAGCCAATCCAAAAAGAACTTGAGGGAATTAAAACTATCTATTATTCCCCAGATGGTTTGTTACATAAAGTAAGTTTTTCTGGAATTCGAAACTCTCAAAACATTTATCTAGCCTCTCAATATAAACTTCAGCGTATTGGAAGTACTTCAAATATAAACCCTACATTAAAAGCCTTGCATCAACATGCTAAAATTTCAATTTTTGGGGGAATTAATTACAACAAAAACGATCAAGGAATTGGGATTTGGGGTTATCTGGAGGGCACAAAAACAGAAGCCGAAAAAATCCAAAAAATACTACTGAAAAAGAAATTTGAGGTTAATTTATTCGAGGATTTGTTGGCGTCTGAATTTCAGTTCAAATCTATCGCTTCAAATAGTGATATTCTGCATGTTGCAACTCATGGGTTCTTTTATCCAGATCCTGAACAAGCATTCAAACAATTAGAAACGGAAGTTTCCGACGTTAAATTTAGAGGAGGTGATCGTGGACAAGCAATGAGTTCATTTGTAAAAAGTTCAAACCCAATGATACGTTCCGGACTTGTTTTTGCTAATGCGAATGCTCAAGAGAACAAGGGCAAAGACGGAAATGATGGCGTGCTAACAGCCCTCGAAGTCGCCCATATTGATATGAGAAAAACGAGACTTGTTGTGATGTCTGC
Source organism: Bacteroidia bacterium (assembly GCA_030427935.1). Classification (GTDB taxonomy): domain Bacteria; phylum Bacteroidota; class Bacteroidia; order Flavobacteriales_D; family Crocinitomicaceae; genus JAGQYP01. The sequence goes on along the minus strand of JAUICI010000008.1, from coordinate 32,986 downwards.
CTGTGAAACGGGGCTAGGAGACATACAAGGATCAGAAGGGGTGTATGGTTTACAAAGAGCCTTTAAAATGGCAGGCTGCAAAAACATTATCATGAGTCTTTGGCAAGTTCCAGATAAGGAAACTGCTGAGTTCATGGCAACATTTTACTCCAAACTAGTTGATGGAAATCCTATTGAAGAAGCATTTCGTGCTACACAACTAAAGTTCTCCAAAAAATACGACCCTTATTTTTGGGCTGCATTTGTGTTGTTGAGGTAATCGCTGAAATATTACAGACAAACTAAACCTTTTCCCACTATACCACGTAAAAAAGGGGAAAACAACTTAGTTATGAAAAAGCTATTGATTTTACTCCTACCTCTTGTTTTAATCGGGACTTCCTGTAAAAAAATTGATGCCCTGGAAGGGGAGCAACTTGAATTTCAAGTAAATGTCTCTTCTTTTGATGCGATTAATCTACAAGGTGTTGGAACGATTATGTACACCAATGACACTACCAATTCCATTACGGTAATGACCTCACAAGAAGTTTTTGATGCCCTTGAATTTCAGGTATCTGGGACAACCTTAGTGATCAAAGTGAAGAAAAATATTACCATTCAAAATGGAGATAATGTGAAGATCTATATATCACACCCTGATGTTAGTCAATTCATTATTTCTGGTTCGGGTTCCATTTCAGCAAACATGAATTCAACTCAATTTGCCAATGGTAAATATGAAATATCGGGTTCTGGTAGTATACATGCCTATAATATTGATCACAATGGTACCTTAGACGCCAAAATATCTGGTTCTGGAAACATGGCGCTTGAAGGCGTTTCAACTGGTTCAGATATTCTCCTTTCAGGAAGTGGTACAATTGCTAACTTCAATTTAAATACGGATAATACAGAAGCGAAACTTACGGGTTCTGGTACGATTGAGTGTAGAGTGAACACCGCTCTTGATGTTTTAATTTCTGGGTCGGGGAATGTTTACTACAAAGGAAACCCATCCGTTACCCAAGAAATTTCTGGTTCCGGAAGTGTAATTGACGCTAACTAAGCTCTATTTCAACTTAAAAAGTAAACAATAGGCTTTCTTCTTTGTTTTCTCTCAAAGACGAATATGAGAGAGAAAGAGGAGTATTTGATGCAGATTAGACCTGAGATTCCAGGTTTGGAAAAAAGTGATTCCTATTTTAATTCGATTGAGCAGTTTCAAAACAATTGTTTAAGGCCAATTATTAAATATCAAAACGATTTAATTTACAAGGCTTTTCAAAAGGAAAAAAACCTACTCACAATTCTCTCAAGAGGAAACAATAGTAGGGAACAAACCCTTGCCATTATCAGTCATTACATCAAAACCAACAAAGCCCTGAGCCATCTACTAGCAGGATTAATTGTTGGCTTGATGACTCTGAACGAAAGCGACTTCTACCTCAACAATTACAAAGAAATCAATAAACGTATTTTTCAAATGATCTCGGAGAGAATCAACTCCTTCATTTGGTCGGATTAAAGCAAATTGCCTAGATTTGTCTAAAAGCATTAGCCATTTTAAGATTCCTTATTGCCATAGTATTTTTTAGCCTTTTCAGTACTGCCTGTAAAAAAGTGGATGCTAGTAAAGGAGATAAGACCGATCATCTGATTCCATTACCAGCATTCAACCGTATTGAATTAAGATCTGGTGGCATTCTCAATTATACGGAAGACAGTTTGCAGCATACGATTATCGTAAACTCAAGCGATGAAGTCATGGAGGCCATGGAAGTTTATGTAGACGACAGCACTTTGATTTTTGGTTTGAAAGAAGGCTATACCATCACAAATTATGATCAAATTACAATTACGGTCAACTCAAAACTGGTGAAAGATTATGTCATTAAAGGAGAGGGTGAGATAAATATTAATCGAACGACCAACACCAACTTAGATAGAAGTGAATTGATAATTAGTGGAACCGGAATGATCAACGTGAATCAGATGGATGCATCTACAATGTTTTCTTTGATCTCTGGGGATGGAGACATTCATCTCCAAAACTTGACTGCAAATGTAAATTATGGTATTATCTCTGGTTCAGGTGATCTCGCTTTATACGGTTTTGCAAGGAGATCAGAGCTTCAGGTCGATGGCGTTGGAAATATTTACGCTTACCCTTTGGATACTTACCACACCAAATGCAATGCCATCGGAAGTGCCAGTATGCGTGTAAAAGCGGATAGCACATTAGATATTTCGATAAGTGGTTATGGAAATATTTTTTACAAAGGCTTTCCAACGATCACAACAGACATCTCCGGAGACGGATCTGTCATCGATGATAATTAATGACTCAAAGCGTCTCCAATTCTGGAAAAAACCTTGGAAGAAAGGGAAAGTGATGCTGGACAAAGTTTCAACAGACAACCCAATAGTTCTAAACATCTCAGCTTGGGAAAGAGGAACTTACAATGTGAAAATTTTAAACGAAGACACAAAAGAAACAAAGGTTGATAAGTTGATCTTAAAATAAGCTTTCAATATCTTGCTTTTGGTAAGGGTCCTGATTTTAGAGTCAGGGCCCTTTTTTATATCCTATTTACTCTAAATCTTTAGCTAAACGAACCATTTTTACAAACTCCGAACGATACCCTTCTTCGTCCTCACCTTTGGCACTAAGAGCCATCTCCACAACTTGTTCATATGTAGATTCTCCCTTGTGTTTAGAGTCTCTCAACAATAAGCCAAATTCCGCCACAGCAGCTGAAAAACGGAAATTGATTGAAGTCTTGGCTAAACTCAAATATTTCGCATTGACAGTCTTTTCGATTAACTGACTTACGGTATCCTCGGGTTCTTTATATCTGAATTTCAAGCTCGCAACTTCGTTGGAAGAATAAGCTTCTTTATTTATTTGAGTGCTTTGGTATTTATATTGCTTGCCTGTCTTATCTTTTATACTTGGTCCAACCAATTCGATCTCGTACAAAGCTGTAACTGTATGACCTGCACCGATCTCACCAGCATCTTTGGTGTCATCATCAAAATCTTCACTACTCATCATCCGATTTTCATAACCGATGAGTCTGTAACGGTAAACTTTCGCAGGATTGAATTCAACTTGAATCTTCACATCTTTAGCAATGGTATTCAATGTAGCCCCCATCTCTGTTACCAATACTTTTCTCGCTTCAAAAATATTATCGATATAATAATAATTCCCATTGCCTTTATCGGCGATTTTTTCCATTTTTGAGTCTTTCAAATTACCCGTTCCAAAACCTAAAACAGACAAATAAACACCTGATTCTCTTTTCTCCTCAATCATTCGTTCCAATTCAGCATCACTCGATTGTCCAACATTAAAATCACCATCCGTGGCCAAGATAACCCTGTTATTACCATTCTCTTTGAAGTTTTCAGTTGCCACTTTGTAAGCCAAGTGAATACCTTCTCCTCCCGCAGTGCTTCCACCAGCTCTTAAATTATTAATCGCCTGAAGAATCACATCCTTTTGATCACAAGAAGTTGAAGGCAATACAAGCCCAGCAGCCCCTGCATAAACTACAATAGCCACATTATCACGATCACCTAATTGGTTCACCAATAAATTAAATGAATTTTGCAACAAAGGAAGCTTGTCAGGATCTTCCATGCTCCCAGAAACATCTAATAAGAAAACTAAATTACTTGGAGGTATATTTCCTTTTTCAAGTTCCTTTCCCTTTAGCCCGATGTGTAATAATTTATGCTGCTTATTCCATGGGCATTCCCCTAATTCAGTATGAATTGAAAATGGTTTTTGGTCTTTAGGATTTTTGTAATCATAGGAGAAGTAATTGATCATTTCTTCTATTCGGACAGCGTCTTTTGGTGGAAGCATTCCATCCGTGATAAATCTTCTGACATTGCTATAAGACGCAGCATCGACGTCAACGGAAAAAGTAGAAAGTGGGTTTGCGGTCACTTCTAAAAATTCGTTCTCATCTATATAATCATATTCTTCGGTATTGTGCGTGCTTTGTATGGGAGCTTCTTCACCGTGAGCCATCTCTTTAGCTTCTTTCTTATAATCCTTTTTCTTTTCATCTTTCTTTTCTTCGGAAGAGCACCCGAATAATACTGCTAGTAAGGCTAGACTTAATAAATTTTTCATGCGATCTGGTTTTATTTCCTGAAGACTTGATTGCTAAATATTGGAAGTAAATCAAGAACTTAGGTACATTAGTTACTTGACTTAATTTACATCATTTTACTTGAACCAACAGTGCATTTAACAATTCTTAGCAAGGTGATTATTAAAATATAGAAGGGAAGAAGATCAAAGAATATTATAATTAAAAGCCCCACAATCAGGACAATCAAAAGGACCGACTCCCTCAAAATTATAGTCACATCTTCCACAAACCCCTTTTTGTGTAATCATGTGATCCATGATGATTTTGGCGTTCTCATGAGTAACTCCCGTACCCATCAAAAACTTAACCCCTTGAAGTTTTTGATTATCTAAGATCAATTCGGAAAGTTGTTTTCTCGTTTCTTCAGTTAAATCCAGTTCGGGTAGGGCGACTTTACAGCGCTTACAGGTTTTCAAGATAGATTGTTTGATATAAAATTACGGTAGCATATTCCCCACCTTCATCAAATACAAAATCAAAGCCGTACAAGCTGTGCTCATGAAAATTACACTTTGCCAGAAATACAATTTATTCGTAATTCCTTTCAGCCATTTCTGACCAAATTTTTCTCTTGTAAAGGAGCGAATGACTTTGAAAAAGACAAAACTCAAAGTTGTGAATAAGGCAATTGCAAGTAGTATGATCCAAAATTTATCCATGCTAAAGATTTTAAAGCTCAAATTCACTAGCTTATTCAACTAAGATACAAAAATCAAATCTTTTAACCTAAACCTTCTAGCTCTCTTATATTATCCAACTATAAGAGACACAAAAACTTTCGAGATTTTTACTATTTTGTATCCAACTATTTACAATTACGGATGAACTACGAAAACAAACTAGAGGCTTTTGTTAATAAGCTCAAAGAATCCTCTATTGCAGAAAATACGCAGAGCTTATTACTATACGGTAAACATCTTCGAATTAAGGACTTTAATGAAGCTAGTTTTAGTCTGCTCTTCATTTTTGACAAGGTTGAGGCGCAAGTTTTAGATGGACTAAGTGAGCTCATTGAAAAAGAAACCGATAGCGAGATTCTTCCATTCATTTTAACCATGGATGAACTCCAAAAATCAGCGGACGTATATCCAATTAAATTTTTAGATATTTCTCAAAATCATAAAGTACTGGTTGGTTCTGATCCATTTGACAAAGTTGAAGTTCATCAGGAAAATTTGAGGTTAAGATGCGAACAAGAGTTGCGAAACATGGCCTTAAGATTGAGATTCAATTTTGTGAAAAAGGGAGGCGATCTAGGGCATGTGAGAATGGAAACGCGCAAAACAATCTATCCTTTAATGAACAATCTTGAGGTAATCATCATGCTGAAAAAGGAGAAGATCGTAACAAATTATGATGAAATTATAAGCTTGATTTCTTCGGATTTAAACATCAACCTTGATTCTGTTAAAACCTTGATGAAATGGAATCAAAATGAAGTCAACCTGAACGACGAAGCTTTTTTAGAACTGTTTCACAAATATAGAGGCACTTTGAACGAACTAATCCATCTAATCGACAGCCATTAATATGTATTTGATTATTGATTTTATCGGAAGTATTAAAGGCCCTGTTTTCTTAGGACTTTTTGCCGCTTGGTCTGCATTGATTTTGGTGATTTACTTGCTAATTCCCTTATTCAAACAGCCTAAAAAAAGAAGAATGGACGTACCCAATATCGACGGCTATTCTTATACTTACATTGCGAAAGACTATAACCAGCTGATTGAATTTGCCGTTCTCAATTTGTATTCCAAAAGATACATTGAACTCAACTTAAATTCATCCCGAACAAAAGTGGCCATTAAGATGGTCGAAAACTCGAAAAGACCAGACCCGAATAAACTGAAGGAAGTAGAGCGTATTGTCTATGAACTGCTCAAAGATGGTCAAAATGACTTCCAAGATTTCTTGGACTATTGCAATTCTTCAACTGTAAAATCAAAATTTTCTAGAGCCTTCCAACGATATGAGTACGACTGGGAAGAGTCTGGCTTTATGTACGATGAAGCTTATAGAAGTAGCCAAAAATCTTTGCTGTGGACAGTGAGAATTTTGATTGCTTTGCCGGGTCTAATTAAGCTGATTATTGCGCTTTCAAGAGGTTATGCCAATGTGCAATTCCTGATTTTTGAAATTGTCGCATTTGCGGTTTTCATCCCTTCATTTTTAGGCACTTTCAAAAAACAAGGCTTGACGTCTGCTGGTAAGAAATATTGTAAAAAACTAGAAGAAAAGTATTATTCAACAGCCAAAATTAAAGAAATACGCTCCCATGAAGATGAGATGAAAGCAGCAGTGAATAGTAAACACCTCATTTTTGACGGCAACTTATTGAACGCTTCAAAAGTACTTGAAATCGGAACCACAGCTTATGTGGCGGCAGTAGCAGCGGCGGCAGCAGCGGCAGCTTCTTCCTGTAGCTCTTGCTCTTCTTGTTCCTCTTGCTCAAGTTGCTCCTCTTGTGGTGGTGGATGTGGCGGCTGCGGAGGTTGTGGTTAAAACACCCATTAAATGCTTTTCTAGAGAAGACTCCAAGAATCATTTCTATTGAAAGAAATCAAAAACATACCAAAATTGGGCTCTGGAATAGGTTATAGAAGGGCTATTAAAGACGAACTCATCTTTGATCATACTCAGATAGATTTTGTGGAGGTTATCGGAGAACACTTCATGGGCAAGGCGCCTTATATGAAAGAAGAACTCCATGACCTTTTGATTGAATACACAGCCATTCCCCATTTCATCGGGCTTTCTCTTGGGAGTGCAGAAGGCATAAAAGAATCTTATATTGAAAAAATTGCTTCTGTTCTGGAAGTAATCAACCCTCCTTATTGGAGTGAACATATTGCATTTACCGAATGTCATGGTTTAAATATTGGTCACTTAACGCCCTTACCCTATTCTCAAGAAGCACTAGATGTATTCACAAAAAACATTGAAAAGGTTCAGTCCTATATTCAAACTCCTCTTATTCTAGAAAACATCACTTATGTTTTGAACGACCCGATTCAAGAAATGACAGAGGCCGAGTTTTTAAGAAAACTGTTCGACTCAAACCCAGAAATCGGAATGCTACTCGACATTACAAACCTTTTCATCAATTCAAAAAACCATGGGTATGATTATAAAGAATGGTTGAATCAAATTGATTGTAATCGTGTAGTTCAAATTCACTATGTTGGGCACGACCAAAGAGGAAGCCTTCTCATTGACAATCACTCCTATCCTACCCAAGAAGAAATTTGGGAAGTGATGTCCTATATTCAACCTCTTTGTCCAAATCTCAAAGGAAGTGTTTTGGAAAGAGACAACAAATTTGGTCCCATGGAAGAACTAAGAGCTGAAACCAAAAGAGCAAAAGAAATCTTGTTTTCATGAGTCTAGAGGAATATCAACATATATTATCCAAAATACTTACCTCTAGTGAGGTACGGCATTTCTTTTTAACCGATAGAAATCTTTTTCTAGATACGGAGGTCATTAGTGCTGAAACCAAAAACAGACTTAAAGAACTCTCAGCTGAACAAATAGAAGAAGCCGCACAAGCTCTTTTACGAAAAAGGTGGGGAGTGGTTAAAGAACTCTTACAATTAGAAGAAAAAGATGCTCGCTATTTGAGAACATTTTACTTTGAATACGCTAAACTATTTCCTTTAAGCTTGAGTGTTTTTAAACATCAATACGATGCCTTAAACTTTGCCGAAAATCATTTGCCAAAAGATCTGGAAACAAAGCTAAATGAACATATTTCAGATCGTGTCCACATGATTCGAAATTATCTCAAACAAGAAGGAGAGAAAATTAATGCAAAACCTCGGTGGCGACGCTTTCTAAAAATCTGATTACCTTTACTTTATATTGAATAATACATGACTTACATGAAACTCATTTTATGTATACTGTTTGCATTCATTTCTTTATTTGGATTGAGTCAAACAAAGCGAATTCTTCCACCTTCTGGCAATAATCTATTGATTGCAGATGTGGCTTTTAACGCGAATTCTGATAAAGTTATCTCCGTTGGCTTTGATCAAAAAATTGTGATTTGGGATATTGCTTCCAAAAAACCGATCAAAACACTCAATTCTCATACTGGTCCCATTCACTCCGTAAGTGTTAACGAACCTGGAACCCGCTTCATTACCGTAAGTGAAGATTCCACAATAAAAGTCTGGGATGCTCAGAAGTTTACACTAATTCAAAGTGTTTATTTTGGCGCACCTGTATATCATGCTTCCTACGATCGAGACAATAATTTTTGGATCGCTTCCTCACCTAATGGAAAAGTTAGAATCTATGACGCGAATTCCAACAAACTGCACAAAGAATACACGATTGAATGCAGTTTCCTGAATGAAGCTGTATTGTCTACAAACTCCAAACTCTTTTTCACTGGAGACAATAACGGAACCTTTAAAGCTCTAGGTGTTGAAGATGGGAAGGCCTATATCAATCACAATATGGAAACACCCGTAAAAAGCATCCGGTTTTCACCCGATCGAAGCCTCATGATTTTACATTTAGGTAGTGGAAGAGCAGAGCTATTGCAACTACCAGACATGAAAGCGCTTGGAGCCTTACCCGCTCCTACAAAAAAGATCATGGACAATTACGATGTCGTTTCCGAAGTGGATGTGTCTTCAGATGGTCGATGGATGATTAGTGGTCAAGACAAAGGGCATGTAGACATCATCCGACTCGAAACTATGATCAAACAAGCTGTTGTAAGTTCACACCCATTCATCACGAAATGTAAATTTTCTAGAGATGATAGATATGCTGCGGTTGTTGGAACCGACTTGAACATCACTATTCTGGACTTGATCAATTATGGTGACACCAGCTCTAGAAGAGTTCCTTACAAACTGTTAAGACAAGAGTCAGATATCCCAAGATGGTTAAAATTTCACCCGGATTCTACTATTGCCTTTTCGGGTTACTATTCCAATCATTGGGATTTAAAAACGGGGATTTTTACGAGTTTGCCTGCTTTCAACGAAAATTATGAAGACCTCACCTATCAATTTTCTTCGATTAAAGCCGATGATCACGAAATCTATTACGACCTAAACTCCATGCTGTTTCTGGTTAAGATTGATACCTTCATTTTCCGCCCTTTCAATTTGTTGATTTCAGATAACGAAAACTACTTGGCCTACATGAAAGGTGATTTCATCTATCACTATGATTTGAAAAATGGAAACAGAATAGGAAAATACAAAAACAACAAAAGAATTGTCTGTGTAGACAATAGTGGTAAATACGTTGTTTCAGGCGACCCCAAAGGAATGAATTTAAACGGAAAGTCCATAGAATTACCCTGGGACCTCAACGATGCAGATATTCATGAAAACATGCTGATTGCTGGAACCTTAGAAAATGAATACTGGCTTTATGATCTGGACAAGAAAAAAGTGGTTCAAAGAAATAAAGTGAAGCCCGGAGAAGGAGCTACGGTTAAATTTATTGGGAATCCAAATAAAGCAGTAATCGCAGGATATACAAGAGAATTGCAAGTGGTCAACCCAATGAATGGAGAGGTCATCTTTAAAACTAAAATAGACAATTCCATTACCGATGAAATTGCGATCTCTCCTGATCAGAAAATCATCGCCATTAATGCAGATGATCGTATTATTCGATTGTTTAGAAACGACGAGAGTCTAGAAAAAGTGTTTGAAATCTATACTTTAAAAGACCACGGGGCAGTAGCCGTGAATAATGATGGCTACTACATTTCATCCAATGCGGCCCACAAAGAACTGGCTTTTTATTTCAAAGATAAAGTTTACCCGGGCTCCTATTTTGATTTAGAATTTAATCGTCCTGATCTTGTTTTAAAAGAATCACCATATTCTGAAGACAAGACCGTAAAGTTCTACGAGGAGATAGTCTTGTCCAGAAAAAAGAAAACCGGGGAATTATTTGATTTGAATTTGCCTTTCATCGAATTCAATAATAAAAGTCAGTATTCGGTGCGAGTAGAAGATCAGCAGCTTAAAATGACATGTGAGCTTCCCAAGGAATTCAGCACAGATGACTTGGCCTTTTTTAATAATAATGTTCCGGTCAAACCAAAAGTCAAACGAAAAGGTGATGAACTGGAAATCACTTATACCCTAATACCGGGTAAGAATAAGCTAGAAATCTGCCCGAGCAAAAACAATCATTATGGATTAAAAGATTATTATGAAATCACTTATGATGTAAAGACCAAACCAGACTTGTACATTGTCTCTTTGGGTGTTTCAGAGTTTTCGAACAAAGCCTATAACCTAAAATATGCGGCCAAAGATTCGAAAGATTTCTACATCGAACTTGCGCAATCAAAAGAATTTAATAAAATACACGACCTACTACTTTCAAACCAAGAAGTCTCCAAAGAAAAAATTCAAGACATTAAAAAATTCCTTTCTTCGGCTAAGGAAGAAGATGTTGTTATCGTCTTTATTGCTGGTCATGGCGTATTAGATGATCAGTTCAATTACTATTACGCCACGCACAATATGGACTTTCAAGATCCAGCTAAAAATGGTATCTCTTTCGAGGAATTAGAAGACCTTTTAACAGAAGTCGCATCCATAAACAAAGTCCTTTTCATGGATACTTGTCATTCCGGAGAACTAGAAGAAGATGAAGTCGTTCAAAACACGGAAAAAATTGAAGATGGAGACATTACTTTTAGAGGTTCAAATTCGATGTCCTATTCAAGTGCTTATCAGCAAAAAGCAAATTATATGAGTGCGCTGTTTAGTGATCTCCGAACAAATAATGGAGCCGTCATCTTATCCTCCTCCAGTGGTGTAGAGTTTTCGATGGAGGGAGACAAATGGAAAAACGGGCTGTTTACTTATTGCTTATTGAAGGGTTTAAGAGAGAATCAGGGAGACCTTGACAATGACGGAACCATAAACATTTCAGAACTTCTTAGCTATGTAACGAATCAGGTTTATTTTCTATCAAAAGGAAAACAAAGGCCTAATTTGAGGCAATCCAACTTATCATTAGACCTTCGAATAAAATAAAATTGTAACTTTCTATAAATTAAAACCCTATGAAAAACACATTATTCTTACTCATTTTTATCCTTTCTGCCTCTGTTTTTGGTCAATCCGTTGATGGTTTCACTATTATTTCACAATCCAATAGTGCGGTTAAAGATTCGGATCATTTTGCGCTTACAAGTGGAGAAACCGTTTCGAAAGTGAAACAAGTAAACACTTTTAGTATCTCTTTTAAAGACTCCATTTTTGTGCATACACCAGGCGCGTATAAAAGTAAAGAAGGTAAGAAAGAAATGATTTCTCAAGTATACAGAATTACAAATGTGGTTGCTGTGACAGACAAAAAAGGAATCGACTTGTATTTGATTACGGTAAAAAGTGGTTTGTCTGGTAAATTATACGATTACTATTTGGAATACAATGGTGCCGAAGTACATTTGACTCAGATCTACGACATGCAAGGAAATAAAAGCTCAGGATACAAATACACAGGGCTGCTTTTTGAGAAAATAGAGTTTTGTAAGATTCGTTCTTTCAATAAGTAACTAGTCTTTCGGAGAGATAAAATAAAGTAGAACATCTTCTCTTTTCTTGGTTTTCACCAAACGATAAATTCGATCATTTTGATCAGAGAAGAAATAGAAATAAGATTCTACCCCTTTTTCTTGGTCCTCATACAAGTAGGCTTCAATTTTTTGGTGAATCAAGGCTCCTTCTTCATCTAATTTAAATGCCATGAACTCTTTTTTCTCTCCCTTGAAAAAGAAATCCTCATTGCTGTAATCCGTTGTGATATTAATCAAGCCTCCTTTAGAGGATAATTCGAATAGAAAGGTGTTCATCTTCTCTATATTGATCAATTCAAATTCATTTCCTTTCCATTTGAACTTCTGATAGAGACAAACACTATCCACTTTATTGTGCCGATTAAAATTCTGATACAAAGAATCATTGGCTTTGATCTGAGCGCGACCAAAACCTAAGCAGGAAATAAATACCACTATCAACAAGATTCTTAGCATATTCAATTCAACGATTTTCTTGAATGAATGTTGCAATTTCCGTGCCTTCTCTACTGAATCAATCCAATTAGAAGATCCAATTCAGCAAGTCCAAAATGAAATCAAAGAAACTGATTCCGTCTGATCCAAAGGATTGAATGGCTTCAATGACACTATTTTCGATCACTTCTTTCATTTTAAAATACTTAAGGTCTTATTGTTGTACTGGAATATTCTCGAACTGATTTATAAATGGTATACAAAAGGAAAAACCCACTTAAAACAAGGATGGTGATGTGCAATTGTACCGGAATTCGTCCAAACAATTTTTGGAATTCCCAACCATTGACATTCCATGTATCAGAATAGGTGCTGACATCCGCCAAGACACCAATCGCAGCTAGTAAGAAGAAAAATAAGGCAATAATGACTCCCATTAATTGTGGTCGAACACCCAAAGGTTTTACCTCTTTTCTCTCCACCGAATCAATCTTTCTCATCACTTCGTTTTCGATATTAATCGATGGTTTCTCGTCTATGCTAAATGCATTTTTTGGAATGTCTTTCTTCATTTCAGACATAATTCGCCTCCTTTCTTAATATGATAATCTTTCTTTTTAATTTCTCTCTCAAACGAAACAGCACTGTTTTAATCTTTCCTTCAGAATAATGCGTGATTTCAGCTATTTCTGAAATGCTTAAATCATCGTAGTAATAAAGGCTCATTAAGGACTGCTCCAGAGGACTCAAGTCTTTTATTGCTTGCTTCAATAATTCTGTATCATCGACTTGTAAGTCCTCATCCTGCGTAATAGCTGCTCCCTCCTTGCTTGAGATTTGATCAAATTCTTCTAATATTAAATTCTTTTTTCCCTGTCTAAATTCTTTGCAAATTCTTCTATAGGTTATCGTATAAGCCCAAGTGGAAAAATTCGACTTAAATTTATAAGCGGGCAAATGTTTGTAGATCTCAATAAAAGACTCCTGCAAAACATCCTGAGCTTTATCGCGATCTTGCAACATACGAAGACAGAGCCCAAAAAGCCTGTCCTCATACCTTTGGATCAAAACCCTAAAAAGGTTCTTATCTCCGCCAATGATTTTTTCTATTACTTCCTTGTCTTCCAATTCTATTCTGGATCTACTTCATTCTTAGTCATACTGTGATGTGCAAACAACGCGATTCCAATAAACAAACAGATAAACGCTGGAATGGCTACATCACTCGCTGGAAAGGATTCCATTTCTTGGACAATATTACCCAAAAACAATCCAAGCCCAACCGCTATCAAAACCATAGCTCCTTTACGACTATCCTTGTTTTTCCTCTTTTCTAATTCATACTCTTTTAAATTGATTCCTTTTTCCAACATGGACATCTTTTCCCTGTGGCTGGACATAATCGCGATGTATACTATTCCAAAGGTCATCGCAAAAACCGCTATCGGCACTAAAACTTCTACCATAATTCTTCTTTTTTATCTGATTTTACTTTTGCTTTATCAGCTGTTTATTTCTTTAGTGTCAACTTTTCTCGTTTGGTTTCAAAAAAATATAAATTTTTTTCGATTCCTAATAAAAATAGGGGTTACAGATGCGCATAATAATTTATTAATACATCGATAAGGAAAATTAAACCCAAACTTCAAACCTTAATAATCCGAAGCGATTTCATGCCCAATACCTTTGACCCCGAACTTAAAATCGTTTAATAGATGAAAAAATTTCTACTTACACTAGGATGTTTAGGTGGAATCTTGGTCCTGCAAAACACAGCCAATGCCCAGATCACACTAAACAAAGTTGCTACTTACCACACAGGAATCTTCGATGGAGGAGCAACTGAGATCGTATCTTATGATCCAACAACTATGAGATTATTCAGTGTTAATGCTGATGACAAGACTGTTGATATTATCGACTTGTCTGACCCAACAGCTCCTTCACTAATTTCTCAAATCGACATTTCTACTTATGGTGGAGGTGCGAATTCAGTTAAAGTTAAAAACGGAATCGTTGCTGCCGCAGTTGAAGCTAACGTAAAGCAAGACCCAGGAAAAATCGTTCTTTTCCAAACGGACGGAACCTTTATTGCTGAGTATGCTGCAGGAGCTTTACCAGACATGGTTACTTTTGATCACTCTGGAGATTTGATTATCTCTGCAAATGAAGGTGAGCCAGATGATAACTATACGATAGACCCAGAAGGATCGATTACAATCGTTGATATTTCAGGTGGAGCTGCAAGTGGTGTGGTTACACAAATCGACTTCAATGCATACGACAATAAAAAACAACACCTTTTGAATAAAGGTCTTCGTATTTATGGTCCAAATGCAACTGTTTCTCAAGACATGGAGCCTGAGTATGTAACTGTTTTGGATAATGATTCGATTGCTTATGTAGCTTGTCAAGAAAACAACGCATATGTTGTCCTTAATTTGAACACAAAGTCAATCATGGACATTTATGCTCTTGGTGAAAAAGACCACTCAAAAGGTAGAGCAGAAGTAGACAATATCATTTTGAATCAAGCAGTTCAAATGCCGATGTTGGGAACTCCAGTTTATGGTGGAGGTCAGCCAACTGTTTATTTAGGAGGTTTCTCTGGAATGTATTATGATGCAGCCGCTTCAACTGCAAGTGACTGGGTTTTTTATGCGATTCCTGACAGAGGTCCAAATGATGCTGCGGTTAAAAAGGCTACTGTAACTCCAACTCCAAGCGGAAACTTAAGACCATTCAAATTACCAAATTATCAAGGAAGAATTGTTGAGTTTCACTACAACCCAATGACTCAAGCTGTAACTCTAGATTCAGCGGATCAAATACTACTTTTCCAAGCGAATGGTACAACTCCAATCTCAGGAAAAGGAAACGTAAATGGTTATGATGAAGTTCCTGTTACTTACTACGATGCTTCTACAATCTACAATACAGTGGATTACACAGACGGAAATGGAGTTGAATATACAGCTTTGCCTTTTGATAGATTCGGAGGAGATTTCGAAGGAATTATAAAAGATAACAGTGGAAACTTTTGGATGTGCGACGAGTACAGACCTGCAATCTACAAGTTTGCTAGTAATGGTAACATGATCGATCGATTTGTTCCAGCTGGTACGCACCAATTGGCGAACCCTGCAACAGCGGCAGACACATTAGGACATTATGGTTCAGAAACACTTCCATCGGTTTACTCTAAAAGATGGGCAAACAGAGGTTTCGAAGCAATTGCGTACGATGCTACAAACGATGTAATCTATGCCTTTATTCAGTCACCAATGTACAACCCGGGTCCGGTTACGAAAAACAACTCAGATGTTATTCGAATTTTAGCGATCAACCCTGCAAATGGAAACCCAGTTGCAGAATATGTTTATTTATTGGAAAGAAACAAAGACGCTGGATTTGCTTTAAATAGAACGGATAAGATTGGAGACGCTGTTTACATTGGAAACGGTAAATTCTATGTATTGGAAAGAGATTCTTCTGATCCAAACCAAACTACGAAAGGTAAAAAGTATGTTTACGAAATCTGTTTAGACGGAGCTACTGATATTTTAGGTACGGCAATCTCAATCAACACAGATACAACAGGTGGAGCATTGACTTTAGAAATGATGACGGCTGATGATTTAGTTGGAAACAATATCACCCCAGTATTCAAAAGAAAAGTAATGAATCTTTCTTCTATTGGTTATATCTCTTCTGATAAACCAGAAGGAATCTCAATGATCAACGATACAACAATCGCTGTATTAAACGATAACGATTTCGGTTTAGCTGGTGCGGGTGTTACTGATAATTCAGTACTTGGAATTGTAAACATTGGAAGCAACAATGCAATTGACGCTTCAAATGATGACGGTGCAATCAATATCACAAACTGGCCAACATATGGTTACTATATGCCAGATGCAATTACCAGCTTCACAGACGGAAATGGCGATTCGTATATCTTAAGTGCGAATGAAGGAGATTCCAGAGATTATGATGGTTACAGCGAAGAAGATCGAGTAGCCGACTTGACTTTGAACTCTACTTATTTTCCAACAGCTGCATCTCTACAACAAGACGCCAACTTAGGTAGATTGAAAACTACTGTTGCTCAAGGAGACATCAATGGAGATGGGGAGAATGAATACATCTACTCTTACGGTGCAAGATCATTCTCAATTCGAGATATCTATGGAAACTTAGTTTGGGATTCTGGAGATGAGTTTGCTCAATATCTAGCAAACAATGAAGCTGCAAACTTCAACTCAACAAATGACGATAACGATTCATTCGACAATAGATCAGATGATAAAGGAACAGAACCTGAAGCAATCACGGTAGCTACTATCGATGGGAATACATATGCTTTCATCGGTTTAGAAAGAATGGGTGGAATCATGGTTTACGATATCGATGATGTAAACAACCCAACTATGGTTCTATATGAATTGAATAGAGACTTTTCTGTGGCAGCTGATTCGATTAATAACGGAGAGTCGGTAACGGGAGACCTTGCTCCAGAAGACTTAATTGTAATTGCAGAAAATGAATCTCCAACAATCTACCCATACTTGATTTCTGCGAATGAAGTATCAGGAACAATTACAATTTATCAGATCAACTACCCAGGATTGGGAGAAGAAGAAAAAGAACTACATTTCGATCAGTTCACGGTTTACCCAAATCCTAATAATGATGGAAACCTTTATGTTTCAAAATTTGGAACTTATAAAGTGTACGACATGTTTGGAAAATTGATCAAAACAGTAGCAAACACAAAGTTGGTGGATGTTTCAGAATTGACTCCTGGAGTTTATTTCTTGAACAACGAAGCGAACCAATCAGTGAAATTCATCAAACAATAACCTTCTTTTCATAACACACAGTAATGGTTCAAAAAAGGACGACTTCAACGGAGGTCGTCCTTTTTTTCTTTTTGCGTATCTTTAGGACCACTATTTGTATGAAACATGAAAAATTTACTTTTTTTACTCTTAAGCTCGGCCTTTCTTTTAAACTCTTGTGGGGAACTTGTAACAGACTCACATCCTGACTTTGTTGGAACTTGGATTTCAACTGATTTTACCAATACTTATATCCTTGTTATAGATGACGAAAACAATGCCCGATTTGATCGATTGGACCTCAACGGAGACACCATCCAAACGAACTTAGGTACAGCAAGAATCAATAGTAGCGATAAATTGATTATTGGTAATATCAAACTCAACATTACTGAATACCCTTCTTATAATGATCAAACAATGCAGTGGACTTGTCAATTGGAAAACTGGCCCTTTTTAAAACAGTAAAACAACTCAAAACAAGACCATTATCCATTCGTATTCCCTTTTTTAAGGTTTCCACTCATCCTGAATTAACACTCGTTTACAATCTTTAACGTTAATTCACCATTTTTACAATTTATTTAAGTTGCGTTAGCCCTACATTTGTAACCGAACTATTTATTTAGGCTTATATGCTGAAACGTGCTAACATGATGAAAACAACTCTAACCCTATGCCTCACACTATTCTCCTATTTGTCTTTTTCACAAATTCAATACTCAGGAAGCATTTCTACTCCTGAAAACGACACGCTTTTTGGTGGGCAATTTGGAGTATACTCAACCGATGACACTACGTTTTTAAAAGGAGATCTAATTGAAAATAATCAGTTTGAATTTAACCATGGCAAAAAGCCTTTTTTAATCAAGATCTTTTCGGTAGCCCATAAAAATGAATACATTTTAATCGAGCCCAAGCCCGAAAAAGGAAAGTTCACTATTCCGAACATTGCTTTACAACCAAAAGAAAACTTGGATCAAATTACGGTTAGAGCGACCAGGCCCATGTTTAAACGTAGCTTAAAAGGAATGAATGTTAATGTTTCCAATACGCCTTTAGCCGAACTGGAAACTTTATTTGACGTCTTAAAAGCAAGCCCTAAAATCATGTCGCCCGATGATGAATCCATTCAAATAATTGGTAAGGGAACTCCTACGATTTACGTGGACAGACAGGAAATTCTCACCATGGACGAATTAAAAGCCATTCCTGCAACTTTTGTTGATAAAATAGACATTATTACCAATCCTTCTGCAAGATATTCGGCTGCAGGTTCAGGTGGAATTATTGAGGTTTATACACTTAACTATCATATGGAAGGTTCGGTTACCTCGATTGGATTGAATGGTGGTATTAATACACTGGCTCAACCAAATCTAGGGGCCAATATCAATGTTAACTTTAAAAAGAAAAAGTTCAGTTTGAATTTTAGTGTAAATGGAAGCTATAGTAAATATAAAAATCCAAGCTGGGAAAGAACAGAGTTTACGGATTCGTCTGGAATTGTAACGGAAAGTAATTCTCAGAATTTCGGTACGCATTTTTGGGGATATGCCAATCTGAAAATGAGGTATGAATTCAACAGTAAACACTCCTTAACCGCTGGCATTAGAGGTTGGGGAGGAGGAAATAAAGGTGGTTCCGACGGAGATGCTAGTTATCTTCGACATTCCATCTTAGACCAACAAGAACTAACGAATTCAAGAAATGGAAATGTCTGGGTGAATCCAACCGCTCATTTGAATTATAAATTTAAAACCGATTCGGCTGGCAGTTACTTTAGTACGCGTTTTCAATACAATGTGAGCATACGCGATGGAAACACCGAAAACACCAGTGATTTCTTTAATTATACTGACACAACTAGCTCCAATTTTAAAAGAAAAACCGACTCCAAAGATCGTCCAAATGTCTTCACCACTTTTATCGATTATGTCCACATTTTCGATACCTCAGGATGGGAATTGGCTGTTGGAGGTTTTCATTCTGGTTTATTGAATGATAAAATCTATGATCAATTTAATTTTGAAGACAATGATTGGGTGAAGGATCAACAGTTCTCCAATCAATATGATTATACCGAACATATTGGGGCTTTATATTTCGATGTCGAAAAGGAATGGAAGATTTTTAGCATGAAATTTGGCCTTCGAGGTGAAGCCACTTTTATCAATGGGTTCTCTCAAGCTTTAAATCAAGAAATTATTGACACCATGTACTTCAATCTGTTTCCAAGTGCAACCTTCATGTTCAATCTTGGCAAAAAGAAAAAATGGACCATTTCTACAAGTTATACAGCTCGAATAGATCGACCAAAATTTGAGAATTATGACCCCTTTATCCGACAGCCCGATTCAACTGCAATTACTTATGGAAACCCAAACCTCTTGCCAGAATATAGCCATAATGTGTCCTTGGAAATTGGTTATGGATACGGTTATTCCTTAGAGATTTATTATTCTAGAGATGTTCGACCTATTGCGACAAGGTCATTCGTAGATTCAAATACTTATATCTCTCATAGTACACCTGGAAACGCCTTATATAGCGATGGAATTGGGGCAGATTTATCAATTCCAATTAATTTTAAATGGTGGAGAGGATACAACTCCGTTTATGCGGAGTACACTAAGTTTTACTTTCCTCAAAACTTCTTTCGATCACCTTTTGGTACACTCGAATTTGGTATCCACTTATACGAACAATTTTTTCTTCCAAAAGACTGGAGCATCAACACCAATTTGAGAATTTCAAGCTGGGCCAATGCGGAATCAATTTCGCAACCCCAAGTCTACTGGAGTGCAGGAATTGGAAAGAAATTATTAGACGGAGATCTCAACCTGCGGTTTGATGTAAATAATATTGTACCGCCAAAAAACAGAAGCACTTGGTACGGGGCTAATTATACTACAGAAAGTCAGTATCAATGGGCTTTTACAACTTTTAAACTTAGCGTACGGTATAAGTTTGGAAGACTAAAAGCTGTTTCACATATTGAAGACGCTAAAAAAGGAGGGCAATCAGACAGATTCTAATATCTTGTCTACGATTCTTCCAACGGCCGGACAAATACTTGCATTTTTACGTGTGAGGTTCATGATTTGATACATGTTTTTACGGTCTGTATGTGGGTATTCCCTACATGCATTTGGTCTGAAATCATAAATAAAACAAGTATTGTCTTCGTTCAGAAAACGACAAGGCGTTGATTGTAAAACGTAATCATTGTCTTCATCTAAATGCAAGTATTCTGAGATGAACTCCTCCTCTTTCATCTTGAATTTTCTCGAAATTCTGGAAATATCTTGATTCGTAAACAAAGGTCCAGTAGTCTTACAGCAATTGGCACATTCTAAACAATCAATCTCTTCAAAGACACGATCATGTTCCTCGTGAAACTGTTTGTCCAAACTCTTTTTCCTTTTTCGTAATTGTTGCATGCCCTTTTTAAACTGAGCATCATTTGGGTCCTTTAAATATGATTTATATATTTCCTTCATTTGGCTTGTGGCAAACCTTTAACTAAGATTCACTACTTTTATATCAAACATACAAATATGCGCCTATTTTTACTATCCTTCATTTTCTTTAGTTCCATAATTTCGATTGGACAAATTGAGGATGAAAAGGAAATTCTTAAAAAACTATGTTCCAAAGAGTTTCTTGGACGTGGGTATGTTGCAAATGGCGTTAATTTAGCGGCAGATTATATCGCTTCCACATTTAAAAAGTTTGGAGCCCAACCTGCTGGAGAAAACAACACCTATTTCCATCACTTTTCCTTAAATGTAAACACATTCCCTAATAAAATTGAGGTTGCCAGCAATAAGAGAGATTTTAAACCTGGTATACACTATTTAGTTAAAGCCACTTCTGGTTCCTATGTCGGCGACCTCAAACTCAAGGTTTTCGATCCATTTAAAATGATTGCGAAAGACAAAAAAACCATCAAATTATTTGAAAAGGCAAGAAAAGACCCCATCAAATATGAGATCGGGCTTGTGATGGATTTGACCCAAACCACCAATCGTGATACGCTCGGTATGCTCAATGAAATTGCTACTGAATTGAGCAATCATTGTCCTGTTGTACTTCGAACCAATGAAAAATTCATGTGGAGTGTGGGAAGAAGCCAAACAATATTTCCAATCATTCAAATTCAAGATTCTGTTCTGGGTAAAACAAAAAAACTCTTTGTTGATGTTCGAAATAAACCACTACTAGATTTTAAAACTAAAAACGTAGTTGCAAAGGTTGCCGGAAAACGTTCTGATAGTTGTTTTGTCTTCACAGCCCACTTTGATCATCTAGGCGCAATGGGTACCGATGCCTACTTTCCCGGGGCAAATGATAATGCCAGTGGTACGACCATGATTCTGTCGATTGCCAAGCATTTCGCGGAAAACCAACCTGAATTCGATACCTATTTCATAGCCTTTTCAGCAGAAGAAGCCGGACTGGTTGGATCAAAAGAGTTTGTTGACAATCCCACTTTCGACATTCAAAAAATTAAGTTCTTGATGAATTTGGATATCATGGGATCGGGTGACATCGGAATTACTGCAGTAAACGGGACCATTTATAAAGAAGACTTTGAACGACTTCAAAAGTTGAACGAGGATAAAAAGTTGCTTGATGTGGTTAAGCCAAGAGGCAAAACTCAAAATTCGGACCATTATTTCTTTCAGTTGAAAGGGATTAAAACCTTCTTCATTTATACAATGGGCAAGAATAAAGCTTATCACGACATCTTTGATAAAGCCGAAAATTTAGACTTGGGTAAATTTGAAAACTTGAGGACTTTATTCATTGATTTTATCTCTACATACCCGTAAATTGATTGATATTAATGGATATCGTATATTTATCTCTATGAAAACGCTAGTACTAATTTCTTTTTCACTTGCTTTTAGCTTCTCATTTTCACAGCTTTATGATCATGTGAACCCAAATGCGGGTAAATATCAGCAGAAAACATCCGGTTGTTCTCCGGCCACGGGTAAGACTGTTCTTGAGTTAAACAATGTTCGAGCTTTAATTCATACCGGAGGGAATCTTTGGCAAATTGCTTCAGAAAACCGCGCACAATACGAAGTACCAAAAGGATCAGGAATAATGGCCTTGTTTACTTCTGCTCTTTGGCTAGGTGGTACAGACGTAAACGATCAGCTAAAATTAGCGGCGCTTAGATACTTGCAGGGAAGAGATTATTGGACGGGTCCTCTCACCGATGATGGTACTGCCGAGATTGTATATGAACAATGTCAAAAATATGACCGCCATTTTGTAGTCAATAGAGACGAGGTAAACCAATTTGATGCTTGGTTTAAAGCAGGTGAATATGATGCGGCTAATGGTACAAATACGCAAAACGAACTATTTCCAAATTATGTAATACCAACTTCCATTTTGGAATGGCCAGCACATGGCGATCCTGCATTTAATCAGAATTACTATTTGGCTCCTTTTTATGATCGAAATAATGATGGAACCTACGATCCATTTGATGGTGATTATCCTTGGTATGATATTGAAGGGGATGTTGAGTGTAATAACGACAGAACTTTGACCCTTTATGGAGATCAAACTTTTTGGTGGGTTATGAACGACAAAGGAAATATCCACTCCGAAACGAATTCAGAACCAATTGGGATGGAAATCAAAGCTCAAGCTTTTGCATTTTCTTCTAATGATGCTGTAAACGACATGACCTTTTACAATTATGAGTTGATTAACCGGTCCACGCAAACTCTTACAAACACTTATTTTGGAGTCTTCGTCGATGTGGCGCTTGGTGGGCCTTTTGATGATTATGTAGGTTGCGATGTTTCACGAGGTTTAGCTTATGCATATAATGGTCGAGCAGTGGATATTTCCGAACAAGGATTTTTGGGGTACGGTTCAAATCCACCAGCAATTGGAGTAGACTTTTTCGAAGGTCCATACCAGGATAATGATGGAATTGATAACGCCTACGGAATTGGACCTGGAGAAGCATTGAATGGAATTGGATATGGAGATAGTATCATTGATAACGAAAGATATGGAATGAGAAGGTTTGTTTACTACAACAACCTTGGAGGAGGAAACGGAGCTCAAACTGACCCCGTTACAGCACAAGAATACTATTATTATTTACAGGGTATTTGGAAAGATGGTACTCAAATGGTCTATGGTGGAAGTGGACACATCTCTGATGCCTTAGCAAATCCAAATCAACCAACTTACTTCATGTTTCCAGACGATTCTGATCCTTTGGCTTGGGGAACAAATGGAGTCCAACAACAACCTTGGAATGAACAAACTGCAGGAAATCAACCGTATGACAGACGGTTCGTTCAGTCTGCAGGTCCTTTTACACTTTTACCCGGAGCAGTAAATAATATTACCGTTGGTGTAGCCTATGCAAGAGCTGCAGGAGGAGATCCCTTTGAAAGTGTTCAGGCCTTGAAAATTGCAGACGACAAAGCCCAATCTCTTTTTGAGAATTGTTTTAAGATATTGGAAGGTCCACACGCTCCTGAGATGACTGTAACGGAATTGGAAAATGAATTAGTCTTTACTATTTACAATCCTCTTGGGAGTAATAACGATGATGAAAACTATGAAGAAATAGATCCATTTATCATTCCAACTGATAGTTCCACGGGAGACAACAAATACAGATTTCAAGGATATCAAGTTTTTCAATTGGTCGACAATTCTGTTTCCTTGAGTGAATTAGATGATCCAGGAAGAGCAAGGTTAATTTTTCAGTGCGACAAAGAAGACGGTGTTGGTCGTTTGATTAATTATGAATTTAATCAGGATATTGGGGTGTCTTCTCCGGTTTTAAAAGTAGATGGAGCGGATGAAGGTTTATCCCACAGTTTTTCTGTTAAAACAGACCTCTTTGCAACTAGCGCCAAGGAGTTGGTAAACTTCAAGAAGTACTATTACTTGGCAGTCGCTTATGCTCATAATGAATATGATGAATACGACCCTGAAGACCCAACTAAATTAGATGGTCAAAAAGAACCTTATTTGTTATCTCGTAAAAGTGCATTCGGACCTATTCAAACATTAGAATGTATTCCCCATAATCCAATTGCTAATGGTATGGGTACAGATGTTAACTCCTATTATGGACAAATGCCCGAAATCACACGGGTCGATGGAAAAGGAAATGGCGCAAACTTCACAGATCTAACCGCGGCTAGTATCCATGAAATCGTAAACAATTACGAAGCTGATAGAATTACTTATAAAGAAAATAGTGGGCCGATTAATATTCAAGTGATCGATCCACTATCTGTTCCAGCATCTGATTTTAGATTGGAAATACTTCCAGATTCCAATAATGAATTAAACAATTCTGACTGGAGATTAATCAACCTTCTGACTAACGATACCATTTATTCCGATCAAAGTATCGCAGTTCGAAACGAACAGATCATACCGGAAATAGGGCTTTCCGTAATGGTGAATCAATTTAGATATCAAAAAGATACGCTTCCTGTTAATAGTTGGTATACTGACCCATTAAGTGCCACTATTACTTATGCAGATTCAAACTTTATGTGGTTAGCTGGGGTATTTGATACCGACGCAAATAATCCGAATAACTGGATTCGATCTGGAACCAACCTTCCCGGTGCAAACGACTGTCCAAACGGACCAGATTTATCAAATTATTATGACCCTTGTTGTTACTTTGATAGAAATGGTGCTGACGTTGACAAAAAATATCAGACACTACTCAATGGAACAATAGCACCATTCAAATTAGTCGGATATGAATGTGAAGGAATGCCTTTTGCTGAAAACTCATTTATTCCATCTGCAGATGCTTTATTTGGATTTACGAGTATTAGTTATTCTAGTGATATAAATATCGTTATGACTAATGATAAAACTAAATGGTCCAGGTGTCCGGTCATCGAAGTATGTAAGGATCCAAACCAGTCAATCGGAGGAGCTGAACCCATGTCTTTAAGAACTTCTAACTCTCTGGATATCAATGGAAACACGGATAATAGTTCAACTGGTTATTCATACTTTCCAGGCTATGCTATTAACATCAATACCGGAGAAAGACTGAACATTGCTTTTGGTGAAAACTCAGGTTTGTATACAGGAGCAGATAATGGAAGAGACATGAAATGGAACCCCACGTCTATGTTCTACAATGGCTCGGGATATCCAATCTTTGGAGGACAACATCCGATATATATATTCAGAAAAAGCGATGATCCTACAGGAATGCCTGTATACGATGAGGGACAATTCATACACGACAACCTGAATAATGGCAACATTCTTTCTTATAGAAATGTTTGGAAAGAATGTATATACGTTTCCTATCCAATGCTCGCACCAGGTAGACAGTTATTGGAAACAGACGTAATCATTCGAATTCGCACAGAGAAGCCCTACGAAAATTATATCGCGACAAATGAAAGAAATGGATGGCCAACATATGAGTTCACCACGAGAGGCCTTGATGTAATAAACGAGGATCAAATGTCCCTAGCTGATAATATGTCCAACATCAATATTGTACCAAATCCGTACTTAGGTTATTCTTCTTATGAGACTGGTCCATTAGATTATGTGGCCAAAATCACGAACCTCCCACAAAGATGTGATATTACCATTGTAAACATTCGTGGAAAATTCGTGAGAAAATTCAAAAAAGACAGTCCCCTAACTTTTATTGATTGGAACCTAGCAAATCATATTGGAGTCCCAATTGCACCAGGCATGTATTTAATTCATGTAAGTGTTCCTGATGGAGGTGAAACGATATTAAAGTTTTTCTGCGGAATGCGACAAGTCGACGTGGAACAATTTTAAAAAACAGTCAAAAAACGACCTTCAGAAATAGTGTTTTAACGAAACTTCTAGTTTTATTAAACACCCAACATGTCAAACCAAGAAAAAACCCCTCAAAAGGGCTCTATTTAGATTTTTTCTTAATTACATAGATTTGAGAGGTGCAACCATGGGTGTTTTTATTGAAGTAACTCAACATACCAAACCATATTGCATGCAGTACGGATCGACCTTTATATTGTTCACTTAACATGGACACATACACTGGATCAAATTGCATCGGCTTAACTTCTACAACTTCTGCGTCAAACTTTGAAAATAGATTTCGAATATCAATTTCTCTGAAATGATATAAATGTCGTGGAACATCCCAACCTCCCCAATGGTCACCATAAAATTTAGCATCCCAGGAATCTGGATTTGGAACCGCAACAATTAAAACACCGTCATCTTTCAGAACATCAAGCATTTGTTTGGCATCACGATTCAACTCATACACGTGTTCCAACACATGCCACATCGTTATCGCATCAATACTTTTATTCTTCAAATGATGAAGCTCAGAAATATCTTTCACATCCAATCCAAACTCTTTCATTGATCCTTCACGAACTTCTTCACTTGGTTCCAATCCCAGAGTTTGAAACCCAGTCTCCTTTGCCTTATTCAAAAAGTATCCTGCTCCAGAACCAATGTCGAGCAATTTCTTACCATTTGCGTAACGAGACACCAAATCTATCTTTCTTTGAAGTGTGAAGTTTCGAACCAAATGATAGATAAAATTCTTCAGCCCTTTTTTTGTGTTGGAATGTGAAACATATACATCCGACTCATAGTATTTCCCAATCTCCGATTCCACCGGAATAGGATTTGTGAATTTGAAACCACATTGATCACACGACACCACATTAAATTCTTCCTTTGTGATCATATAATCCTTAACTGGGAATACCAAGCTCATTTTCTCAGATGAACAAATTGGACATTTTTTCTTTTCTAATTGTTCCACGTGAAACATTTTATCTCCCACAAGCAACCAAAAGAACTGATACATCAGCAGGCGACACCCCGCTAATTCTACTAGCTTCTCCGATTGTTTGAGGTTTAATATTATTTAATTTCTCTACAGCCTCTGAAGAAAGACTGCTTAATTTTTCAAACTCTAAGGATGCAGGAATTTTAACTGATTCCAATCTCAACATTTTCTCAGCAACTTCCTTTTCTCTTTTGATATACCCCTCGTACTTAATTAAGATCTCTAAAGATTCTAGCTCTTCTGAGGTTAAACCTATTATTGTACTATTCAATTTATCATCTTCTAGAGCCATCTCTTGAATATGAACATTTGGTCTACTTATAACCTTATCATATTTCATTTTCTGTTTTAACTCAGAACTATTTTTATCCTTTAGATAAGTGTTCAAAATCTTAGGGTCTGCACTTAAGGATTTAATATCATCAGTGGCTTGGCTTATCTTATCATATTTAATAGTAAAATCTTCATACCTTCTTTTTGATAGTAAACCTAATTCAAACCCATACTGAGATAGACGTGCGTCTGCATTATCCTGTCTCAATAAAATTCTAAACTCTGCTCTTGATGTGAACATGCGGTAAGGTTCGTCAGTACCTTTTAACACGAGGTCATCAATAAGCACCCCAATATAAGACTCATCTCTTCTTAAGATAAAAGGTTCCTTTTCCTTAACCGATAGCGATGCATTAATACCAGCAACGAGACCTTGAGCAGCTGCTTCTTCATAACCAGTTGTTCCATTCACCTGTCCTGCTAAATACAGGTTCCTTAGATTCTTTGAACACAAAGTATGATCCAAGCCTTGTGGGTTAAAAAAGTCATATTCTATAGCATAACCAGGCCTGAAGAATTTCACGTTTTCAAAACCTGGAATTGTCTTGATCGCCTTAAACTGAGTATCCATTGGTAAACTTGTACTAAATCCATTCACATAAATCTCACAAGTATCCCATCCTTCTGGTTCCACAAATATTTGATGACGATCCCTCTCTTTAAAACGATTGATCTTATCTTCGATAGATGGACAATATCTAGGTCCTAAGGATTTAATTCTCCCAGTAAACATTGGGCTCTCATCAAAACCTTCTTCTAAAATAGAATGTGTCTCCAGGTTGGTATAAGTAATCCAACAACTTCTTTGGTTGGAAACAGGTTTTATCTTGCTGTCAAACGAAAACTTAGAAGGGGCTTCGTCACCAGGTTGTTCTTCCATTTTAGAATAATCCAAACTTCTACCATCAACTCGAGGAGGTGTTCCTGTTTTCATGCGACCCATTTCAAAACCAAAATCAGTTAATGAATCTGACAAACCTAGACTAGCTTCATCTCCAACACGACCTCCTTCGAAATTATTCAACCCAACATGAATCAAACCGTTCATGAAAGTGCCAGCAGTAATGACCACTTTCTTTCCATAAATGGAAGCACCCAGCTTTGTAGAAACTCCAATTACACTGTCTCCATCAATCAACAATCCTGTAACACTATCCTGCCAAAAATGAACGTTAGGGTTTGCTTCTAATTCTTCACGCCAATATTTTGAAAAAAGAAACCGATCATTCTGGGCACGTGGCGACCACATAGCTGGACCTTTGGATCGGTTCAACATCCTAAACTGGATCGAACTGCGATCAGACACGATTCCGGATAAACCGCCTAACGCGTCGATCTCTCTAACTATTTGTCCTTTCGCTACACCTCCCGTTGCAGGATTACATGACATCTGGGCAATCGTATTCATGTTCATTGTAACCAACAAAACATTCATACCCATTTTTCCGGCCGAACTGGCTGCTTCGCAGCCAGCATGTCCTGCGCCCACGACAATAATATCGTATTTATCGTTCATAAAAATGTTTCACGTGAAACACAAAATTAGAAACTAAGTAAGGATAAATAAAAATTTTCGCGCTCTCTCATTACCATAATTTCTTCATCAGATTTGTCATTATAACCAATCAAATGAAGAACTCCATGAAAGAGAACACGATACAATTCGTTTTCAAAGTCTACATTATTTTCTTGCGCATTTTCTTTTATGCGGTCAATCGATAACATAATCTCACCACTTACAATATCACCAACCTTTTGATCTATTGTTATCACATCCGTATAAAAATCATGATCTAACAACTCCTTATTGTATTCCAATAATTCGTCGTCCGACATAAAAACGAAAATCAGGTCCCCTTCCTGGAAACCCTCCTCATTAATTAAAAAAGAAATGCGTTCAATAAAATAGTCCTCTGAGAATGGGATGGGACATATTTCTCTATTGATTAATTCAACCATTTATTTTAGATCGAAAATTCAATGTCGACTCGACTACCGTTGTCCTCGAACTCTACCCGATCCGCAAGATTGCGCATTAAAAATATGCCTCTTCCGTTCGGCTTCTCGATGTTTTCTGGATCAGTAGGGTCTGGTAAATTATTAAAATCAAATCCTTGTCCTTGATCTTTTACAGTAAACTTTAATTTACCGTTTTCCATAACACAATTAATTTCCACTTGTTTTCCCTCATCGTTTAAGTTTCCATGTTCTATGGCATTGTTTACAGCTTCAGTTACCGCAATTAAAACATTGCCATAATTGTCTTCAGAAAAATTATTCGACTCACACACTTTGTCGATCAGGGATTCCACTTTTGCTAGTTCCGATGTTGAACTAGAAATAGTAACTTTTTCTTCCATCAGTTAATTCTCAATTGTGTTGAAATACTCATTCGCTTTGGATTTATAATAAAATCTCAAATCAGGATTCATGGTCTTGATTAACTCAATTTGTTCCTCCTGAAGTCTCTTATACTCCAAAAATCCTTTAAGGTTACTATTATTCTTATTTTTTCCAGAATTTGATTTTCTTTTATCATCAAAATCCCGTTCTCGTTCCGCTTTTTCGTGCTCTAAAAGTCTTGTTAAAATATCTTGCTGACGCTTAACTAAATCTTTATCAAAACGTTTATTCACAAGATCTTCTTCCATCTGCTCAAGCTCATTAATTAAATCATTTAATTTATTCCCGTTCCCGGAACCATCCTCATTTTGCTTCTGTCTTAATTTTTCCAAGCTCTTACGGATAGCGCTTTGCTCCGCAGCCATCTTTGCAATCTGCTTCGAACTTAAACCGCCATTTCCTGGAGACATACCCATACCTTTTCCCGGTTTATCGCCGTCTTGTTTACCTCCAGGATTATTCCCTTTCTTCATCTCCTCGAGTTGCTTCTTAACAGCATCCTTCATTTGTTGGAGCGACATACCTCCAGAGCTCGGCTTCTGACCTTGTCCGCCAGGATTATTACAACTACCATTTCCTGATTGTTTGCTCTTCATTTGACTTTGCATTTGCTCTAGAGCTTCACTCAGTAACAAAGCAATATTATTATAACTCGTCATCACATATTGTTCAGAGCTCAATGCAATAGACGTTTTTCTTTCTTCTAATTGATCCAATGATTTAGACAGATTTTGATCGATACTTCGAACCTCCTTACCAATCGTCGAGGATATCATAGGAACACGTTTCATTAAGGCATTCAGGCTATCCTTAACCACTTTATTGTCATCAATGATTTTTCTTTGTTTACGAACCAGTTCCAAGTATTTAGGATCCGTAACTTCTGTTGTCTTTATTTCTTCAAGTAAGGCTTCTTGCTCAAAAGATAAACGTATCACGTTCTCTAACAGATCTCTAAGCGCATCCATATCTAAACCCTCCTGTTGTTTTGAGGCAGATTGTAACATCTCTTGTAGTGCTTGAGCATCTTCCTGCATCTTTTCCGCGGCAGATTTTTGCGCATCTGAAGACTTATTATTTTTCTTTTTATCAAGCTCCTCTTTACTCTTATTCATGTCCGGATTTGCATCTTGTTTCATTTCCGGATCCATGTTCATCGGTGCTTTTAGCTCTTCGTTCTTTTTCTTTAATTCTTCAAGATCTTTTTTTATCTCGTTGTATTCTTTCTGAATCTCTTCCTGTTCTTTTTTCAAGTCTTCATTATCGCCTTCCTTATTCTTAGTTTTTTCGGCATTCTTTTGCTGCTTTTTGGCTAGTTCTTCCAACTGTTTGGACTTGTCTTCAATACCCTTTTCAATGTCCAATCGTTTCAACATTTCAAGTGTATTATCCATTTCGTCTTTCATCTCATTCAAATCCATGTCCAACTTGTCAAGATCTTCCTCACTAAGGTTTTCTTGCTCTTGATTCAATAATTCTTGCATCTCTTCAAGCATTTTCTTTAACTCTTCATCCATCAAGTTTTCAAGAAGCTCTTCTATCTTTTCTTTTTTCTGCTGAAGCTCTTCATTATAATTTTCGAATTGTTCATTGAAAGATTCGTTCTTATTGAAATTATTCAAGATGTCTTCTAAATCTTGATTCAATTCTTCTCTTTGATTAATAACATCCTCAAGAAGCTTTTTATTCTTCCAGTTCTCTTCTCGGTTTAAAAAATTATTCTTCAGTTTTTCGACTTTCTTCTGATAGTCTTTCATCTTCTTCATGGCGTCCTCAAGATCATTCTCAACCTTCTCTCTGTTCTTCTCAACCTCTTCTCTAAATTCAGCTGAACTCGGAACAGCATATTTGAAAATTTTACTCTTTGTACTCTTCGAGCCATTTACACCATCATTGTCCCAAACCACGAAATAATATTCGATATCGTCATCCAACTTTAAGTCAAACTGAGAGAAATCAATATTGTGGAAAAAACGTGTTTTGTTAAACTTAATGCCTGACTGGACCACCATCGAGGTATCGAAAACCATCTTACCTTCTCGGATGGACCTTAAATAAAACTTTACTGTTCTTAATCCATAATCATCCTCTGCCGAACCGGAAAAATATCGAACAAAAACACTATTGGAATCCATACTTTCCCGGATACCAATCTGTGGAAACTGATCCTTCACCAAATCAATATGAAAGTCCTTCACCTTAAAACTATCTATTTGGTCATTCTTATAGGCAATCTTATAGTCTTGAGAATGCTTTGGTTTGTAAACCAGTGTATGCAGGCCTAAAGCTTGAGAATTTCGAATACTGCTATCGGCAAATTCAAATACATACTCATTAATATTCTCTAATTTGAGTTTGTACTTTAAAACCGTTCCTTCTGGTACTATTAAGTCTCCATTATTTATAACCAATTCATTTTCCTTGTTCAAATACTTCGGAAATTCCAGCTCAACTTTTAATTCATTTATGCGAGGACGCGGAATTACAATAACTTCATATTCCCGTGATTTATAACCGTTACCTTCAAATCTAAAAACAAAGGATTCTTTTACGTTTTTGAATTCATGACTAAACTGATTCTTACCATCACGAATCATGGAAAATCGGGCTCCATTCGATAAAACTTTAACAACACCTGGAATCTCCCTTCCTTTCAATTCCATGTCTATCCTAAGATCTTCTCCTTGAAGAACCACCAAGGAATTGTTCTTTAATCCAAAACTAAAAGGGGCTTCCTTGATATATTCTTTCTCATAATTTAAAAGACGCTCTGCACTCTTCAATAAGATGTTTGAATCCCAGACTGATATTACAAGGACTGCAGCAATTGGAATAGCCAAATATTTCAATTTATCCCGATTGGATCGAATCTTAATGGAAGAGCTAAACTTATGAATTAAGAGACTTTTTGTTCTTTGTTCTAAGGAAGCTAGAATCAAATCATAATTATGAACGTTCTTTTCCTTTAACTGAATAGTATTCAATAGTTTATCGGATACTTCTGGAATCAATTCACCAATTTCTTTAGCAGCCGCTTCTGTGGTCATTCTACCTTTTCCACCCAGCATCTTGTATAGGGGAATACCTATATTCCTTGTTAATAAAACCACATTCGCTAAAGCAAATACAAGAAGAATAGCGCCTCTCCAGAAATTCGAAAATTCAAACAAATATTCCGAAAGTGAAGCCACTAGAAAAAAGGACAAAGAAAGGGCAATGAAGTAAATTCCACCTTTGAACATTTGGTTCAGGTAGAACTTATTCTTGAACGCTTCTATCTGTTCTAAAACTATGTCAAATTTATCTTTATGCATCTTTAAAAATCAGCCTAGCTAACTAATTTAAGGAAAACCCTATTAATAAACGTACAAATGCCAATATTATTCCATAATCG
>JAUICI010000007.1 GCA_030427935.1 Bacteroidia bacterium | reverse complement strand
TAAGCACGAATTGGTTTTACCAACGGCTTATCAGCTCTATCGAATTTATGCCGACAAAGGGAGTGCGGAAAAAGAAGAGTATAAAAATTATATTCTAAACAATTATCCGAATTCGGATTATGCGAATATCATTCGTGACCCAGACTATTTTAAAGACAAGGAAGAGAAGGCAAATGAAGACGAACAGGAGTATTCCAAGCTGTATGATCGATATAGAAACAAAATGTATGGTTTGGTCATTGCCAAGTGTAATAAAATTATTGCCTCGGACACAACCAATGCCTATTTGCCAAAATATTATCTCTTAAAGGCTTTTGCTGTTGGGAAAACAAGTCAGAACACGGAATCGGCCTTGAAATCTCCTTTGGAGGATTTAATAAAAAAATTCCCAGGTACACCGGAAGCCAAGAAAGCACAGGAATTGATCGATCGAATGGGTAAAAAGAAAGAGATCGATGAGAAAAACGCTGCGATTAAATCAACCATGGTTTACGATGAAAACATGGAGCAAGTGCAGTATTTCATGATGGTCAGTTTAGATGAAGTGGATGACAATGCAACAAAAATGAAATTGTCGAACTTCAATAGAGAGAATTTTAGAAGATTACCAATTAAAGTGACTTCTTCCATCCTAACAGGAAGTAAACAAATCTATTTGGTGTCGAGTTTTGAAACTCCGGAAAGTGCCATGGATTATTACACAACCTTTAAGCAAGACACGAAACATTTCCCAATCAAAAGTGAGTTTGATTATTTTATCATTTCGAAATCAAACTTTACAAAGCTTTATGTAGACAAAGATGTAAAACATTACATCGACTTCTTCGAAGAGAAGTACAAATAGGTCTATTCTCCTGATTCGTCGAAAATTAACCTTTGTTGGGATAATAAATTTTTCTATCCCTGAAAAATGCCCTATTTTAGCTAAAGAATTAAAATTGAGAGGAAATGTTTAAAAACGGAAATCAAGTAAAACCCTCAGATAATAATTCACCCGACCGGCTAAACAGAATCGTTGAAGGTACAGAGGTGAGAGGAAATATCAAAACGGAATCCAATATCCGAATTGATGGTGTGTTGTACGGAAATCTAGAAACTCGTGGTCGATTAGTGATTGGTCCAGCGGGCTTGATCAAAGGAGAGATTGTATGCATGGATGCGGATGTAGAAGGATCTATTGAAGGCAATATTCGAATTGCAAATCTTTTAGCTCTTAGATCAACAGCAAAAATTCAAGGAAATATCCAAACTGGAAAAATCGTCGTTGAAAATGGTGCCGAGTTTGACGGAAATTGCAAAATGTCGAACGGAAAAGACGTTTCAGAATTATCTAAAGATCTTCCAGAAAATAATATTACGGAAGAAGAGCCTTCAGTGGTTTATTAATCATGCCTAAAAAAGGACTAAACAAGTGGGTGCGATTCTCAGGAATGGGCTTCCAAATGGGTATAGTCATTTTTTTAGGTGTATGGGGTGGAAGTAAATTGGATGAAAAATACCCGAATGAGCACAAACTCTATACGATTATTCTATCTTTGCTGTCCGTTTTTGTGGCCTTGTATTTGGTCATAAAAGAAGTCAAACAGCTCACAAAAGAAGATGAAGACGATTCCAAATCTTAAAAATTTCGCCTCAGTTTTTTTAGTATTGATTGGCATGCATGTGGCACTTTTCGAATACTTGCCAGAGAAATACCAGCAATACGAGATCTTTTATGCACATGGAGGCCTCTTTCTTTTTGCACTCATTCTCGATTTTATTTTGAATAAAGTAAAGAAGATTGATGATAAACAGATCGGCAAAGCTTTCGTAGGGTTCTCTACTTTTAAAATGATCGCAGGCATTATATTTTTAATTCCCTGGATTGGTTCAGATGATGCGTATCAATTTCCTTTTATCATTGAGTTTTTCGTAGTCTACTTTCTTTATTTAGGGACTGAAGCGATGATATTTATTCGATTTTATTTATCGAAGGTTTAACTCGCTTTATCTATGATTTTCATTGAGTTATCGCTGTCTTCATTTTAATTTTACATTTTCTTCATTTTCTTGGTTTTTTTCTCAGGTTAATAAGCATTAATTATATACCTTTGCCCGAAATTTTTAGGAGGACATTATAAACGAATTATTGCAATGACCTTAAATACATTCATTAACAGACTAGTTCTAATAGTCTTTGTCTTCGGACTTTCAAACGGAGTAATTGCTTCTGATCACGGTGAGGAAGGAAAAGAAGAAAAGGAGTTTAATCTCCCAGAGTTTGCTAAGCACCATATTAAAGATTCATATGGATATCATTTGCTAGGAGAGGGTGAAGATGCAATCACACTTCCTCTTCCAATAATCCTGTGGACGGATAAGGGTTTAGTAGTTTTTTCATCTTCTGAGTTTCATCATGATCATCATGGACACCATGTCGTTGAAAAGAACGGGATGAAGTTTGTTAACTTTCACGAAAAGGTTTATCAACTAAAGGATGGAGAGTCACATTTGAAGACAAAAATGAATAAAGAGTCTGGTCAACTTGAGGTGGCTAATGCCGTTAGACCACTAGACTTTTCAATTACGAAGAATGTGTTCACGCTTTTCGTACTAGCTGTTCTGATACTTTTAATTTTTATATCAGTTGCTAAGTCGTATAAGAAGAATGATAAAGCGCCAAAAGGTTTGGCTGGATGGATGGAGCCATTGGTTGTATTTGTGAGAGATGATATTGCAATTCCAAACATTGGGAAGTCTAAATATGCGAAGTTCATGCCTTACTTGTTAACAGTGTTTTTCTTTATTTGGATTGGTAATCTGTTAGGTTTGATACCATTGATTTCAAGCCCGAACTTAACAGGTTCAATTTCTGTTGCCTTAACATTAGCTTTGTTTACTCTTGTGATTCAATTAATAAATGCTAATAGAGGTTTTTGGAGTCATATTTTTATGCCTCCTGGCATGCCAAAAATTTTATGGATAATTCTTATTCCAATTGAATTTTTAGGGATTTTTATTAAGGCTGCAGCTTTGACGATTCGTTTGTTTGCGAATATTTCTGCAGGTCATATTATTGTGATTTCTTTAATAGGAATCATATTTATTAAACAGAGCGTAGCATGGGCGGGGCTTTCAGTTCCAATGACTTTGTTTATCTCTGCGCTTGAGTTGCTGGTTGCAGCGCTTCAGGCTTATATTTTTACGATGTTATCAGCCTTGTTTATCGGACAAGCAGTTGATGACCATCACTAGTTTAAGTAAATTAATTAATAATCTATAATAAGTTAAATTATGGGAGGAATAGGAGCTGGACTTGCAGTAATTGGAGCAGGTCTTGGTATCGGAAGAATTGGTGGATCTGCGATGGATGCTATCGCTAGACAGCCAGAAGCTCATGGTAAAATTCAGTCAACAATGATTATCGCTGCTGCACTTGTAGAAGGTGTTGCACTTTTCGGTGTGGTTGTTGCCATGATCTCTAAGTAATTAAAGAAAGTGTTGCAGGGATTGCCTGCAACCTTCTTTTTAATTAGAATGAATAGTTATTAAATAAAAAGGATATAAAATGGATTTAGTATTACCTTCAATAGGATTGATGTTTTGGACAACTTTGGTGTTTGCAATCTTATTGTTTCTTTTGGCAAAATTTGCGTGGAAGCCAATCTTAGGAGCTGTAAAAGCCAGAGAAGAAAAGATTAACAATGCTTTAGAAGCTGCTGAGAAAGCTCAGAAAGACATGCAGGAATTGCAGTCGAAGAATGAAGATCTTCTAAAGGAAGCAAGAGCTGAAAGAGATGCCATGTTGAAAGAATCTAAAGAGGCTGCAACTAGACTTATCGAAGAAGCAAAATCGAAGTCGAAGCAAGAAGCTGCAAAAATTATTGAAGATGCCAGAAGTTCAATCGAACTTGAAAAATCTGCTGCAATTGCAGAATTGAAATCTCAAGTGGCTTCAATTTCATTGGAAATCGCAGAAAGAATTTTAGAAGGTGAATTGGCTTCAGATGCAAAGCAGAAAGCACTTGCTGATAAATTAGCTGAGGACATCAATTTAAACTAACAAAGGGATGAAAGGAACAAAAGTAGCAACACGTTTTGCCAAGTCTCTTTTGGAACTTGCGATTGAGCAAAAGTCGGAAGACAAAGTTCTAAAAGACATGGAAGCTGTGAGCTCTATTTGCAAAGAGTCGAAAGATTTCAATGTTCTTTTGAAAAACCCGATTATCAATGCATCTAAAAAGATTGCAGTTACAGATAAAATCTTTTCAGGTAAGGTAGAGAAGATCTCGGATAACTTTATCAATTTGATTATTAAGCATAATAGAGAACAGTATTTGCACGAAATTGCTGATTCTTATATTGCTCAGTATAAAGAGTACAAAGGAATTATCGATGTTGAGGTTGTTTCAGCCATCAAACTAGATAAAAAGACTTTGGATTCCGTAATGGAAAAAGTAAAAGCAAAATACTCTGGAACATTTGATATTAAAGAAACAATCAACAAAGAAGTGATTGGTGGTTTCATTCTAAGAGTTGGTCATGAACAAATTGACATGACGATTTCGAGAAAGATTAATGATTATAAACAAATATTATTACAGTAGTTTGCCCAGCAAACTCAAACTTTAAAATTTAAGTTATGGCTGATATCAAACCAGCAGAAGTTTCTGCAATTTTAAGAGAACAGCTTTCATGATTCAAATCTGAATCTGAATTAGAAGAAGTAGGAACAGTACTTCAAGTAGGTGACGGTGTTGCCAGAATCTATGGTCTTAACGGTGTAGGTTACGGTGAGTTGATTGAATTCGATGGTGGTGTCGAAGGAATCGCATTGAACCTTGAAGAAGACAATGTGGGTGCTGTACTTTTAGGTTCTTCTGAAGGTGTAAAAGAAGGTTCAACTGTTAAAAGAACAAAAAGAATTGCATCTATCAATGTTGGTGAAGGTGTTGTAGGTAGAGTTGTAAATACATTAGGTGAGCCAATCGATGGTAAAGGACCAATCCAAGGAGAGATGTTCGAAATGCCAATCGAAAGAAAAGCCCCTTCTGTAATCTACAGACAGCCGGTAAACGAACCACTTCAAACTGGAATTAAAGCGGTTGACTCCATGATTCCAATCGGAAGAGGACAAAGAGAGTTGGTAATTGGAGATAGACAAACTGGTAAAACAACCGTTTGTATTGATACAATCATCAACCAAAAAGAATTTTATGATGCAGGTGAGCCTGTTTATTGTATTTATGTTGCTGTTGGACAAAAAGCTTCTACAGTTGCAGGAATTACAAAGAAACTAGAAGAAGCCGGAGCATTGGCTTATACTACTGTTGTAGCTGCGAATGCATCTGACCCTGCTCCAATGCAGTTTTATGCTCCATTTGCAGGTGCTGCAATTGGTGAGTATTTCAGAGATACGGGTAGACCAGCTTTGATTGTTTATGATGATTTATCAAAACAAGCTGTTGCCTATAGAGAAGTATCACTGCTTCTTAGAAGACCTCCGGGAAGAGAGGCTTACCCTGGTGATGTATTTTATCTTCACTCAAGATTATTGGAAAGAGCTGCAAAAGTGATCGATTCAGATGAGATTGCTGCACAAATGAATGACCTTCCAGAATCATTGAAAGGAAAAGTAAAAGGTGGTGGTTCGCTTACGGCACTTCCACTTATCGAAACACAAGCAGGTGACGTTTCTGCTTATATCCCAACAAACGTTATTTCGATTACGGACGGACAGATTTTCTTGGAGTCGAACTTGTTTAACGCAGGTGTAAGACCAGCGATTAACGTAGGTATCTCAGTATCTCGTGTAGGTGGATCTGCTCAGATTAAGTCGATGAAGAAAGTAGCAGGTACCTTGAAATTGGATCAGGCACAGTATAGAGAGCTTGAGGCTTTCGCTAAGTTTGGATCTGATTTGGATGCGGCTACTAAAGCGGTACTTGATAAAGGTGCGAAAAACGTGGAGATCTTGAAGCAGAAAGAAGGAGATCCCTATACTGTTGAGAATCAAATCGCAATTATTTATGCCGGTACAAAAGGACTTCTTGGTAAAGTTCCTGTTGAAAAAGTTAAGGAATTCGAAGCAGAGTACCTTCACTATTTGAATGCGAAGCATAGAGATACTTTGGATCAGTTGAAATCTGGGAAGTATACAGATGAGCAGACTTCGGTATTAGAGAAAGCTGCTGCTGAAATTGCGGATAAATACGATATGTAAAATGAAGAGGGCTTCGGTCCTCTTTTAAAGAATAAATAAGATGGCAAATCTTAAGGAAATAAGAAATAGAATTACCTCTGTTGCTTCAACAATGCAGATTACTTCTGCCATGAAAATGGTATCGGCTGCTAAATTGAAAAAAGCTCAGGATGGAATCACGCAAATGAGACCTTATTCTGAGAAACTACAGGAGATTCTATCTAATTTGACTTCTTCCCTTGATATGTCCGAGAATCAATATTCTCAAAACCGTGAAGTTAAGAATGTATTGATCGTTGCGGTGACTTCGAATAGAGGTCTTTGTGGTGCGTTTAACAACAACATCATCAAAAGCACAAATCAATACATAAAGGATAATCCTGGTGAAAAGGTTCAAGTAATTGGTTTGGGAAAGAAAGCCCAAGATGCTTACAAACGAACCGATTTTTACCACACAGATTATTCGGAAGATTTAACCAAGGTTTACGACGATATCAAATTTGAAAACATTGAAGACTTTGGTGAGTATCTGATGGAGTCATACAAGGAAGCAAAGTTTGATAAGATTCTGGTTTTCTACAACAGGTTTAAAAATGCAGCAACTCAAATCGTAATGAACGAACAGTTCTTACCAGTGGAGCAAGCAGAGTCTGAAGAGAAAACAACGACAGCGGATTATATCTTCGAGCCTTCTAAAGAAGAAATCGTGGATGAGCTAATCCCTAAATCTTTGAAAACGCAATTGTATAAAGCTGTTTTGGATTCATGGGCATCAGAACATGGAGCTAGAATGACAGCAATGCACAAGGCGACTGATAATGCGGATGCACTTAAGAAAGAGCTTACATTATCATATAACAAAGCAAGACAGGCTGCAATTACCAATGAGATTCTTGAGATCGTTGGTGGTGCTGAAGCCCTAAATAATTAATAATATTTGTTTATCTTAAGAACCCTGGCTGATGTCAGGGTTTTTTTTTGACCATGCTTCTCGAATTAGACGATAAAATATTAAGTGTAGACATTCTAAAAGAAAAGTTTACTTGCAATCTCGATAAATGCAAAGGAGCTTGCTGCGTAGAAGGAACAGATGGTGCACCCTTGTCGGAAGAAGAGGTCAAAACCATCCAAAATATCTTACCCAAAGTTAAACCGTACATGCGTCCAGAAGCCATTGATTATGTCGACGAAATGGGTGTTTCTTATTTGGATTGGGAAAATGAACCGGTGACTCAAATTATCAATGGAAAGGAATGCGTATTCGTTTATTTTGATGATAAAGGGATAGCCAAATGCGCTATCGAAAAAGGATTTGAGAACGGAGAATATGCCTATAAAAAACCGGTTTCTTGTCATTTGTATCCGATTAGAATCAAGAAGTATGAAAAGTTTACCGCATTTAATTACCATCAATGGGATATCTGCGAAGATGCAAGAGAATTTGGGCAGGAAACTAACCTTTCTGTTTTTGAGTTCCTAAAAGATCCAATTATCAATCGATTTGGTGAAGATTTCTACAGAGAATTGGTTCAAATCAAGGAAGATGTTTAGCATTATTCTTTTACAATCTTAGATTTATAAATTGAATCGCCAATTTTGAAATGGACCCAAAATACTCCGGGACTGAAACCATCAATATTGATTTCTCCTTTGGTCATTTCTTTAAAGACTAAATTACCCTGTGCATTATAGATTGTGGTTTCAACAGTTTGATTTTGATCAAAATCATAGTAAACGGTTTCAACAGCTGGAACGGGATAACACAAATGTTTAAAAGAAATAGCTTCTTGTATGGACAGATTGGGATTAAATTTCCAGGTTTCCGTCGTGCGATTCATACTGCTGTCTAGTCCAGTTGTATAATAGATGACCTCGTCGTGCACAAATGCTTGACCTCCTCTTCTCGGGGATGAAGGTAAATTTTCTAGAGAATTCCACTGTAGATTAATGAGATCAAATTTCCAAAAGTCTACATAAAATTGATTCAAGGAATCCGATCCAAAAAGAATATATAAAGCACTATCCTTATAGATCATTTGACTATAGGCTCTTCCATCAGAGGGGAAAATCGAGAGTATAGTCCATGTTGAATTTGAAGGATCGTACCGAGTCAAAGTCTGATGAAATAAACCCCCATCGTCAATACCAAAAAGATGATAACCAAAAGTTCCATCGGAGACAGCTGAACCTCTCCAAACCGCTTCTTCTTGAACATTCCCTTTTTGAGTCCAATTGTCTTGGGAAATACAATATGCCCAGAACTCATCTATTGCACTCAGATTATTGGTTCTACCACCGACGATATAAGCAGTGTCTCCAATAACGAAACAAGAACTCCCAGAACGGCCATCAGTAGGAAGGGGGCTTTTGTTTGCCCACGAATCTGTATTAGGATCGTATTCCCATAGATCATTCAAAAATTGCCCTCCACGGATTCCTCCGAAAACATAACCCTTGCCATTAGCAGAAAATCCATTAGCATATTGCCTTTCTTCTCCTGAAGGGATCGAGCTAATTACATTCCAGCTTTCACTTACCTTATCAAAAGCATGAAATTCACTCATTTCCGACCACCAGGGACTTAATCCAGTTCCCACATAGCTCGTATCACCAATGGTAAAGCTCACACCATCATCAATAGCTGTTCCCGAATAATCCGAAATTTGCATCCAGTTTTGACACTGAATATTCAATAGTGTAACAATGCAAAATAAGGTAAGAAGTAGTTTCATGTTCAGCAAATTACAATTATCAAACGAAATTAAAAATGAACTATTGTTTTCATAATATGTACAGAATGATGATATTCAAACCATAAAACTAAACTATATGAAACACGCGCTTTTTACAATCTTCTTTTTAGTCTTCTCGATTAGCCTTTTCGGGCAAAAAGATACATTAGACGTAAATGAATTAGAAGCAAATTTTACAGCTAAAAAAGGAGATATCATCACCTACACAGGAACTCAGCATGCTTCTGTTGGAATCGGCTTCGAAATTGATGCAGACTCCAAGTATCTTAAATATTTAAAATCGGAAATGACTTACGAGCATGATCAAGAAACTGCTGGAAATGGTGGAGATGGAGGATGGGTCACTTATTATTATGAAGTTATTGCTGAAGGGGAAACAAAGATCCATATTCGCAAAGATTTTAGAGGAGAAACGCAAGGAGAGTATGATATTAAACTAAAACTTATAAAATGATAAAATACCTAGTTTTTACATTAAGTCTGATGATTGCAAGTTTTGCGTTCAATCAAAAGAACCCAAAATTCAAACCTGGAAAAGGAATAGTTAAGTTGAATGTTCTTTCGGGAGAACAGAAAATAAAAGTTGGGCAGAAGTTTTATTATTCCGGACATACCCATGGTTCAGTTGGGGAAACATATAGCTTGAGCTGTTCTAGTAGTGGGTTTAAAAAAGTAGATAGCCATTTTACCTATGACAATATCAAAAAGTCAGAAATGAGTGGTGGTGATGGTGGAACAAAAACCGTGGTATACGAGGCCCTTAAACCAGGAACTTATAATGTAACGATTAGCAATATGTTTAGAGGAGATGTCTTAAGTACTAGTGAGATTAAAATTACGGTTCTTGAAAAGTAGTTTTTATTAACTTTGAGTTGGATTAAAACTTAAACTACTTCAAGATGGGACCCTTTCAATTACTTTTTTTAATTGTCGGTTTAGGTGCAATTATTGCATTTATTTTTTTCAATATTAGCTTGCAAAAAGCCATGAGAGAAGTGCACCCTAAGGATCGTAAAACGGGTGAACCCGGTTTGATATGGCTCAATTTGATTCCTTTTCCATTTTGGGGTCAGATCTGGACCATGCTCTTCGGGATAACCGCCTGTAAAGGAATTAATAAAAGGGCACAGCAAGAAATTGCGCCAACCACATTGGCTTACGTTTTCACAATTGCGGGGTTTATCCCAACTATTATTTCATTTACGATTGGTTCGAACACGGGGGCTGATATAGGATTTTTACGAACCCTTTCCATCGTGAATATGATAGCAGGATTGGTAGCATTAACAACTTGGATCATTTTTTGGTCGCAGCTTGTTCAAGCTACCAAACGTGTGAAATCTATGGATACTCCTGAGGCTGGTTCGGATGATTTATTGGATACCGATTTTTAATGATATTTATTTGTGCTGGAAGGTTTGT
This sequence comes from Bacteroidia bacterium, assembly GCA_030427935.1. Lineage (GTDB taxonomy): Bacteria > Bacteroidota > Bacteroidia > Flavobacteriales_D > Crocinitomicaceae > JAGQYP01. The sequence continues at coordinate 47,460 of JAUICI010000007.1, read as the reverse complement.
ATTTCATTTGACACCCCTGCAAAAAAGATCTTAAAAATTGATCCAAACATCTCCGGTAATGCTTGTGGTCTTCTCGCCTAAAAAAAGCATTCAGCTCAGGTTTACTGATGCGCATGTCGGCCAGATCCATAATTTCAATGACATCCACATCCTTCAAGTTTAATGCAATCTTTAGTTTTCGAAGAATAATATTATTGTTCAATGTTTTTTCCGGTTTTGGTAATTCGCCTTCCTTTTGTCCTCTCTTTGCTGAAATAAATCCATTCAGGAAAATAGCCAGATCAATATCATACAAACTCACCTGATCAGGATGATCATCTTTTAACAACCATTTATCCAATTGAGATCTGCTAATCTCTTTTTCGTAGGTTCCAAAATACTCGATAATCTCGGTGTCCTTGATATCAAAAATATAGCGGACCCTTCTCATGATGTCGTTGTTATTCATGGTCTAAAGATAGCTCTTGAACTGAAATGAATGCGGTAAAATGAAGATAAAAAAAGAGCGGCCTAAAGATAAGACCGCTCCGAAATATCTTAATTTCTCTATTATTGTTCCGGTTCAAAAGTCTGAATACGGTCTTTGCTATGAGTTAAATCAAGCATGCCTTCTGCAATTCTAAAAGAAAGATAAGTATCACTTTCAGGAAGCAATAGTTCCCCAGCATAACCTACTTCTTCGTTTTCATATTTCGCCCCTTTTCGAAATTTAATTTCCACAGGCTTTGTTTGATCGGTATTATTCCCATTTCTATAAACATACCAATATTCCATTTTAACGATTTTACTCCGGTCACTGCTACGCGTAACTCGAAGGTACTCACTTATGACCCCAGGACTAAATTGATCAGATCGATATGTCGTTGTGGGCAACCCTTTTGATGAAACTTCTGTTTTGATTTCTGTTCTTTCCGCAGGTTTCGCCAATGCTAAACCTGTGATTAAAAATGCGACGATTGCTAATTTGTACATGTTAATTGTATTTTTTGATTATGGTTTAAAGTATTCGCCTAAAATTACTTGAAAAATCGATGAAAAGGTAATGGTTTTTGCAATTTTCTCGGCCTATGAGTCTATTGATTCACTTCCATTTAGCTTGGATAAACTTTGGAAACATATAGTTCGACACTCTCAGAACAACGTTCACCCCAACGTTTAGTAAAAAAAAAGAGCCTCGAAACTCAAGACTCTTGCTCTTCACTCTTGTTGACCCATACTGATGAGTTTCAACTAAACATGCATTGCATTCCGGTAAGTTTCAATCTATCAGTACAAGCTAGAACAAATTTTTGGGCATAAAAAAAGAGCGAAGATTCATTCTCCGCTCTCATTTTCATTCCGAGTTGACCCACTAGGGCTCGAACCTAGACTCTTCTGGACCAAAACCAGACGTGTTGCCAGTTACACCATGGGTCAATTGCTTAACGCGGATGCAAAAATAAACTATTTTTTCTAAACGCAAAAAGGCTCATGAAAAAAAATCGAAGGAAATGGCTTTCTTTTGGCTTGAACTATGGGTCTTTTGATTTAGAAAATTTAAGATATCGAAATTAGAAACCTAATTAAAATAGCTTTATATTCGCAACTCAAACTAAAGAATGATGGATTATAAAAAGCTAAATAATTACACAGGGTGGGCGGTTTTCGCTATTGCAACTCTGGTTTATCTTTTAACTCTAGAACCAACTGTGAGTTTATGGGATTGTGGGGAATATATTACTACAGCTTATAAATTAGAGGTTGGTCACCCTCCTGGAGCACCTTTATTTATGATGTTAGGACGCTTGTTCTCCTTCTTCGTAGCTCCGGAATCTGCAGCTTTCATGATTAACTTCATGTCGGCACTTTCAAGTAGTTTATCCATCTTATTCTTGTTCTGGACCATCACCATGGTGGCGAAGAAAATCTACACAAACGAAGGTGTTTTTGAATTCAATAAAGGGCAGACTTACGCAATTTTGGGGTCAGGTGTCATCGGAGGATTGGCTTATACGTTCTCGGATTCTTTCTGGTTCTCTGCGGTAGAAGGTGAGGTTTATGCAATGTCATCTTTCTTTACTGCTGTGGTATTTTGGGCAGCTTTGAAATGGGACGAAGAAGTTACCCTCAGAAAGAACAACTTAATTGATCATTCGAGCTCGGATTTAAGATGGATGGTTTTTATCATGTTCATGTTCGGATTGTCAATCGGTGTTCACCTTTTGTCATTACTTGTAATTCCATCATTTGCCTTCATCATTTATTTCCAGAAATATTTAAAAACAACAGCGCTTGGTTTCGTAATTACAGGAATTGCAGGTTTGTTTACATTGGTTGTGATTCAAGATGTGATTATTCCAAAAACTATTGAGTGGGCTTCTGTTTTTGAAATCTCATTCAGAAATTCAATGGGTATGCCGTTCTTTACAGGTGCCTTGTTTTTCTTCCTATTAGTAATCGGGTTGATCGTAGCGGGTATTATTATTTCAAGAAAAAGAAACTGGCCTTATGTGAATACAGCCTTCCTTGGATTGGCAACTTTATTCGTAGGATATGCCTGTTTTGCCATGATCATAATTCGATCCAACGCCAATACACCTTTAAATGAAAATGCACCTAAGAACTTGGTAGCTTTAACTTCTTACCTGAAAAGGGAGCAATACGGAGACTGGCCGATTTTAAAAGGTCCATATTGGAACTCTGAAAGAGATCAAACGAAAGGGAAAGATATTTCACCAATTTATCTAAGAAAATGGGTAGTTCAAAATGGGGAAGATGATATTAAAGGATTTGAAGAAAAAGAATCTGCTGAAGCCTGGAAAGAGGCGAATAAGGGGAAGTATTCATCGGAACTGAATATCATAGAAAAGTATTATCAGACCTTCGACGGAAAGAATGCACGGCCGGAATACAAAGAAGAACATAAAACTTTCTTCCCAAGAATGTGGTCACCTGATCAAAGGCATGTTTCTCGTTATAAGATGTGGTCGAATTATAAAGGAAACAAACAAATTCCGGTAACCTTCCGTGGGAAGTCGGAATACTTACCTACGATGACGGAGAATTTGAGATTCTTTTTCTCTTATCAGATTAATTGGATGTATCTGCGTTATTTCTTCTGGAACTTTGCCGGGAGACAAAATGATGAACAAGGTCATGGAAATGTTTACGATGGAAACTGGCAGTCTGGTTTGAATTTTATTGATAAGCATAGATTAGGAGATCAAACGCTTCTGCCAGACTATCAGAAAAACAACCCATCAAACAATAAGTTTTTCTTCCTACCCTTAATTCTTGGTCTAATTGGAATGGCCTTCCAATTCTTGAGAGATAAGAAGACGGCTTGGGTAGTCAGCTTGTTATTTATCATGACGGGAATAGCAATTATCGTATTCCTGAATCAGAAACCATTGGAACCGAGAGAAAGAGATTATGCATATGCAGCTTCTTTCTACGCTTTTGCCATATGGATTGGATTGAGTGTGATTGCACTTTATGAATCCTATGTGAAGATTACCAAGAAAGATTATATGTCAATCGCGGTCTCACTGGGTGTTGCCACAATAATTAGTTTTGCTGGAGGCATGGCTCTTGGTATGTCCTTATTGTACATGTCAGTTGTTGCCTTGATCATGTTGGGCGTGATGTTCTTAATGAAAGGGAAAGTAAAGCAAGAGATGCAAGCTGCTGTGGTGGCCTTGCTCATTGCACTTCCAGCACCGATTGTCATGATGATTGATGGATGGGATGATCATAACAGATCAAATAGATATTCAGCAAGAGCATTGGCAGAAAATTATTTGAATCCACTTCCGGATGGTGCAATCATCTTCACAAATGGAGATAATGATACTTTCCCATTGTGGTATTTACAAGAGGTTGAAGGAAAGAAAACTGCAGTGAGAGTTTGTAACTTATCCTTATTGAATACGGATTGGTATACGAAGCAAATGGCGGAGAAGCAAAATGATTCTGAAGCATTGCCAATCAAGTTTACTTTGGATCAATACTTACAGCAAAAAGGCTATTTGGATGCGATTGTAATGAAAGTAGGTGGGTCGCAAATGACAGACCAACAGGTGAGCAGTAATCCACAGTATCCAAAACAAATTTTAACTCAATATATGAGTTGGAATGAAGAGCAGTATAAGGACTATGTAAGAATGCTGTTAAATAACAATAGAGATTCTTTTGATCCTACATTCAAGCAAGCGATTGATCAAATTTCTGGATATCTAACTGCGAAATTCTACGGTGGTGATTCATCAAAAACTGCGGTTGTCCGATCACTAGCAGAGAATATCAACGAAAACAGCTTCTTCCAATTTGAGAAGTTAATCGTGAACGAGATTCTTGAGAAAGTAGGATCAAAAATGACTGATCAGGAAAAAGAATCTGTAATCAGATTGTATCAGCAGGTATGGACTTCAATGAACTACATCCCATTAGATTGGTTCATGAATGAATTCTTAAAGAATGAAGCAAACCTTGCCTCGAACGCGCAGTCAGGACAGCAATTTTATGTATCTCCTGGTGTGAATTTCTTAATCAATGTTGACAAGGAAGCAGTTATGAAAAACAATTATGTCCACGAATCAAATAAGGACAAAATTGTAGATAAAATGAGATTTACAGTGAGCCCTCCAGGTGGTCAATTAATGAAAGCAGGAATTATTCAGCTTGAGATTATTGCCAATAATAATTGGGAAAGACAAATCCATTTTGCAAATTCTGGTGGATCCGATTCTTACGTTGGTTTGGATAGATATCTATTGTTAGAAGGATTGTCTTACAAACTTTCGCCTGTTGCAGTGGAGAAAGTAAGAAACCCTTATGTAAGAGGAGGAGTGAATAAGGAGGTTATGTATACCAACTTAATGGAAGTTTGGACATTTGGTAATCTAGAAAAGCCAGGAGTATTGGTGGATTACTACAATAGAAGACACATCAACAATTACCGTTTACAGTATTGGATTTTAGCTGAGGCTTATGCGGATGAATACGTGAAGGCGAAGCAAGCTGGAGATCAACAAACAATGACAAAAGCAAAGGAAAGAACAGTTGCTTTGATCGATAAATGTTTGGAAATGATGCCGCTTGAGAAAATCGCACCAGAATCCTACATGATATCATTGGTAGGAGTTCTTTATCAAGTTGATGAGAATGAAAGAGCTGCTAATTTCGGAGTTCAGATCATGGAATTCGCTGATCAGAAATTAAACTACTTCACCAATATTGAAGATAAATTCTATCATGGAGAATTGTTGCAGTATTTCTTTGATGCCTATGGTCAAGTATATCAAGGATTAACTTTCTTACAATCATTTGGAATTACGGAAGGTGATGCTTTCTTTAATAAGGTGATGGATTTAAGACAGAAATACAATGCAGCTGTTGGGGATAAGTTGTCATCTCTACAAAGCTCAAAAGATGTCCAACTAGTTTCAAATGTGATGCAAAGATTTTTGGATCTTAGAAATGCAGAACAACAAATGATGAGTCCACAGCCGGTTCCAACCCAACCAAATGGTGGACAACCAGTTCCGAACGTCGGACAATAAACTGAAATGAAATTAACAAGAGTCCCAAATTGGATTAGAAAATCAAAATCTGATCGCATTTGGGACTTTTCTGTTTCTAGTAAATCCATTTTCTTGACTTTCGATGACGGTCCTCAAGAAGAAGTGACAGAGTGGGTATTGGATTTACTGGATCAAGAGAATATTCAGGCTACTTTTTTCTGTGTGGGAAATAATGTGGCCTTAAACCCTAAAATTTATCAAAGAATCTTAGATTCAGGTCACCAAGTGGGGAATCACTCATATACCCATCCAAATGCCTGGAAAACACCTACAGAAGATTACTTGAAAGACGTAGAAAAAGCAAAAGAGGTGATTCAATCGAATTACTTCCGTCCTCCCTATGGAAAGATCTCAAATAAGATTGTAAAAGAAGTCGAAAATATGGGGATGACAACGGTGATGTGGTCCTTATTATCTTATGATTTTGAGCAAGATTTAGATGTCGAGAAACAATTGAAAAATGTTTTATCCAAAGTTGAACCGGGAGATGTTGTCGTTTTTCATGATTCTCAAAAGTCCTTTTCAAATTTGAAAAAAATGTTACCTTCATTTGTGAAATATGTAAAGGATCAAGGATGGTCCTTTTCAAGAATTGATTGATATGATACTAACTCTAGATTCAGGCCAAAAAATTGATACTTCAAAGGGAATTGATATTAGCATTCCACTCAGAGCTGGAAGGCACAACGTAAATGCCTGGTATGTTGATCCAGTCAAAATCGAACCAGTGCGAACAGAACATTTTGTAGGATCAGTTGCAGAGGGAGGAACAGTCAACTTTCGAAATATTCATTTCAATCCACACGGAAACGGAACGCATACCGAATGCGTGGGACATATTTCTAAAAATGTAGAGAGTATCAATCAACATTTAAAGGAATTCCATTTTTTTGCTGAATTGATAACTGTTGAACCCATCACAATTGGCGAGGATCAAGTAATTGACTTAAAACAAATTAAAGATAAAACCTCTAATTTCAATGCCGCAGCGATTGTAATTCGAACACTTCCAAATGAGACAAAGAAAAAGGATTTTCAATATTCCAATACGAATCCACCATATCTTGAGAAAGGGGTTATGGCCTATTTGAATTCCATTGGCGTTGATCATTTTTTAATTGATTTGCCTTCTGTTGATAAAGAGTTTGATGATGGTGCTTTGCAAGAACACCATGCATTCTGGAATTATCCGTCGCAAGAAGTTCATTTTCATAAAACGATTACGGAGATGGTGTATATTGAAGACGAAGTTCCTGATGGAAGGTATTTTATGAATCTTCAAATTGCTTCTTTTGAAAATGATGCCGCTCCAAGTAAACCTGTTTTATATGAAATCTTGGAAGCATAGTATTTGTAAATCAGGATTAATGTCGTATATTTGCAACGAAATAATTTAATAGTGAGGGGACGCGAGTCCCCTCTTTTTATACAAAAATGATAGCAAAAAGTAGAGTACAGGAGTTAGCCGAACAACGCATGGAAGAGTTGGGAAAGCCACTGTACGTTGTGGATATAACGATATCTTCTGCCAATCACATTTTTGTAGAAATAGATAATGAAGTGGAGTCAGTTTCGATTGAAGACTGTGTATCAGTGTCAAGAAATATTGAACACAATTTGGATCGAGAAGCTGAAGACTTTCAGTTAGAGGTGTCTTCTGCTGGTTTGGATAAACCATTGAGGGATTTCAGACAATTTAAGAAGAACGTAGGAAGAGGCTTAAAAGTAAAGCTGACTGAAAACGGAAAAGTAGAAGGGAAGTTAATTGAAGCAGACGAATCTCAAATTACACTCGAGACCGAAAGAAGAGAACGAGTGGAAGGAAAGAAAAAGAAAATTAAAGTAATTGAAAATATAGTTTTGCCTTACGAGAAGATTGGCGAAGCAAAAGTGGTAATATCATTTAAATAAACAAAAATGAACAGTTTAGATCTTATTGAATCGTTTTCGGAATTCAAAGAGTTTAAAAACATCGACAGAGAGACGATGATGAACATTATTGAAGATGTTTTCAGATCGATGTTGAAGAAAAGATATGGAACAGATGATCATATTGATATTGTAATCAATATTGATAAAGGTGACCTTGAAATTTGGGTAAACAGAGAAATCGTTCATGACGGTGAAGTGGAAGATCCAAATATTGAAATCTCTTATTCGGATGCGATTAAAATTGAGCCTGATTTTGAAGTAGGTGAAGAGGTGTCTGAACAAGTTTATTTTGATGATTTTGGAAGAAGAAATATTCTTTCTTTGAGACAAAACTTGATCTCAAGAATTCTTGAATTGGAAAAAGATCATATCTACAAGAAATATAGAGAAAGAATCGGTGATATCGTTGCTGCTGAGGTTTATCAGGTTTGGAAAAAAGAGATCATGGTTATCGATGATGAAGGTAATGAGTTAATTCTTCCTAAGTCTGAGCAGATTCCATCTGATTACTTCAAGAAAGGTGAAACGGTAAGAGCTGTGGTTTCAAAAGTTGATATGAGAAACTCCAACCCAGTAATTATCCTTTCTAGAACAGCTCCAGAATTCTTGGAAAGACTATTTGAATTAGAAGTTCCTGAAGTATTTGATGGATTAATTACCATTAAGAAAATTGTTCGTGAACCAGGTGAAAGAGCTAAAGTAGCTGTAGAATCTTACGATGATCGAATTGATCCAGTTGGAGCATGTGTCGGAATGAAAGGTGCAAGAATCCACGGAATTGTTCGTGAGTTGAGAAATGAGAATATTGATGTAATTAATTATACAGCAAATCCTCAATTGTTTATTCAAAGAGCGCTCTCTCCAGCAAAAATCTCTTCTATTGAGATTCATGAGGATGAAGATAGAGCAGATGTGTTCTTAAAGCCGGACCAAGTTTCATTGGCAATTGGTAAAGGTGGACACAATATCAAATTAGCAGGTAAGCTAACGGGGTATGAGTTAGATGTGTATAGAGAAGGGGCAGAAGATATCGATGATGTGGATTTAGAAGAATTTGCGGATGAAATCGATGGATGGATCTTAGATGAATTGAAAGCTATCGGTTGTGATACGGCAAAATCAGTACTTGAATTGACTTCTGCAGATCTTGAAAAAAGAACGGATCTTGAAAAAGAAACAATTGATGAAGTGCTTAAGATTTTCAAAGCAGAGTTTGAATAAAACCTTTTAACTTAAAAAACGTAAAGAACAAAGGAAACAGGCGAAATATTTATGGCAGGAAAAGTAAAAAGACTCAGTAAAGTTGCAAGAGAAATGAATGTGGGAATCTCGACTATCGTTGAGTTTCTCTCAAGCAAGGAAGTCGAGATCGATTCGAGTCCAAACACCAAGATCGAACCAGAGGTGTATGATCTTTTGTTGGATGAATTTGGTGCGGACCTTAATTTGAAAGAAAAGGTAAAAGCAACTGTAATCAAGAGAGAGAAAAGAGAAACAGTTTCTCTAAAAGACAATAAAGAGGAGGAAGAAAGTACTCCGGAACCTACTCCAGATCCAGAGTCTAAGGAAGAAGAACCAGCGGTTGAAACTCCACCTGCCGAGGAGGAAAAACCAAAAGTACAGGTTGTCGGAAAAATAGACTTGGAATCGATTAACCAAAAAACACGTCCTTCCAAGAAATCTGAAGAGAAAGAAGAAGAGAAAAAGGAAGAAGTCAAAGAGGAGCCAAAAGAAGAACCTAAATCAGAAGAGAAGCCTGTTGAAAAACCTTCTGAAAAGGAAGAGTCTACTCCAGAAGCTGACGTGGAAACAATTAAGGTTCAAACGAAAAAGTTAAGTGGGCCTACAGTCGTTGGAAAAATTGAACTACCGGTTGAAAAGGAAAAACCGAAGCAGGATTCTAAAGATTCAGACCACGATAATAAGAGAAAAAGAAAGCGAATCAAAAAGGTAAATGTTGAAAAACAAGCCAAGTTCGCTAAGCAAAACCAGCAAAAAGGAGGCAAGAAAAGGCAAGAGAAAGCTGAAGTTTCCGAAGCTGATATTCAAAAAGAGGTTAAAGAAACTCTTGCTCGATTAAGTGGTCAAGGCGGGAAATCCAAGGCGGCCAAGTTAAGAAGAGAGAAAAGAGAATCTATCGCCGCAAAGAAAGAAGAAGAACTTCAGAAAGCAGAAGCAGAGAAGCACATCCTGAAACTTACGGAATTCGTAACAGTTTCTGAGTTAGCTTCGATGATGAATGTTTCGCCTACAGAGGTTATCTCAACTTTGATGTCGATTGGAATTTTCGCTTCGATCAACCAAAGATTGGACGCTGAAACCATTACGATGGTAGCAGAAGATTATGGTTACGAAGCCGAGTTCGTTAGTGCCGAGGTACAGGAATCGATTCCAGTAGTGGAAGATTCGGAAGAAGATATGAAACCAAGACCGCCGATTGTGACGGTAATGGGACACGTTGACCACGGTAAGACTTCTTTATTGGATTATGTTCGTAAAGCGGATGTTACTTCTGGAGAAGCGGGAGGAATTACCCAGCATATTGGGGCTTATCAGGTAACTCTGGAAGATGGAAAAGTAATTACCTTCCTGGATACACCAGGTCACGAAGCCTTTACAGCGATGAGAGCTCGTGGTGCGAATGTTACCGATGTGGCGATTATCATTATTGCTGCTGATGATAGTGTGATGCCTCAAACAAAAGAGGCAATCTCCCATGCACAAGCAGCTGGTGTTCCTATGGTTTTTGCGATTAACAAAATTGATATGCCAGGTGCAAATCCAGATAAAATTCGAGAAGAATTATCTGGAATGAATATCCTAGTTGAAGACTGGGGTGGGAAGTACCAGTGTCAAGAAATATCTGCAAAACAAGGAACCGGTATTGAAGAATTACTTGAAAAAGTACTTCTTGAATCGGAATTATTGGAATTAAAAGCAAACCCAAATAAAAATGCATTAGGTACAGTAATTGAATCTTCTTTGGATAAAGGAAGAGGGTATGTTACTACTGTATTAGTCGAAGCTGGAACTTTAAAGGTTGGAGATATTCTCCTTGCTGGAAGATTCTCAGGTAAAGTGAAAGCGATGCAGGATGAAAGAGGTAAGAGAGTACAGAAAGTTGGTCCTGCTGGTCCGGTTTCCATGCTTGGTCTTAATGGTTCGCCAAATGCAGGTGATAAATTTCACGTCTTTGATGATGAGAAGGAAGCCAAAGCAATTGCAAATAAAAGAGAACAATTATTCAGAGAGCAAGGTCTAAGAACTCAGAAGCACATTACGCTTGATGAAATTGGAAGACGTTTAGCTATCGGAGACTTCCAAGAGTTAAATGTGATTGTGAAAGGTGATGTGGATGGTTCAGTTGAAGCACTTTCAGATTCCTTATTGAAATTGTCTACGGATCAAATCCAAGTGAATATTGTTCACAAAGCGGTTGGACAAATTTCTGAGTCTGATGTACTTCTTGCAACAGCTTCTGATGCGATTATTATTGGATTCCAAGTTCGACCTTCGGCATCGGCGAGAAAACTTGCTGAGAACGAAGAAATCGATATCAGAATGTATTCTGTGATCTACAAAGCCATCGAAGAGATTAAAGCGGCGATGGAAGGAATGCTTTCTCCAGATATTCAAGAACAAATTACAGGTTCTGCAGAAATCAGAGAAACATTCAAGATTACGAAAGTGGGTACAATTGCAGGATGTTTTGTGACTGAAGGAACAATCAATAGAAATTCACAAGTTCGTGTAATTCGAGATGGCATTGTGATCTACACGGGTGAACTTGGTTCATTGAAACGTTTCAAAGACGACGTGAAAGAAGTGAAAAACGGATACGAATGTGGATTGAATATCGATAAGTTCAACGATATCAAAGTTGGCGATGTAGTTGAAGCATTCGAAGAAGTAGAAGTTGAAAAGAAACTTTAGGAAAAAAGAATGATAAAAGGAAAGCCCCAATTATGGGGCTTTTTTTGTTCAAAACTGTTTCAATAGGTACAAAAAAAGCACTGTATTCAAGTACAGTGCTAATACAAGTATTAAGACCAAATACTAATTACATTTTGCCTTAATAGATTCCATTTCTTGTTTGATCGCATCCATATCAGCTTTAGATAAATCAGCAGATTCAGGATCGATATTCAGATCTTTCTTAATGGACGTATATACCTCTTGTTCATACTGAATGCACTCCTTGGATTGATCTTCCATGTTTGCATGTAAGCACTCACATTTTTCTTTTTCGGACATTCCACTTTTGTCGTCCTTTTTGTCTTCACCTCCGCAAGCCACCATAAGTGCTGGGATAGTCATAAATAGAATTAGTTTTTTCATGATAGATTTTTAATTTGGACCAATATAAATATTTGATTTTGAATACGATTAGATTCACTAAAATTTATATGCACGCCGAATTAAATCGGGTGTACTTAGAACTACATTTTAACTAAAAAGGCATCTTTATACCCGCCTTTAGCCGCATTTTGTCTCGCTTCTTCTGCTTCACTCTTATTACTGAACGGACCTAAATAGTATTTGTATTTCACGCTTCCAGAAACTTCTACCTTATGTACTTTAAACTTTAAGTGAGAGAATTTGTCCCCATTGGGTTCGTAGTTTCTAGCAGAAGAGCAAATCTGTACTTTGTATTTTCCATTTGAATTCGCGACTGGTTGTTCCTCATTCATTGGTTTAGGAGGGTTGCTCTTCGAGGGAATAAAGTTAATCTTTGGATATTTTTTTTGAAGATAAGTTCTGGTGGATCTAAATATCGCTGAAGCAATCAAGTCCTGACCTCTTGAGCTGTTCAAATAAATAGCTTCGGTGGGATTTGTCAAGAAACCACATTCAATCAATACGGAAGTCATACGTGTGTACTTCAGTAACTGTAAAGAGTGTCCTCGATCTTTATTCGTTTTGATACCTCTTGAATGCCTTCCCGCTCTCGTTTTAAATTCTTTTTCGATAATCTTAGCCCACTTTAGAGATTCTTTAGAGCTACGGTCAAAAATATGAGTTTCTGTTCCTCTTGTTGCTTTAGTAGGACTTCCATTACAGTGAATACTTAAAAATAAATCAACTCCTTTTTGATTGGCGATTTCAACTCTTCGATCCAATGAAGGGTAAACATCTTTTGTTCTTGTGTAAATGACTTTGACATTTTGAATATTGTGCTCGAGATAATAGCCCAATTTTTTAGCAATTTTCAAATTGATGTCTTTCTCTTGCAAATGCTTACCATCATGTGAAAGATGACCCGGGTCATTCCCGCCATGACCAGGGTCAATAACGATTGTTACCGGTTTTTGTGAAAAACCAACTAAGGACACAAAAATGATATTTACCAAAATCCACTTCATCTTACAAAGTTAATAGCGAGAATTGCTTGATTTCGTTGCTGTTTTCAGATATTTTCCACATGGAATTTTGGAAATCTGTTGCTCTTGCTCAAAACTCTCAACTAAAAAGCCCCGCTTTTTACTGCGGGGCTTCAACCTAAAACCAAAGAACTATGAAATAATCATAGTACTCAAAACATAGTGCATGGCACTAATGTGCTTTCCTTCTGAATACCCAAATTTTAAATTTGTAAAGCATCAGATACATAGCTGGTACAATTACCAGTGTAAGGAATGTCGCGAATGTAAGTCCGTAAATAATCGTCTTAGACATCGGTCCAAAGAACATATTATTATCTCCACCGATATAGAAATTTGCACCTCCACCAGCGAATAAACTTTCAAAGTCGATATTGATCCCTTGGGCTAATGGAATCAAACCTAAAATGGTAGTAATTGCCGTTAATAATACTGGACGTAATCTCGTTTTACCTCCTTCAACAATTGAAGCAATAACATCATCCATCGGAAGTCTTTGTCTTTCCGCAAGACCTTGTTCTGCCTTCTTTCGATCAATAATCAAGTTGGTATAATCGATTAATACGATGGCATTGTTTACAACGACTCCGGCCAGCGAAATAATACCAATCATGGTCATGATAATTACGAATTCTTCACCAGTAATTAGAAGTCCGAGCAATACTCCGATCAAACTAAATACTACCGAGAACATGATAATCGTTGGGGTAGAATAGGAGTTAAATTGCGTTACAATAATCAATAGAATCAGGAAAACTGCAATTAGCAAGGCTTTACTTAAAAAGGCCATTTCTTTTTGCTGTTCTTCTTGCTGACCTGTGAATTTAAAACTGATACCTTCTGGGAGCCCTTCTTCGGACTCGTATTGTTGCATGTGACCTTTTAACTCTTTGATCACTTCATCTGGATTGGCGTCAATTACATCAGATACGATCGTCACCATTGGAACCAAGTCCTTTCTTACCACTGCCGAATAGGAGTTAATCTCTTTTGGAGGCAATACAACTGAACGAATTGGAATTCTTAGTAATTGTCCCTTATTATTTCTAAAGATTAATTTCTGATCCAATAGTGCATCGATATTATTTCTGTTTTCTTCATCAAATCGAACGACGATATCGTAGGAATCATCCCCTTTTTTATAGACACTTACATCTTGTCCAAAAAGCGCTTTTCTGATTGCCATGGAGATTTGACCGGTTGAAGCATTTAGTTTTCTAGCTTCTTTACGATCCACAAAAATTGGAATTTCGGGTTTACCTGTTTCCACATCTAGCTTTAGCTTTTCAACTCCTTTTACATTTTTTCGATCCAGGAATTTTCGAATTTTATCAGCTTCTTCGATTAATTCTTCATAGGGTTTCGATCCTGAAACCTCAATATTAATCGCCGGAGGAAGTGGCGGACCCTCCTTATTCTTGATAGCTGAAATTTGAATATCTGCCGGAAAATCGTCTTTTACTTTGATGATTTCATTCAGAATGTCCGATGTCGAAACACCATTTCTAAATTGAAATTCGGCAAATTGCACAATTACCCTTCCTTTGTGTGGTGTATTTCCCATGGAAACACCTTGAGCAGGATCACTTGTTCCATCTCCAACCTGCGCAATGATGGATTGAATCATTCTGTGATCATCATCCACAGCAGAAGAATCCGCTTTCAAATAATCAGCAAGAATTTCATTAATTTTTCTTTCAACTTCTAAAGTCGTTTTATTGGTTTCTTTGATATCTGTCCCAATAGGATGGGTGATAAAAATGTTCACATAATTGGGTTCGTTTTCTGGAACGAATAGAACTTTTGGAGGGATAACCGCCATCAATACAAATGACATTATCAACAATCCTAAAGTCCCAAGGAAAAACCATTGAGGGTTTCTTCCTTTTAGAGTGAACCCTAAAAATTTATCATAGAAATTCTCCAGTACTGGTAGCACTCTATTCTGGAAATAGTTGGCCGCAGGAGAAAGAACAAAGATTTCCAAAAGACCAAAAATACCTCCTACAATAAGAATGTTTCCAGCTGTAGCGCCAATTCCAATATGAGCAAGAATTCCAAGGAGTACAATTGAGCCCGAAATAATTATGACTTTCTTTTTATTGACTTTTTTCTCACCTTTTCTCATGAATACAGCAGCAATAGCTGGATTAATAACTAAGGCTACGAATAAGGAAGAACCTAATACGATCATCAAAGTTATCGGTAAGTATTTCATGAATTCACCCATCAATCCTGGCCAAAGAGCTAAAGGAATAAAGGCTGCTAAAGTTGTTGCCGTAGAAGCGATAATCGGCCAAGCAACTTCCCCAACACCTTTTCTCGCCGCTTGAATCGGGTCCAGCCCCTCATCCTGTAATCGATAAATATTTTCAATAACCACAATTCCATTATCCACCAACATTCCAAGTGCCAGTACCAGAGAGAAAAGTACCATTACGTTTAAGGTAACGCCCATTGCAGATAAGATCAGGAATGACATAAACATGGATAGAGGAATGGCAATACCAACAAACACTGCATTTCGCAACCCTAGGAAGAATAAAAGGACCATTACAACCAGAATAATTCCGAAAATGATAGAGTTCACAAGATCCGAAACCATGGTTCTGGTTTTATTCGATTGATCGTTGGTGAAACTCACACTTACGTTGGCTGGAACTGTTCCATCTGCTTGAGCCTTTTTAACAAGTGCTCTAATTTTATCTGCAGCATCCAATAAGTTCTTTCCAGCTTGCTTCTTGATGTCAAGCATGATCACATCTTGACCCCATTCTCTTGCATAAGAGGTGGTATCTGCGTTTCCGAAATAGACTTCAGCAATGTCTTTCAAGTAAACCGGTGCATAGTCATCCTGTTTTACGATGATTTCTTTCAGATCATTAGCATCCTCAAATTCACCTTCAATTCGGATGGATTTTCGCATACCATAAGCCAATAGCTCTCCTCCAGAAACCGTCATGTGCTCCTGAGAAATGGCATTTTGGATATCATCGAGAGAAACATTTACCGCTTCTGCTTTTAAACGATCTACTTCAATGCGCATTTCTTCTTCTTGCACACCTCTGATATCAACTTCCGAGATTTCTGGAAGGTCTTCAATACGATCTTCCAATTCTTCTCCTACATCTTTCAGGATTTTAGGATCAGCCCCTCTCAAATTGATATTCAAAATTGGCATATCCGACGGATCTAATTCAAAAACATTTGGTTCCACCGGTAATTCTGGGAACTCGGGTTTTGATCTTGCCTTATCAATGGCATCCTTAACTTTTCTTAATGCTTCATCAACATTTACAGAAAAATCAAATTTGATTCGAATCGTAGCATATCCATAAATGGAAGTGGAACTGATTTCATCAATATTCTTTAATGTATTGATCTCTTTTTCTATCGGTTTAGTGATTTCCTTTTCGATCACTTTTGGTGAACTTCCAGGTTTTGCAATCCCCACATAAATTTCAGGAATTTGTAATTCTGGAAAGTTTTCTTTCGGCATCCCCGTATAGGAAATGTATCCTCCAAGAATGATGATCGCAGCAATCAGGAAAACCGTTTTAAGGTTGGATACTGACCAATTGGACAGTCCAAATTCCTTTTCAACTTTCTTGTTCTCTTCTTTCATTATTCTTTAGTTTGGGCTTCTTTTTTATTTTCAATGAGTACAACTCTATCGTCTGGAGTAATACCTTTAGCTCCTTTGTCCACGATTTTCGAATTGTTATTGATATCAATATTAGGATCCAAGACCTTAATTACACTGATTTCTTTATAGGTGCTTAGAATTTCCACATCAACTTTTGTAATGTTGGACTCCCCTTCAGGTGCATTCTCATCAATCAAGTAGATGAAATAGTTGTTTTCTCTGTCTTGAATAATCACGCGTCGATCAATTGTAAGCGCATTTGCCTTTTGAAAATCTACAATCTTCATGATCGCGACCATGTTCGGAATCAAGAAAGTGTTTCCTTTGATTTCCGTTTGAACTTTCAATGTCCTATTTGTTGGATTAATGTAATTTCCAATATTGGTTAACTCACTTTTAATCACGGTATCATTGAAAGATGGAATCACAAGTTCCACTTCCGTACCTTTTCTAATGTTTGCAAGGTGATTCGCCGAAATGTCAGAAATGGCTTTTACATTATCTGCATTCACAATTCTTGCAAAAGGCTGTTGAGGAGATGCCATCTCTCCGAGATTTAAGAAGATTTCATCTACAACCCCAGATATTGGAGCTTTGACAACCGTTTTTCCTTGTTGAGATTTCAAAGTGATTAATTTCTTCTCCAAGGATTCTTTTTGATTCTTGGCAGATTCATAATCCAATTCAGAACCAATACCTTTTTCACGAAGGGCTTTTTGCTTTTCATAAACGAAATCAGCAAGTTCCAAAGCTTTTTTCAATTCATTGATGTTGTCTTGAAGAATTTCAGAATCAATTACAGCCAAAGTCTGACCTTTTTTCACCATCTGACCCTCAGTAGCAACGATTCTGCGGATTACTCCTTGTGACTCAGCCACTACAAGAGCGTTTAAATCTGTTTCAATATTGGCTTGAACTTCGATTTTGTGCGTAAAGTCTTGGATTGTCGGATTCACATAGGATACATTTAGAGTGGCAACTGTTGTAACCGTATCCAATTCATCCAATTCTTCATTTAATATAGCAAGCTCTTCTTTAAGCTCTGCCAATTCTGTGTTGAGTTCTTCAACTCTGGATAGAATCTCTTTCTTTCTAGCTTGTTTCGCCTCCAGTTCAGATCCACCGGTAGAACAGGAGATCAAAACTCCTGCAAACAGAATAAATATTAGATTTCTTTTAGTTTTCATTATGTATACTTTGAATAATTTAGTTTCTATTTCTTCACGTAATTGTTAAATAATTTATCCAGATTGGTCTTAGATTGAAGGACGTCCAAAATGGCTTGAATATAGGCTCCCTGAGCACTGATATACTGACTTTGGGTTTGACTAACTTCTAAGGAGTTTGCCATCCCTTCATTTCTTTTGATAATCATTCTTTCATAAATCTTCTTGGAAAGATCTACATTGTCCTTTTCCCTTAGTAGTTGATCAAAGGCATCATTGTACTGGGTTTTCGCTTGAACTTCCTGGTATTTTAAACTACGAACGAGTAAATCTCTTTGGTTTTTCGTTTGCTCTACAACGATTTTTGCTCTTTGTTCTTTGGCCCATCTGTTACCTGAACTGGTAATAGGTATATTCAAACTAATTCCCCACATAGAATTTGGAAACCAAGGTCGATCTCTGAAAAAATCGAATTCATTTCTCCCTGCCATTGTATTCAACTGAAAGAAAGCGGCAATGGAAGGTAAGTTTTTAAATTTCTCATTTTTCACATTGAATTCATCCAATTTCTGCTTTCTGGATAATAGGATATAATCTAGATTGTTCTCAACATTTAGTAATTGCTGAGTTGGGTTATTATCATACAATCCCTTTAAAATTTCATAAAGGTCGTCTGTTAGTTCGATGTCTTTATCCATGTCATAGGCCATCGACATCTTCAATAGATTCTTGGAATTATCAAATTGTCTTTTTGCTAAGATCTTTTGAGTTTCAACTCGAGATAAGGAGAGTTCCAATTGATCAACTTCCGTTTCATCTATTAATCCTGCTTTAAAAAGCTCTCGGGTATCTTCTAAAAGTGAAGTTGTAATTAGCACAGTTGAATCCACTAGATCCAAATTTTCCTTTGCAATCAATACAAGATAGTAGGCTTGAGAAATGTTGTACATAACATCTTGTTTGGCAACGTCTATGGAAGTAGAAACAAATTGTTTGTAATACTTCGAAACTTGAATACCTACAATATAAGAGCCTTCAAAAAGCAATTGATTGACTTGAAAGCCAAAATCAACATTAAAATTAGTTCCAAATTCAAGCGCAACGAGTTCATCTTCCGGCGCCTGCGGGTTGAAGGCGTTTGCAGGTACAATTGATTTTGGAATAATAATGTTATGCCTAAATTGGCCAGAAGCACTTACTTGTGGTAAACCGTAAGAAGTTGCTTCCCAAACTTGTTTTTCTGCAGATTCATATTCTAATTCTTCATTCTTGATGGACTCATGTTTTTGCAGTCCATATTCCAATGCCTCTTGTAAAGAAAACTTAGTTGAGTCTTCTTGGGCGAAGGACAGTAAATTGAGACTTAAGAAAAGTCCTAGTAGTGTAATTTGGTTATTCATAAAGCGATTCTAATTGTTTTTTAAATTCAATTATTCCCTTTTCGGCAGCTATTCCGTAGATATGGTATTTAATTTTTTCAATGATGATGGTTCTAAAATCATAAGTCGACATAATCTTAATCATCTCATCCGAAAACATGACATCAACACTCTGTATGTAGAGCATTGAGGTGATTGCAGGATTAATGTCTTCACGATACAATCCTTCTTTTATACCATTTTCAATATTGTTTTTAACTGTCGCGTAAATCTCTTCATTTTTATGACATTGGTACATGTTCCAAGCTTCCGGATAGTACTTTTTTAAATCATAAAACACAGCGGGTTGAACATTTTTCATCTGATTAACCACACTTCTCGAAATAGAGATATGTTCGTCAATTGCATTTTTAGCATTTTGAATTCCTTCATTAACTCTGCACATTTCAGTTTCCAATTGATCTTGAATGGATTTATTTACCAAATCATTTTTATCTGAAACATATTTGTACAGTGTTTTCTTTGAAATTCCAAGGTGTCGAGCCATGTCATCCATGGTTACACTTCTGATTCCATAGCGCATGTAGATGTCGGTTGCGCGCTTTATTATGTCTGCATATTTTTCATCCATGGGGCAAATGTATATCATTTTTACACAGGAAACAAAAAAAATGTAAAACGTTTCCTAAGTTTATTTCGTTTCTTCTGAATTCATAATAAATTAAAAGTATATTTGTTCATGGCGAGAATCGAAATTTATACAGATGGTGCAGCGCAAGGAAACCCAGGTAATGGAGGCTATGGCATAGTTTTAAAATTCGGTGATAAGCTAAAAAAAATCAATCAAGGTTTTCGAAAAACAACCAATAATCGAATGGAATTATTGGCCGTGATTGTCGCCTTGGAAAATATCAAAAGCGCAAAATATCCCATTGATATTTACAGTGATTCCAAATATGTGGTTGATGCCATCAATAAAAAATGGCTGGATGGATGGGTCAAGAAGAACTTCAAAGGAAAGGCGAATATCGATTTGTGGAAAAGGTATTTAGAAGCTTCTAAAGGGTATCACCTCAGGTTTCATTGGGTAAAAGGTCATGATGGTCATTATTATAATGAAATGTGTGATCAATTGGCCGTTCAGGCAGCAGAATCAAATGATTTATTGGTAGACGAAGGGTATGAAGAAGAAAACTAAACCACTTTAGGAATTAGTTTTGATTTGAGAATGTCTTCAATGAAGGTGGTGATAATTGGATGCGGCATGGCTTCTGAAGAAAGTACTTGGGGACAAAACATCGTAAATTTAAAATAAGGTTTAGCCTTATCTTCAAAAGCAATTAGATTTCCATCCTCTTCATTGGCCAATACATTAATCGCATTATGTACAAAGAACTTTTGTATTTCAGGGTTAAGCGAATATCGTACAGAAGAATATTCTACTAAGGGCCTGGATCCGTACATTTTCAATAAACTACCGTTGGGATCATTTAAATAGAGTTTTTCAAAGTGATTACTCTTATTTTGATTCTCGGAGATTATATCCGTTACAGATTCCGAGTACATATTGTTTCCTAGATATTCCAGGTACAATTTAAAGGGCTCTCCAGTTCCTAAAACGGGTATTTCTTTCTCCGCTAATTTTTTGATGACCAATTTCATGAAAAACTCATTGGTATAAGGTCCTGGAGCAATGATAATACCATCGAAATTTTCAAATACATCGTCAGACCCATCGGCTATTTCAGATGTTCGAATCCAGTAATAGTCAAGGTTTGCTTCAAATAATTTTCTGGAATGTTCTAAGGCGTGATTCGTTGCATGGTGCGCATTGTACATAAAGCTGAAGTCACCCACAATCCCTACTTTAATTGACGCATTCATTTTACTAATTTTAAGCAATTTAGCAAAAAAAAAGACCGAATCAAAAGATTCGGTCTTGTATAAGAATATCTTAAAATTGTCTTAAATCTTAGGTAACATTATTGTGTACGTCTTCTAAATGCTCCATTGAATACGCCGTTACTAATAACAACAGATGCCGTTCCACTCGCATCCCAAAGTTGACAAGTGAATAAAGCAGACCATTTAACATACTCATTGTCATTGTCAGCTTCATAAGTCACGTTATTCAATAAGAAAATTGTTCCTAAATAAGTTGATGTGTCTCTAGAATAATAAGCAACTCCAGCAGAGTCTACCCAAGTGATTTGAACTCCACTTGCACCAAAATCTGAATAAGGCAAATTAACAGAGTCTCCAAACTGAGACATTAAATTAGCTCCTGAAAAGAAAGTTTGAAATTCAGAGATTGTAGGGTTATTCGATCCATCATCAATCCAAGAAAAACTTCCTAGATCTAATCTGATTCCAGGTATTACAGAAGGAGAAGTACTTCCTAAAGAGTCTGTATAAATCGCTGTGGAAGTTAATGGTGAAGGTTGAATGTTCTTAGTAACAAGCATGTTACATTCGTAATCATTTGTTCCTTCTTGAAGACTGTACTGAATAGAGTTAACAAGTCCATCAAACATACAATCAACTTCAACTTGATCAATTGGTGGTTCTGGTGGAGGAACAACTTGATGTCTCTGACAAGCAAAACCAATCAGAGTTAATCCCAACACAGCAAATAGAGTATTCTTAGTAACGGTCATAGTATAATGTTTAAGTAATCAGTAAAAATAACACTTTTCTATGAAAACGAAAAAAACTCTAAAAAGTTGGCTTGATTTCGATATCTAGATTTTCAAATGGGAGGTATTTATTTTTTGATATGGAATTAATTCGAGCTTTTAGTTTGCCACCCAATCCCCAAAAACCAAGATCGAAATTCTCAAGTGTACCTATTCTTTTATTCTGGTACATGACCCAAATACACTTTCCATTTTCGTCTTCACTGATTTCAACCTGTTCCCCAATCTTAAGTTTATCGTAAACGTAAATCAGATCGTGTCTTGTTAAATTATTGACTTTGCTAATGATTTTCATACTATTTGTTTTTTAAGATATGATTTGTCTGATTCCACCTGAGAAGAAAAAACTACTCAAATCAATTTTTGAGATTCCCGTTTTTTTCATGTCAATCTGATAAAAGCTTGAATCCGAATTCAATTTGTGACATTCAATATTGAGATCAGAATTGATTACCTTTTTAATAGCTGAAATTAGCTTGTTCAAATCCGACATGGAAATAATCAATTTGGATTCACTTGACTTTTGATTATTCTTAATTTTACAGTCAATTAGTGCTTCGTTATCACCTGATTCAAAAGTGATATAGTTGATCTCGACATTCTTCAAATTTCTTTTTTCTCTTTTCATTACCGACGATTTTTATACAATGTTAGCTCAGCAGTCCGTAAAGTATTTACGAGGTGATTTTATTTTTATATTTTCTTGTTTTTCTTACTTTAGACCAAAATTTGTAGCTATGAAATACGATCTTATTGATAACGCGCTTTTTATCCGAAATAGAGCAGAGTATGTGAAACATTTGAAGCCAAGTTCCTTAGCGATCTTTAATTCGAATGATATCATCACGACTTCGGCGGATAGCACGATGCCTTTCCAACAGCATCGAGATATTTTCCACCTATCCGGGGTCGATCAAGAAGAGAGTATTTTGGTTCTTTTTCCAGATGCTTCGAGTGAGAAACATAAAGAGATTCTTTTTCTAAAGGAAACTTCGGAGCTCATTGCAATCTGGGAAGGAGAAAAACTAACAAAAGAAAAAGCTTTTGAAGTTTCAGGCATCCGAACAGTTTATTGGTTAGATCAATTTGAAACGATTTTCAACAATTTAATGGCAGAAGCAGAACATGTTTATTTAAATACAAATGAACACTTAAGAGCGAATACAGAGGCTGAAACAAGAGAAGATCGCTTTATTTCATGGTGCAAAGAAAAATACCCAATACATCACTATGAAAGATCGGCACCGATCATGCATCAGATACGATCAATTAAGCATCCTATCGAAATAGACTTAATGCAAAAAGCATGTGATATAACGGAAAAAGGAGTTCGAAGAGTTTTAGATTTTATTAAACCTGGAGTATGGGAATATGAAATCGAAGCTGAGATAACACATGAATTCATTCGAAATCGCTCCAAAGGGTTTGCTTATACACCTATTATCGCTTCCGGTAAGAATGCGTGCGTGCTGCATTACATAGAAAATAATCAGCAGTGTCAGGACGGAGATGTTATATTAATGGATTTTGGTGCGGAATATGCGAATTACGCCTCGGATTTGACACGATCTTTTCCAGTTAACGGAAGGTTTACGGATAGACAAAAAGCAGTTTACAACTCAGTTTTACATGTCAAGAAAGAAGCAGAAAAGCTTTTGCAGCCAGGAATTAAGTTGAGTGATTATCATGTTGAAGTGGGGAAACTCATGGAGGCAGAATTGCTGAAGTTAGGACTGATTGATGCAACAGACATAAGAAATCAAGATCCAAATTGGCCCGCATATAAGAAGTATTTCATGCACGGAACTTCACATTACATCGGGCTGGATACCCATGATGTAGGTTCTTGGACAGAACCGATTAAAGCTGGAATGGTCTTTACATGTGAGCCGGGAATATACATCCCAGAGGAAAACCTAGGAATTCGTTTAGAAGATGATCTCGTGGTTCAAGAATCGGGAGAACCAATGAACCTCATGAAAAATATTCCTATTGAGGCGGATGAGATCGAAGAGCTCATGAATTCTTAAAAAGCTTCTTTTTTGCTAAACTATTCCTATTATAACTCAGACCTCAATTCCGGTCAAGTTTTGGTTCTTCTTCATGGCTTTCTTGAAGACTCAAGCATGTGGGATTCTATTCTTGAAGTTTTTCCTAAACACAAAGTTTTATTGATCGATTTGCCTGGTCATGGAAACAGTACAGCTTATGATCAACAAGCCTATTCCATGGAGTTCATGGCAAAAAAAGTTCAGGAAGTTTTGGAGTATGAAACTATTTCGAATCCAATTCTTATGGGTCACTCAATGGGAGGTTATGTTGGTTTAGAGCTTATAAAAAATGTAGCATTGGAGAAATTGATTCTGCTTAACTCAAATTTTTGGGCGGATTCTGATGAAAGAAGATCCAATCGGAATCGAGTTCTTGAAATCGTTAAGCAGAATAAATCCGTTTTTCTCTTAGAAGCCATTCGAAATTTATTTCATCTAAAAAGTGAGCAACTAGACTTGGTCATCAATGACCTGATTCAAAAAGCTGCAAGGATGGAATCCGATGAAATAATCAAAACAACCAAAGGACTAAGAGATCGAAATCAAAACCAATCTATAGTAATTGAAAAAGCGGATAACATGATCGTTATTCAAGCTGAAAATGATCCAATTATCCCGGTAAAAGAAATGGAGCAAGAGGTAAATAAACTTCATAAAAAACCCGAGTACCATGAAATTGAGAACTCGGGTCATATGTCTATTTGGGAAAATCCTAAAGCAACAATTAGGATCTTATCCAAAATCTTAAACGACTAGACGGCATTAACCTCCGCAGTCGATAAAGATCCAGATATCATTTTTAGCTTTTAA
Organism: Bacteroidia bacterium; assembly: GCA_030427935.1. GTDB lineage: Bacteria > Bacteroidota > Bacteroidia > Flavobacteriales_D > Crocinitomicaceae > JAGQYP01. Next base: position 22,838 of record JAUICI010000007.1, on the reverse strand, counting down.
GGGTAAATTTTTATTCATAATAACGTATTTAATTTTTCGACTTAATCACAATTTACGGACTTTCCTTTGTTCAATTTTGACCTAAAGAGCTAAGTGTATAGAAGATTTATTCTTGTGTAATGATTCATAAGTAGCAGTTTTGTATCTTTACCTTAATTGATTGTTGCTTGGAGTCTTACTAAGATTCTTTTAAACCTTACAAACTAGTTATTATGAAATTGAGAACACTTATCGTTGATGATGAAGAATTGGCAAGAAACAACCTGGAAATGCTGATAGGGGAATTTTGTCCAGATTTAGAAGTCATAGCTAAAGCCGATGGAAAAGAATCCGCAATTGACATTATTAATAATGATAAACCCGATGTTGTGTTCTTAGATATTCGAATGCCTTCTGGAGCCGAAGGATTTGAAATTCTTGAAGAAGTTGATCACCGAAATTTTATTGTCGTATTTGTTACTGCTTTCAAAGATTATGCAGTGAAAGCCTTTAATGCAAATGCAGTGTATTATATACTGAAACCAATTGATATTGACGATTTAAAGGCAGCTGCTGAAAAAATTGGAACAGCCTTCAATAATTTTAAAACAGAACCAGAGAATTACGACGTCTATTTTGAGTCTTTAAGAAATCTATCCGATAAATTAGTGAAAGGAAAGTCTTCCGGTAAAGTTGTTATTTCACATTCAAAAGGACTAAAGATTGTTGAAGACACAGATATTACTTACCTAGAAGCAAGTGGGAACTGCACAATGCTTTATTTTGAAGATGGAAGTCGATATTTGGATACGAGAACTTTGAAAATCTATGAGAACCTATTGGATTCGGAAAAATTCTATCGCGTACATAAATCCTACATTATCAATTTAAACCAACTCAAGGAGTATTTAAATGAGGATGGCCATTATGCCGTTTTGAAAAATGGTAAACAAATTCCAATCGCAAGAAATCGAATTACGAACTTCACTCAAATGCTCAAAAGTCTGTGAGAAGATCAGTACTCCTCTTTTTTCTTGTCTTCTTATCTCATACATGCTATTTACAGCAGTATAGTTTTGATTCTTATTCGACGAACAACGGTTTAAGTCAATCTCAGGTTTATGATATTGAGCAGGATCAAAATGGTTTCCTTTGGGTTGCAACTGAAGGTGGTCTAAACAAATTTGATGGTAATAGCTTTAAAATTTACACTTCCGAAGATGGCTTAATCAAGGATGACATTCGCTCACTATTTGTTTTAGGAAATAAACTATATGCTGGATCTAAAGGAGGTATATGCATTTTTTCTGAAAAGAAATTTAGTCAGGTTTTATTCCCAGAAGAATTCGAAAACAGAAGGGTTGATTGTATTCAATATTTTAATGATACGGTTTTTGTAGGTACAAATGGAGAATCGGTTTTTTATGTTGATGGAAAAGCGCTGGTTCCATATACTAAAATTGATAAAGGTCTTAAAATTAGAGATTTGTATGCTACAGAAGAAGAACTACTTATTTCAACAAAGAGAGGTTTATTCGTTAAGCATTTAAACGGTAAAATGAAGCATCTGCATCCTGATGTATCATTTGGACGCATCAAAGTAGAGAATGACAAAGTCTATGTTGGGACCTATAAACCAACCAATATTTACAGGTATTCGAAAGGGAAATTAAAACATTTGAATTATATCAATTCAAGTGAAACTATTCGTGATTTTCAACCGATGGGGGAGAGTATTTGTTTGATTACAAAATCCCTTTTGGTTTGTTACAATAGAATAAGTCAGCAAAAAGAATTTGAGATTTCGGTAGAAAATGGTTTACCAGAAGGTCAACTTCTCAGAACCTTCAAGGATAGAGAAGGAAATCTCTGGATTGGGACTGATGGGAAAGGTTTGACTCGCTTTGTGGGGGAAACCTTTGTGAGTTTTTCAAAAAAAGAGGGAATTGGGAGTAATCAAATCATGTATATCCATAAGAAAGACTCCATTTTTTATCTGGGTTCATACAATAATGGAGTTACGGTATGGTCGAGAAATGGATATTCAAAAATTATTAATGCGGAAAACGGATTGCCATCAAATACGGTATGGACCATGCATGTCAAGAGTCCAGAAGAGTTCATGATTGGGACGCAACAAGGACTCTCTATCTACAAAAATGGAAAATTAAAAAACTACTTTAAGTCTGATGGTTTACTGTCAGATAAGATCACAACAATTGCGGAACTTAGTCCCAATAAGTATTTAATTGGAGGACCAGAGGGTGTGTCCGTTTTTGATGGGGAGCGGTTTGATTCTACTTTTTATGGGGTGGAACTGCGAACTTGGATTCGTCAGATTAAAATTGCGAATTCTGGAGAAATCTGGTTTGCAACCTTATCGGGTGTATATGTTTATTCAAATGGTGAATTAAAAAAGCTCAAAAATGATTATGGTTTTTCCGAGGTGAATTCACTTGATTTAATTTCTGAAAAAAAAGCCTTAATTGGTTCAGATAAGGGAGTCTACTTAATTGAAAATGATAGAATTTTCGAATCGGGTATTCAATTGTCTAAAACCTCGAAAGAGGTTAATATGGTTAAATATTTTGGTTCAACTGTTTGTTTTGGAACCAATTCTGGGATCTATATAGGAAAAATCGATCCGGATCAGATGAAAATTTATGATGTAAAAAGATTCTCAGCGGAAGATGGTTTGCCAGGTTCTGAGGTGAATTTGAATTCTGTTTACGTTGAAGACAAAGCGATTTGGTTCGGTATGGAAGAGGCATTGGTTAAATTTCGATCTGATCATATTTCAGACTTGGAGGATTTTATTGAACCTAAACTCTCGATTACAAATTTGAAGATTTTCTTGGAAGAAATGGATTTATCAGAATTCAGTGAGGGGAATGATGAAAATGGACTTCCAATAAACTTAAAACTGCCGTATAGATATAATTATGTAACGATTGAATTTGCTGGAATCAGCTTTAAAAATACCAAAGAAGTAAAATATCAGTATAAGCTTGAAGGATTCGGAGATGAATGGACCCCATTATTAAAGAATGATTTTGCAACATTTACCTCCATGTCACCAGGAGTCTATACCTTCAAAGTTCGAGCGATCAATAAAAGTGGATTGGTTTCTGAAGTTGCTGAATTCACTTTTGAAGTTTTGCCCCCTTTTTGGCTAACCTGGTGGTTTATCACGCTTTCCCTTGTAGGAATAATCGGTGTGGTTACTTTTATTATTAATTACAGGACCAAGGTAATTAAGCAGAAGAAAGACAATGAAAATCTGGTTTATAAATCAAAATTATTGCAATTAGAACAGCAAAGTTTGAATGCGAGTATGAATCGACATTTTATTTTTAATTCACTGAATTCCATTCAATATTTCATCAATATTTCAGATAAGATTTCGGCTAATAAATACCTGACAAATTTTGCCAAATTAATTCGGAAAAATCTCGATAGTACAACCAATGAGAATAATATGGTTATTCTTAGTGATGAAATTAGTCGATTGGAATTATATCTTTCGCTGGAAAGTATGCGTTTCTCTGGTAAGTTTGAGTATCGTATTGAGGTTGATCCATCAGTGGACATCGAAATGTTAGAAGTGCCTTCAATGATGCTACAACCCTTTGTTGAAAACAGTATCATACACGGAATTCTACCCAAGAAAGAGAAAGGTCACATAGACATCAAAATTTTCATTCAGGATTCCTTCGTGGTTTTTGAAATAAAAGATGATGGTATTGGAATCAAAGAGAGTCAGAAAATCAAGGAAAATTATGATAGCGAACACGACTCGAAAGGAATGGAAATAACGGCCAACCGAGTGGATATTCTAAAAAGGGTATTGAGGAAGGATTTGAAGATTGTTGGTCCTCGAGAATCCTACGATCAAGCCGGTAAGGTGGTCGGAACGATAGTAGAAATTTTTCTAAAAATTGAGTAAACATTTGGAATGTAGGAGGAAATTAAGTATATTTGACATTACGATGAAGTTTTTCAAACACATATTTGTAGTTGTTTTCATGATTGGACTAGTTGCCAGTTGTGCTAAGGAGGAGATTATTCCTGCTGGAAACAACGGTGTTGTGACCAAGAAAAGCGGATCTTCTGACACGAATATTAATGTTGGTAAAGGAGACGGAAAAGACGGAAAAGGTGACAATAAGGATGGTGATTTCGATGTCTATGAAGAAGGAGATGGCGACATCACTGATCCAGAAAACGATCTTGATTTTGATTAAAATTTAAATGATATTTCATATGAAGGCGTTCTTTTTGAACGCCTTTTTTTTTCTCCAATATTTTATGAACTACTGAACGGTCAGTTTGGTTGAGCATTTGGTAATGCTAGTGCGAAGGACATTCCCTAAATTAGGATAATCTTTAAACCTAAACTTTTTGGTATGTCGAATAAAGCATCTTCACATCTATTTGAATTGATTCAGTCTCTATCGAAATCAGAGAAGAGATATTTCAAAGTCCTTTCTTCAAAGCATGTAATTGGAGAAGAAAATAAGTATATCCAATTATTCGATTTTATCGATGACATGGATTATTATGACGAAAAATTGATAATGGAACATTTTAAGGGGGAAGCCTTTTTGAATAAGTTTTCAATTACAAAATCTAGACTCTATGATCATATATTGAAAAGCTTGGAACAGTTTCATTCATCTCATTCAGTGGATGCTCAGATATATAACTTGTTGAATTGTGTGGATATTCTGCAAAATAAAACGCTCTATAAGCAAGCTCATAAATTACTTAGGTCAGCTGAGAAATTAGCGGTTAAAAATGATCGCTATTCCATTCTAATGGAAATTAGTTTGAAAAGAAAGCGCCTGTTAGAAAAGCAGAATTATGCCGACATTAAGCCAAAAGAGCTTGAGGATTTCCTGCACCAAGATGCTGAGAGATTAGAGAAATTGAAAAACTACATGCATCTATGGAGCACCAAAAGTGAGTTGTTTTACATCATAAACAAAAAGAATAGAACTGAAAATGAATCTGAAATTCAGTCTTTAAAAGAGCAAATAAAGCAGTTTGATAATTTGCCCGATTCAAGTTTGTTCTTCGACTCTATGTATTTAAAAAACCATATAAATTCGGCCTATTGCTTTTATATAGGTGATTTCGAATGTAGCCTAAACTATTTGACTAAAAACATTGATTTATTTCAGGAATCTCCGAATCGAATTAAACTGGACCCAACCAATTATGTGTCCGTATTGGTAAATACGGTATTTATCGCGCATAAAACCGGGAAAAAGATAGTCTTTAGAGATAGTTTGAATGAGTTAAAGAACTTTTCAGATCGCTATAAGATTGAATTAACTGAAGACATTGAAATTAAAATGTTTTCTTCAACGGCTTCTTTGGAATTATCTATTATGATCAATTCTGGTGAGTTTGAGAAAGCAGCGATTTTGATCCCGGAAATAGAGAGCTCTCTTGAAAAATTTGATTCCAAGATTAACACTGTTCGTAAATCATTTTTATACTTTCAGATCGCCTATGCTTATTTCGGAAATGGTCAGTTTAAAGAGAGTTTGAAGTGGGTCAATAAAATCCTAAACTCAAATACCTCGGATAAAGACGAACTCTTTGGTTATGCAAATTTATTTAATCTAATCCTCCATTACGAGCTTGAAAATAGCCGTCTATTGCCCTACACATTAAAGTCTGTTGAAAGATTGTATGGCCGAAAAGATGAAGAAAAATCTTTTGAGAAATTATTTCTGAACTATTTCAAAAAGATTATAAAAAAGGAGAAAGAAATCAATAAGAAAGAATTGTTTTACGATTTGCATGAAAATATTCAAACAAGCTCAGAAAAACACGCCATTCCCATGGAATACTTTCGGTTTGATTATTGGGTCGAAGCCAAAGCGAAAAACAAGGAGTTTGCCTCTCTATTTCATTAAAACTAAGATTCTTGTTTAAAATGATTCCAACCTTGGGCCTCAATGGGTACTGCATTGCCTTCTTTCGTCATCAGATATGTCCCGTTTGATTGATCTGTAATATGCCCTATTACAGTAAGGTTAGGGTTTCCCTTCACTTTATCGTAATCTTCTTGTTTTATGGTAAAGAGGAGTTCATAGTCCTCGCCTCCATTTAGCGCTGAAGTATAAGGATCCAAATTAAAATCAACCGATGTATGATAGGTATCGGGATCTATAGGGATTTTTTCATCATAAATCGCTGCTCCAACACCGCTATTTTTACAAATATGAAGCAATTCTGAGGCGAGTCCGTCTGAAATATCGATCATGGAAGTGGGCACCAAGTCCATCTTTTCCAACAGCTCCACGATATCTTTTCTTGCTTCAGGTTTCAATTGTCTTTCCAATAGATAATCTTTACCTTCAAATTCAGGTTGTGCATCAGGATTTGCTTTAAAGACTTCTTTCTCTCTTTCCAATAGTTGTAGCCCGATATAGGCTCCACCCAAATCTCCTGAAACAACAATAAGATCATTTTCTTTTGCTCCTGATCTGTAGGTGATTTTGGATTTTTCGACTTCTCCTATTACGGTAACCGTTATACCCAAACCTGCATAAGAGGAGGTTGTGTCGCCTCCGACAATATCTACATTGTATTTTTCAGCAGCTAATTTCATTCCACTGTAAATCTCCTTAATGGCTTCAACTGAAAACTTATTTCCGATGGCCAGGTTTACAAGAACTTGTTTTGCATGACCATTCATCGCGTAAATATCAGAAAGGTTTACAGTAATAGCCTTATAGCCCAGGTGCTTGAGAGGTTGATACATCAAATCAAAGTGTATTCCCTGCATTAAGGTGTCCGTTGATGTAATTAAAAGGGTTTCTTTTTCCTTTTTTATAACCGCACAGTCATCTCCCACACCTTTAATGGTTGAGTCATGATGTATCTTGATATCCTTTGTTAATTCTTCAATTAGTCCGAATTCACCTAACTCGGATAGAGGCGTCATGTTTCCCATCTTCAATTAATTTTTCTCCACATTTCACATTATGATCTTGAATCAATAAAGCTGCACCTTCCTCTTTTTCATATTTTTCGATGATGGATTTCAAGAGTTCTCGACAGCTTTCGTCTTTCATTCCTTTCTCTGAAACACATTCGCAATGTTCTTGCATGTCCTCAGCGATTTTGTCTTCAAGTGATCCACATGAGATCAAAACAGAAGCCATTAAAGGGAATATGATTTTATTCATCTATTGACAATTTTCTAGTTCCTCCATGAAGTTTTTATATATACGCGGTTTTTTTTCTATCTGATCGATTTCGTCTTTGAAATGGTCCTCACATTCGCCAACAGAAAGGACATCTCCTTTTGCCTCGGTAATGCATTTACAATATTCTTTACCGAGTTCTCTTCCTTCATCTGTCTCACAACCAAGGAATAAGCCGAAAAGCACTAAAACCTTTAAAAACTTCATTGGAGGGCAAATTTAGGGGATAATTATAAATCTAGGAATTGGATAAGGGGAATAAACATTATTTTCTTTGGGTCAATACCACATTTTTGGTAAATTTGCTGAACAATTTGAGCTTATTTATATTTAATCTAAATAAGATTTAGGATGATCAAAGTAACAGACAACGCTAAGAATAAGGCAATTCAGCTTATGTCGGAAGACAATAAAGATGGATATTTTATTCGTGTAGGCGTAAAAGGAGGTGGATGTTCAGGATTGATGTATGATCTTGAATTTGATAATACGGAATCAGAAAACGACAAGGTTTTCGAAGATAATGGAATGAAGGTCGTTGTTGACAAAAAGAGTTACCTCTATTTGGTGGGAACGACATTAGATTATTCCGGGGGGTTGAATGGTAAAGGATTCATTTTTGTAAATCCGAATGCCAACAGAACCTGTGGATGTGGAGAAAGCTTTTCACTTTAAGAATTACTTATGGCGGAATATACAGAGAACGAATTAGCGAAGGATCTTGAAAATAAAGAGTACGAATATGGTTTTACAACCAATATCGAATCAGAGAAAATCCCAAATGGATTGAATGAGGATGTTATTCGTATGATTTCAGCTAAGAAGAATGAACCGGAATGGTTACTTGAATTTAGATTGAAATCTTTTCAGATCTGGTCGGAAATGGTGGAACCGGACTGGGCACATGTGAAATACGAGAAACCTGACTTTCAGGCAATCTCTTACTATGCGGCCCCGAAGAAACAGAAATACGAATCTTGGGATGATGTGGATCCAGAAATGAAAGAAACCATGAATAAATTGGGTATTTCATTAGAAGAACAAAAGAGATTGACAGGTGTTGCAGTCGATTTTGTGATGGATTCTGTATCAGTAGCCACTTCGTTTAAAGAAAAATTGGCCGAATTGGGTATCATTTTTTGCTCCTTTTCTGAAGCTGTTCAAGATCATCCAGAACTTGTAAAGAAATATTTAGGAACGGTAGTTCCGCAAACAGATAACTTCTATGCGGCATTGAATTCAGCGGTATTTTCAGATGGGTCATTTTGTTACATTCCAAAAGGAGTAAGATGCCCAATGGAATTATCCACTTATTTTAGAATTAATGAAGCTGGGACGGGACAGTTTGAAAGAACGCTTCTTATTGCCGATGAAGATTCTTATGTAAGCTATTTAGAAGGGTGTACAGCTCCGCAGAGAGATGAAAATCAACTACACGCTGCGGTTGTAGAGTTGATTTCACTTGATGGAGCAGAAATAAAATATTCAACCGTTCAGAATTGGTTCCCAGGCGATAAAGACGGAAAAGGTGGGGTCTTCAATTTTGTTACAAAAAGAGGAATTTGCCATACAGGTTCTACAATTTCTTGGACACAAGTGGAAACAGGTTCTGCAGTGACATGGAAATATCCTTCTTGTATTCTGAAAGGAGATAATTCAACCGGAGAGTTTTATTCGGTGGCAGTTACCAATAACCATCAAATGGCGGATACTGGTACGAAAATGATTCACCTTGGAAAGAATACGAAGAGTACCATCATTTCTAAAGGTATTTCAGCTGGTGAGTCTGAAAATTCTTATCGTGGATTGGTCAAAATTGACAGAAAAGCGGACAATGCAAGAAACTTCACTCAGTGCGATAGTTTGTTGATGACCGACAGATCAGGAGCACATACATTTCCTTATATCGAATGTGAAAATCCAACGGCTCAACTGGAGCATGAGGCAACAACTTCTAAGATTGGAGAAGATCAAATCTTTTATTGTTTGCAAAGAGGAATTGATGAGGAAAAAGCGATCGGACTGATCGTAAATGGATATTGTAAAGATGTATTAAATAAGCTTCCAATGGAGTTTGCTGTGGAAGCGCAAAAATTATTAACGATTTCCCTAGAGGGAAGTGTAGGATAGACAAGTTATGCTAAAGATCAATAATTTACATGCCCAAGTTGAAGGCAAAGAGATATTAAAAGGGTTAAACCTTGAAGTTAAAGCTGGAGAAGTTCATGCGATCATGGGTCCAAACGGAGCGGGAAAATCGACCTTGGCTTCTGTTTTAGCTGGAAATGAAGATTTTGAGGTAACCGATGGTTCGGTAGATTTTGAAGGAAAAGATCTTTTAGAATTGGAAACGGACGAAAGAGCGAAAGAAGGATTGTTTCTAGCCTTTCAATATCCCGTGGAGATTCCAGGTGTATCAAATATCAATTTCTTGAAAACGGCGATTAATGAGAAAAGAGAATACCAAGGAAAAGAAGCGATTTCAGCTAAAGATTTCATGGCTATGGTCAGAGAGAAATCAAAATTGGTAGAACTGGATTCCAAATTGGCGAATCGATCAGTAAATGTTGGGTTTTCAGGAGGGGAAAAGAAAAGAAATGAGATCTTCCAAATGGCCATGTTAGAGCCGAAATTATCTGTTTTGGATGAAACAGATTCAGGTTTGGATATTGATGCATTAAGAATTGTAGCAAAAGGGGTAAATGAGTTGAAGAAAGAAGATACGGCTTCCATCGTGATTACCCACTATCAAAGACTTTTGGACTATATCGTTCCAGATTATGTACACGTATTGTATGATGGGAAAATCGTAAAATCGGGTCCAAAAGAATTGGCTCTAGAATTAGAAGAAAAAGGATACGACTGGATCAAAGAAGAAATTGGTCAATAAACTTTAGAAAGATGAGTGTTACAGAGTTTGTAAAAAATCTTCAAGCCAATAATTCAGCTTTTGGAAAAAAGTCTGCTTCTTTATTAGAAGGAAAAGATTTTCCAACTACAAGAGATGAGTATTGGAAATATACGAGATTGAGAAAATTGACCAAGAACGAATTTACTCAGTCCGGAAAGGATTTTTCCAGCGATCTATCTGGAGTATGGAAAGAAGATTATTCCAATCGATTAGTGATTGTGAACGGGAAAATAGATGAATCTGCTTCCAAATATGATTTATCGATATCCAAAGGAATTCAATCCATCGAAGGTGAGATCAAAGAAAATGACAATATCAATGCTGGAGACGATCAAATTTTCTCCATGATTAGCAAAGCTTATGCTGAAGATGCTTTGGTAATTGATTTCAATAATCAAAAGGAAAGAGATTTACTTCAGATTGTTTTTGTAAATACGAGAAATAGCGCAATCGCAAATACGCTAATCAAGATTAAAGCCTCGAAAAATGCCAATGCCAGAATCATTTGCAATTACATCAGTGAAGGTGCTGGAGTTGGTTTTACCAATACTTATTTCAATTTGGAAGCAGATGAGAATTCCAATATTGAATTAGTTAATCTTCAGGCTGAAGAAGCGGGAACTTTTCATATTCAATCAGTTAACGGAACTCAAGAAAAAGATTCGAAAATTTCAGTTTGGAACTTTTCTTCTGGAGCGGATTTGATTCGAAATAATGTCAATATTAGACAAAATGGAAAAGGCTGTGATACGCATGTAAACGGCATGTATTACGGAGAGGAAAAGCAACATATCGATAATCACATTTTTATAGATCACGCATCGGAGGATTGTGAGTCCAACGAATTATTCAAAGGGGTGATGAATGGACAATCGACAGGCGTGTTTAATGGTCGTGTCATCGTTCGAAAAGATTCTCAAAGAATCAACGCTTATCAACAAAATTCAAATATTCTTCTTTCCGAAAAAGCCACAATCAATTCAAAGCCTGAGTTGGAGATTTATGCCGATGATGTAAAATGTTCACACGGTTCAGTTACTGGTCAGTTGGATGCGAAAGCATTATTCTATTTGAAAGCGAGAGGAATCTCTGAGGAAAGAGCAAAAAAGATGTTGGTTTCATCTTTTTTGGAGGAAGTGATAGAGACTTTACCAGAAGATGAATTAAAGAACTATGTGGTAAGCCAAATGGTTTCCAGAATCCAACTTTTGGATCACGAATGAGAAAATTTGAGATCAATACAGTAAGAAAGGACTTCCCCTTACTTGAAAGAACAATTTACGGGAAGCGATTGGTCTATTTCGATAATGGAGCAACTGCTCAAAAACCTCAAATCGTCATTGATCGAATCCAACAGTATTATTCTTCAGAAAATGCCAATATCCACCGAGGAGTGCATCATTTGAGTCAAGTCGGAACGGATTTATATGAGGAAGCCAGAAAAACCATTCAATCTTTTTTGAATGCGAAGCATGAAGAAGAAATCATCATGACCAAAGGGACCACGGATTCCATCAATTTGGTTGCATTCGGTTATTCAAAACTACTAAAAGCAGGTGATGAGGTCTTAATCACGGAAATGGAGCATCATTCGAATATTGTACCCTGGCAAATGGCCTGCGAATATTCGGGTGCAACCTGCAGATATATTCCTTTAAATGGAAAAGGAGAGTTGGACTTATCGAATATTGATGAGTTGATCAATTCCAAAACGAAAATACTAGCGGTTACGCATGTTTCAAATTCTTTAGGAACGATCAACCCAATTGAAATGCTCATTGAGAAAGCACATGCAGTTGGGGCAAAAGTTTTGATCGATGGAGCGCAATCTTTGCAACATTTTAAGGTTGATGTTCAGCAATTGGATGCTGATTTTTATGTCTTTTCAGGTCATAAATTATTTGGTCCAACTGGAACTGGAGTCCTTTACGGAAAGAAAGAAGCTTTAGAGCAACTACCGCCTTATCAAGGTGGTGGAGACATGATCAAAGAAGTGAAAATGTCGGGAACCACTTACAACGAATTGCCTCATAAATTTGAAGCAGGAACACCCAATATTGCTGGAGGGATTGCTTTGAAAACAGCAATTGACTATTTTACGGAGTTTGATTTAAGCGAATTAGAAGCTCATGAGAAAGAGTTGCTAGAATACGCAGAAACAAAGTTAAAAGCGCTTCCTGGTGTCCGAATTATTGGAACTTCAGAGAACAAAGTGAGTGTCCTATCTTTTGTAGTAGAAGGCGCCCATCATTTTGATGTTGGAACATTATTAGACAAGCAGGGAGTTGCTGTTAGAACTGGTCACCATTGTACCCAACCCGTAATGGATTATTTTGGGATTAATGGAACGGTTAGAGCAAGTTTTGCTTTTTACAATACAAAAGAAGAAGTAGATATTTTTATCGGTGCTTTAGAAAGAGCACTAAACATGTTAGGATAAATGAGAATTGAGGAGATAGAAAACGAAATTATTGATGAGTTTGCCATCTATGATGATTGGATGGACAAATACGAATACATCATTGAATTAGGAAAGGATTTAAGCTTAATCAAAGAAGAGAATAAAACCGATGACAAACTAATTAAGGGTTGTCAATCCAGGGTTTGGTTGGATTCTGAGAAAGATGGGGAGATTCTTAACTTTTATGCTGATTCAGATGCGATCATCACCAAAGGCATTATTTCGCTTTTATTGCGTGTTTTTTCTGGTCAAAAACCCGAAGATATCGCGAAATCGGATCTTCGATTCATTAAGGAAATTGGTCTGCAGGAACATTTGAGTCCGACCAGAGCCAATGGTTTGTTGAGCATGGTAAAACAAATCAAATTATTAGCACTTCAAAACGTAGCGGCATGAAAACGAGCGAGAAGAAGAGTTTACAAAAAGAGATTGTTGCAGCTTTAAAGACAGTCGAAGATCCAGAGATTCCAGTAGATATCTATGAATTGGGATTGATCTATGAAGTGAAATTGGACGATAATGGTGGAGTCGAGATAGACATGACCTTAACATCCCCGCATTGTCCAGTAGCAGAATCTTTACCGGTAGAAGTAGAGGAAAAGGTTAATGCCGTTGAAGGTGTTGATTCAGTTAAAGTAAATATTGTCTGGGAACCTATTTGGGACAGAGACATGATGAGCGAAGAAGCGAAATTAGAATTAGGATTTCTCTAATCCTTCGCTGACTCCTCCGCGTGAGCTATGGAGTCCAAAAAAGCTAAGGATTACACAGTAATTAATATGTCAGATGAAATTGTAAATAAAGTGGCCCAATCGGGATTGATTCAGTTTGATATGGAAGACTGGCTGAAAGATCTTTCATTGATAGAATTGGATATCTCTGAGTTTTTGTTTGAGGGCTTTATTTTGAGAGAAAAAGACTTTAGACAAAAGATCAAAGACTTCGATTGGTCGCAATTTGAAAATCAGACACTTATTCTAACCAATAAAGATGAGGCCATCATTACTACTTGGTCCTTAATGTTAATCGCTTCAGAAGTAGAAAAAGCAGGAGGAGAATTTTACTTTGGGGAGCGAACGAATTATTACAATTATTTTATTCTGCAAAAAATAATGAACCTGGACTTATCCGAATACCAAGATGCAAGAATGATCATCAAAGGCTGTGGGAATTACAATCTAGATGAGAATATTTACACTTTATTCGTACAGAAAGTCCAAAAAGTAGCCAAATCCATCATGTTTGGGGAGGCTTGTTCGAGTGTTCCTGTTTTTAAGAAGAGGTAAACAAAAGTTTCACCTTTGACCTGTATAAAATCAAATTTTCATTGGAATTGAATTTTCATGACAAAAAACGGGCATTTCATGACAAAATTCCACCTTCACATTACTTATTCCTTGCATAATAAGATTAAGTGTAGTATTTGACGGAACTTTGTCGAAATTCTTAATTTATCTTATTTATGAAAAAAATCGTTTTAGTAGCCACGATGATGCTAGGAGCATTGTGGGGCAAAGCACAAAATCTATCTTCTTACGACTATGAGGTTCCTGGGCACACTGCGGTAGCACCGAATGGTATGCCAAGTGTATTCTATTCAACAACCAATAGAGATATTTCAACCACCACTTTGGACAAAAATGGAAATCCAGTGGACCGGCTAATAGTTTCGTATGATGACAATAATGTGTCATTAATTTTAAGCAAAGTTTCGATTGACGGATCAACTGTATTAGTAACTAAAAATGTCGATTTATCTCAAGACTTTTCTGGTTTAATCGTTGAACAGGTCCAGTTTTTATCCAATCCCAGACTAGATAGGAAAGCCACCGGATATTTTGTTTATGGCACAATGAATAACCAATCGGTTATTTTTAGGTTTAATTTAAACCTTAAACTAATCGGAACTCATTTACTTCAAGACGACAAGAAAAATCCTAAATTAATGACATGTTCACAAATTATAGAGACTTCAGATAATTGCGCGTTATTCGTTCTAAACTGGAATAACCAAGGTACTGGCGAAGTTTCATTATTAAAGTTAAATTCTTTTGGGAATGTTGTTTTTTTTAATAGCGTATGGGCTGGAAATGCTGGTTGTGAAGTACAACACACCTTTCCTGCGGGATATCAAAATTGCAAAGGAACTTCAGTGATAGAGGCACAAGGACAATATATAGTATCGGCCTCGATGCAAAGGTTTGAAACAGGTGGAGCACCAAATAATGTCGATTTTTCAACAGCTCACTTTTTGATTCACTTTAATACTAATGGATCCTTTGTTGACTATACTCAATTGAAGTTAAATCAAAATTATGTTCCACCACTATGTCAAAATGTATCTGGAATAACTGATTACTTTAATATTAGAAGAATAATGAAGAATGAGTTTAACGATAAATTATATTTGATTGGTGATATTGGTTTAAATGGTTCGACCGGCTCAAACTGCGATAACTATTGGTCTCCATTTGTATGTGAATATATCCCCCAATTAAATTCAACATCAGATCAAATTAGAAGCCTTTCAGGTGTGGCAAATCAACTAACTGTCTATAATTCACAATTTCAAGACGGTAGTTTACCAACGATTAGTCATTTTATTAAATCAGCTCAATTTACTGATAACAATAGGCTGTTTTTAATGATGGGTTCTGCCAAATGGGAGTATGGAGGAGCCACGCCGTACGGTACTTATGGAGGAGAAAATGATATTTATACAATGTCTGTAGACCTTTCGAGTGGAAATATAGTTTATGAAAATAAAACTAAATCAGATTTTGGTAGAAATTGGTCTGAAGATGAAAGGGATTTTAGCAATGCTTTATTTACAAATAATAAACTATACATCTTTTATCCAAGAGTTGATAATCCAGCTAACAGTTTCCCTTCTAATCCAGCGGATGATTTTAAATATGGAACTTTTAATGTATTAGGTCAGAATTGTCAATTTGAAAAATCAAGTGATTTTGGTGTTTTTAGGTTTCCTTCTGTACAAAGATTCTATTCCAATGAGTTGTCTATTTGTCAAATCAATACAATTGAGAACACTAATTATTTCGAAACTAATGTGGCTAATGTTCAACCAGGGGCTTCTTGCACAGGTTGCGACAATGGAACACCTTCTGAGGTCATCGTAGGAAGTGCTTATTTATGTCCAAATTCAACTTTTACAGGATTTGAACCTCAGACGCTTACGGTTGCTCCTTTCGATCCTAATCATACTTATATTTGGTCTGACGGAACTACAACTCAAAATGGATCATCATATATAGTTAATCAACCGGGAACATATACATTATTGATTTCAGATGATTGCGGTACTATTAAAGAAGAGCAAATTACTATTGAGCAAAGGTATCCAGCTTCCTTAGACTTGAGTACTGAAAACATATCTTATTGTGGGTTGACAAGTTTGGGAATTCAAATTGGTTTCTCAGTAGATCCTTTATTCTTGTTAGGTTCTCCTGCTGTATACTCTTATCATTGGGAAGATCAAAACGGGAATATTTTAGCAGGTCAAACAGGGTTTTCTATGTATGCTACTGTTAATGCTGGAGCTACATCAACATTTACTTTAGTAATGACAACGGATTGTGGTGTATTCGAAAAAGACTATGTAGTTACAAATTCCACGTCCGTTATTTCAAAAGGATTGTCTAGTAGCCCAACCCCTTATATTCTGTTTTCTTATGGCAATCCTCAAGTAGATGTTTGGAGATTTAGCATGGTTGCAGATAATTCAGGTATTTGTCCAAATAGTACCTATTATTGGACGATTACTAATTATGATGCAAATAATCAAGTTCTTGGGACTCCATGGACAACTTCTACAACTGCACCTGTTCTCAATTTTAATAGGGCGTTTTCATCAAATTCAATAAGAAGAATTGAAGTGACTATAGATGATGTTATTTGTCAAGGGTCATGCGAGTTATTTGATTTTGCAGTTTATTCATTTGAGCCTCCTGTTCAAAGAATGAAAGCTTCTCCTAACCCATCAACAGGAATCTTCAACATCGAGTTGGAAGGAGCTTCGAGAGATGCAGAGAATGAAGTTAAGGTTTATAACCTAAGAGGAGAACTCGTGCTTCAAACCACAACTTTCGGAACGAAGTTTAATATTGATATTACGAGAGAAGTGTCTGGTATGTATACAATTCAAGTAATCAATCAAGAAGGTAGTTTCCAAGAGAAGCTAATCAAAAAGTAATTCATACCTACCTTTAATTTTTTAAAGCCGCTCTGGAGGGAGCGGCTTTTTTTATTCCATCAAAAAACCCTCTCCCTGAATTCAGAAAGAAGGTTTCACAAGATTTTTCGGGCTAGACTAGTTACAAGTATATTGAGGCGTTGTATAAGCATCAATAATGACAAACAAAAAATAAGGTGATAAACTTTTCCTGAGTGTGAGGAGTTTCAAAGATAGGAAAGAATATTGATAAAAATTACAAATCAACAATATTTCCTAACTCACAGAAAATCAGATTTTAATATTTCCCTTTTATTATTCAATGAATAAAGGCTTTTTTCTTATGCGTGTAGAGTAAAAATACGTTATTGGAAAATAAAAAAGGCGAACATTGCTGTTCGCCTTTGGTAATCTTATAAAGTTTTAATTTTAGCACACTTTAACGTTCACTGCATTTAATCCTTTTTTACCTTCTTGGAGTTCAAACTCGACAGTGTCGTTTTCTTTGATTTTGTCGATAATTCCTGTAATGTGAACGAAATACTCTTTGTCGTTCTCATCGTCTTTAATGAAACCATATCCTTTTGTCTCATTAAAGAACTTAACTGTTCCTTTACTCATTCTAAAAATTTAAATTCTTTGCAAAGTAGGGTTTTATATTTGAATAAAAGAATAATTCTACGTTAAATCGGGGTTAAAGTACTCTTTTCTTGGACTTTTCACTAGTGGAGCTATTGATTTGATGAGTAATAGCCTTATAAATTCCTTCCGAGTCATACCCACATTCCTTCCACAATTCTTCTTGTGTTCCCTGACTGATGAATCTATCTGGTATACCCAAACGAAGTACTTCAGCTTTATAACCATTCGTAGACATGAATTCTAATACAGCAGATCCAATGCCTCCCATTAAGCTACCATCTTCAACAGTAATGACGGAATCAAATTTTGAAAAGACTTCGTGCAATAAGATTTCATCCAGTGGCTTTGCAAACCTTAGATCGTAATGCGCTATTGATTTGCCGTCTTCTTCGGCTTTTTCAATGGCTTTGATGGCTTCATTTCCGATTGGACCAAAAGTCAAAACGGCCAAATCGGTTCCATTTCTTAATTTTTGTCCAGTACCAATTTTGATCTCTTTGAAGGGAGTTTTCCAGTTGATCATCACACCTTTCCCTCTAGGATAACGAATGGAAAAAGGACCTTTGTCTTCTAACTGAGCCGAGTACATGAGGTTTCGCAACTCCTCTTCGTTCAAAGGGCTTGCAACGGTCATGTTCGGAATCATTCGCATATAAGAAATATCGAAACTTCCGTGATGTGTACTTCCATCTGCTCCAACCAGTCCCCCTCGATCCAAGCAAAAAACGACATTCAGATTCTGAATAGCCACATCATGAATAATCTGATCAAAAGCCCTCTGCATGAAACTAGAATAGATATTGCAAAAAGGAATCATACCCTCACTGGCCAGTCCAGCTGAGAAGGTAACGGCGTGTTGCTCAGCAATGCCCACATCAAATGTTCTTTCGGGCATGGCTTTCATCATGATATTCAATGAACAACCTGTAGCCATGGCTGGAGTAATTCCCATGATTTTCGGATTTCTCTCAGCTAATTCTACGATACTATGTCCAAATACGTCCTGAAATTTCGGAGGTTCAGGAGAAGCCGGACTCACTTTTACAATTTCACCTGTATCTTTATTGAAAACACCGGGTGCGTGCCAAAGTGTAGGATCTCCCCACTCTGAATGCTCATAGCCTTTTCCTTTTTTAGTTAGGATGTGCAATATTTTTGGCCCTTTAATTTCTTTCAAATCCCCCAAGACTTGGGTTAAAGCCACCACATCGTGCCCGTCTATCGGACCAAAATATCTAAAGTTTAAAGATTCAAAGAAATTACTTTGCTTCAGGAAGGAGCCTTTCACGGTCTTTGAAACTTTAGCGGCAATGCTTTGTGCATTCGGACCAAACTTGGAAATTTTTCCTAAAACTTTCCAAACATCATCTTTGACTTTGTTATAAGTTTTCGAAGCCGTAATATCTGTTAAATATTCTTTTAAAGCCCCCACATTTGGGTCGATGGACATGCAATTGTCATTCAAGATGATTAGCATGTTGCTATTCAAAGCACCTGCATGGTTTAAGCCTTCAAAGGACATTCCTCCCGTTAGTGCTCCATCTCCGATTACGGCTACATGTTGGGCGTTTTTTCCTTGGTAGCTATTGGCTACAGCTTGTCCCAAAGAAGCTGAGACAGAGGTTGAACTATGACCTGTACCGAAAGCATCGTATTCACTTTCTTTTCTTTTTGGGAAGCCAGAAATGCCACCTTTCAAACGATTGGTGTGAAACTGATCTCTTCTTCCTGTTAGAATTTTATGTCCATAAGCTTGGTGACCGACATCCCAAATAATTCGATCGTCTGGTGTATTGAAAACATAGTGCAAAGCGACCGTGAGTTCAACTACTCCAAGACTGGCACCAAAATGAGAATTCCCAATATCAGAAAGAACTTCAACAATATAGTCTCGAAGTTCTTCCGAAATTTCCGGAAGATCTCTCAATTCAAATTTCTCCCTTAGGTCTTTGGGAGTGTCAATTTGAGCTAGTTTATGTCCAATCTTGTATTTATTCATTTATTTAAATGACCAATCGTATTTATCTAAGCCTTGAACACAAGCGGTAAGTAAATCAATGGATCCTTGAATATCGTCGCAATGCGCCATCTCGATTACTTGATGTAAATGTCTTGTTGGAATGGAAACTGCACCTGCAATTGACCCACCTTCAGTCATTCTTTGAATTCCAGCGGTGTCTGTCCCACCAGCAGTTAAAATCTCCGGTTGCCATTTGATTTTTGCTTTATCTGCAGTTTTCTTCATGTAATCTACCATTCGATAGTCACAGATTGTTGAAGCATCCATGATTTTAATCGCGGTTCCTTCTCCAAGTTTCGTGATTTTTTCATGTTCAGCTGCTCCCGGAAGATCAAAGGCAATTGTGGTATCCAATCCAAATCCAAAATCAGGATTGATTCGCATGGAAGAGACATTTGCTCCTCGGATTCCGACTTCTTCCTGTACGGTGAAAACCCCATATAAATCAAAAGGAATCTTTTTGCCTTTAAGTTTCTTCAAAGTTTCAATCAAAATGAAAACAGCTAACCTGTTATCCAATGATTTCGAGTTTACACATTCACCCATTTCGATGAATTCTCTTTCTCTAGTAATTGGATCACCAATTTTAATCAGTTTTTTCACTTCTTTTCCCGGTAATCCTGTATCGATAAAGTAGTCTTTAATCTTAGCTACTTTATTTCTTTCTTCTGGAGACATTACATGGATTGGCTTAGATGCCATTACTCCGATAACATCTTTCTTTCCATGTATGATGACTCTCTGAGCGGTTAAAGTCTTTGGATCGAATCCGCCTAAAGTATGGAATCGAATGAATCCATTATCATCGATATGTGTAACGATGAATCCGATTTCGTCCATATGTGCACCAATCATGACTTTCTTCGCATCTTTACCTTTGTTGGTTCCTCTTTTGATCGCATAAACATTTCCCATGTTATCTGTTTCAATCTCATCTACGAGACCCTTAACTTCTTTGATAACTAGTTCACGTACCTTTTGCTCAAATCCTGGAGCTCCTGGTGTTGTACAAATGTTTTTCAGTAATTTTTTATTGATGCCCATATCTAGAATATTTTAATTTCGATTTAAGACCCTAAAATTACGTCAATTTTACGGCATAATCAATCTGACCAATGTTACTTATCTTTAAAACAGCATTACAAAAGAAAAGTTTATGAAATCTGCTGTGAATCTCATTCTATTTTTTATTGTGGCTCAATTGGCCTCTTGTCAGTCCGGCAATGACCTTGAAGTAAATAAAGCAAAGCCCGATACATCGTCAGTTGAAAAGGGATCTGAAGTAAAAACGATAGGCTGGATTAACCCAGAAGGCAAAGGTGTTTCCCAAAGAATTCTATTGCCGGAAGGATACGAAAGAATAGATGTGAAAGCGGGTAGTTTTCATGAGTATTTGATTTCACACCCTTTAAAACCAGATGGTTCTCCAGTGAATTATTTTGATGGATCAGAGAAAATTGCTCCTTCGGTTTACTGTGCCGTTTTTGATCAGAATATTGGCTCCAAAGACTTGCATCAATGTGCAGATGCTGTCATGAACTTAAAAGCGACTTATCATTATGGAAGAAAGGAATACGACAAAATTCATTTCAATTTCACTTCTGGACATCGAGCAGAATATAAGAAATATGCCGAAGGTTATCGCGCTTCCATCAAAGGATCTAAAGTGAATTGGGTCAAAACAGCTAATCGAGATTATTCTGAGAAAACATTCAGGAAATACATGAATTTGATTTACTCATACTGCGGAACCGCTTCTCTTTCTAAAGAGTTAAAGAAGGTTGAATTAAAAGACATTCTCCCAGGAGATATTTTTATTCTGGGTGGACATCCGGGTCATGCGGTTATTGTTCTAGATGTGGTTCAAAATGATCAAGGAGATAAAGCCTTTTTATTGGCTCAATCTTATATGCCTGCTCAGCAAACGCAGGTTTTGGTTAATCCCCAATCGAATGATCGATCTCCATGGTATTTTGTCAAGGACCTTGAAGGTCAATTGGAAACACCAGAGTGGTCATTCGAATTGGATCAATTAATGCGTTTTCAGGACTAACGGGTAATCATAACTGTCCCAGATCTTTCAAATGTTTGTCCAGTAAGGAATACTCCCCATATTTTATAAACATAAACTCCTTGTTGACATTGTTCGCCATTTTCATGGTTTCCAGTCCATCTTCCACCAGGGATATCTGTCTGCCAGATAAGCCCTCCCCATCGATTATAAATTTCCATTTTAAAGGTTTCAAACTCTGGTCCATAAGGTCCAAAATCATCATTTTCTCCATCCTTATTTGGTGAGAAGATATTCGGAATGTAAACCGTAATTTCACCTTCTAGTGTAATCGTAACATTATCTGTAGCAATACATCCATTCTCGTCGATTGCGGTCGCAACATAGGTCACATCTTGAGTCGGATAAACTTCCGTCATGGTACAAGTTGAACAATCCAAAAATGTTGGTGGATTCCAGCTAATAGAGTTTATCAAACCAGTTGAAGTCGCTTCGATCGTCGTAGAACCACCAAGAGGAATTGTTTGATCTGGTCCAGCATCAATTGTAAATCCTGGATAAACATTGATGAATGTCGTATCGATAAGTGTGTCACAGCTTGTAAAAACTGAAGCAACAACAAAAGTGTCGGTTGTAGCTGTTAATTCAATAGTTGAAGTGGTGTCTCCTGTGCTCCAAATTAAAGGGGCGTTAGAGGTCGCCGTTATTGTCAAAAGATCCCCTTCACAACCATTTACGATTAGAGGAACCGATAAAGTTGGACCACTAATACCGATGACAACAATCGAATCAATTTCCCCGGGGCATCCGTTATCTTCTTGAACATAAAGAACTGTTGTTCCAATTGGGACAGTAAATGTAGCGGATGTTCCCGTTTGGAATACATTGTTTAACCCTGGGTCCGTATACCAAGTAATTGTTCCGCCTGTTCCGTTTGCATTCAAGGTAATATTATCGTTTTCACAGAATGTTCCCCCACCAGAAAGTCCAGGTGCAGCGGGTGCAGGAGTTACTGTAATTGTAAAAGTTGAAATATCATCGGCACAAGGAGCAATACCGGGTACTGTATAATTAAACGTATAATTTCCTCCAGCAAGTCCAGAAGCATCAAATACTCCAGTGCCCGCATTAAATTGCCCAGAAGCTGAAGTTTCTGTCCAGTTACCTCCCTGATCAGCTCCGACTAGGAGTGTATTTAGGTCGATGTTAGTTCCCGTTGTATTACACAAGGTTGCATTTCCATCTGCACCTGCATTGGGTTGCTCTGTCACGTTAATTACGAATGAGGCAACATCGTCACCACAAGGTGCTGCTCCAGAAATGGTATAGGTAAATGTGTAAGCTCCTCCAGCTAACCCATTGGCATCAAAAACACCTGTTCCTGTGTTGAATTGACCCG